>JAJDAR010000255.1 GCA_029261775.1 Deltaproteobacteria bacterium | reverse complement strand
CCCATCTCGACCGTGCCCGCGCCGGCGAAGCCGTTCACGCAGAGCTTCATCACCGCCGCCGTCTTCTCGAACTTCGAGTTGTTCAGCTCGTTCGCGGTGAAGATGCTGTTGTTGTTGCCGACGATGACCGGGTCCACCTCCGGGTCCAGGAGCGCGGGGTCGCCGTAGCGCTGCACCAGGTCGGAGCTCTGGGTGTACGCGCAGCCGATCAGGTCCTTGACGATCTGGTCCTCGGTCAGGTTTGCGACCTTCATGTTCGAGAGCTGCTCGATGGAGTCCATGACCGCGATGGCCGCATCCTGGTCGAGCAGTTCGACGAGCTTGCCGGTATCGACGAGGCCAGTCGCGTCGTTGCGGTTCGAGACCTTCGTGGGCCGCTTGGCCGGGTCGTACATCGACATCGGGGCCACCGAGCGGCCGCCGGAGTCCGAGCTGCGGCTGCCGATCAGCGTCACGAGGTCCCCATCCGCTCCGGCCTTGTTGATGCCGAACATCGGGTTGTGGGGGTTGTTGCCCGTGTCGTTGTCCGACCTGGCGCAGAAGATCGTGCCGTTCGTGTTGGCACGGGTCGCGGCCGAGGTCTTGTCCTGGATCCCGCGGAGGAAGGCGCTGTCCTGGTGGAAGAGCAGGCCGAGCTCGTTGTTCACCTGGGCCGGGTCGGTCGGGAACATTCCCGTCGGTAGACCCTGCTGCTCGTACCCGTCCGGGTCCAGCGGGTCGAGCTGACCGCCGGGTCCACCGACGATGATGTTCGAGCCGGTGGTGTTGGCCCCACCTGCGAGGTCGATGGTGATGAAGGGGATCATCCCCGCACCGCCGACGGCCACGCCGCAGCTGGCCGCCGCCTGGGCCGCGGCCGGTGAGCTGCCGAGGAAGCCCATCAGGCTCGGGGCGGTGAGGAGGGCTGCGCCCGTCAGCAGGCCCTGGCCCAGGAAGTCGCGTCGGGTCCGCAGCTTGTGGTCCGGGTGCGTGCGCATCGGAGTCCCGCTCTCGTCGGCCGGGCGCGTGCGCATCGGAGTCCCGCTCTCGTCGTGATTCGTCATGGTGTGTGTCCCGTCTCCGTTTGGCTTGCGGAAGGGCCCCGGCGCCCATCGGGCGCCGGGGCGGGCTGGTCGTCAGGCTTCTAGTGGAAGAGCACCGGTGCGCTGGAGAGGACGGCCGTGCAGGCTGCCTTCACCACGCTCTGGGTGTGCTCGCTGTCGCAGGCCCCAGCGCTCGTGCACTGGGTGGTCAGATCGTCGATCAGCTGCGTCACCACCGGCCGGGCCTGATCTGCATCGGGCTGGTTGGCCAGGGTCGTTCCGTAGAACTTTTCGACGAGGCTGTCCGAGATCAGGGCCTTGGCGCTCGGGTTCTGGAAGGCCTGGAAGGTGGTGGCTCCGAAGTTGAAGCCGGTCCCGAAGATCGCCTCGCGCGCGTTCCTCGATTCCACCATCCGGTCGCAGTACTCGATCGCCAGCTTGAAGGAGCCCACCTGGTGGGCCGAGACGAAGCCGCGAAGGTCGTTGTCACCCGGCAGCTGCTGGGTCAGGCCCTCGAAGGTCCGCTCCACGTTGCGGTTCTCGGGCGAGACGCCCGTCAGGACCGCCATCGTCTCGTTGATCTGGGAGAAGTTCCGGATGCCGGCGTCCGGGTTCCCTTCGTCCACGAAGCCGCCGGGCAGCACCGGGGCGTCGTTGTTCACGATCACCGCGAGGTTGTCCCCGAGGACTTCGAAGGCGAGGGAGAAGACGTCGTTTGCCGGTCCCATGTCCTTGGCGATGACCGAGGCCAGGGGCGACAGCTCCTGCGGCGACTGCGTGGCCACCACGTCCATCATCCGGAAGGCCTGGCCCGCGATCGGCACCTGCCCGTTCACCATGACCCGCAGGTTGCGGATCGGGATGCCCGCACCGGTCGGTCCGACGTAGGTCGGTCGGCTGAACAGGTACGAGAAGGCGTCAAACTCGCGCACGGAGAGCTCGATCACGCTGCCGGGCTGGCCCGTCCACTGGGCGACGTCGAAGCGCAGCAGGAAGCTGTCCTCGACCCCGGCCAGATGGTGGCTCTGGATCTCGAGCGGCGTGAGCGCGCGGTTGTGGATCGCGACGAAGCGGATCTCGCCCTTCCACAGCCGGTTGTTGGTGTGCTCGTTGCCGATCACGAACCACTGGTTCGGGTCCCAGTTGGAGAGGCTGCCGGGGCCCTTCACGTCCACGTCGTCGGTGAAGACGCCGTCGACGTAGATCTTGCGACCGTCGTTCTGGTCGAAGGTCATGACCACGTGCTGCAGCTCGGTCTGAAGGTCCCGCGCGTCGTTGGGCGTGACCATCGTCGGCGTTCCGTTGCCCGACACGCCCGGCGCGCGGCTGCGGTTCCGGAAAGCGTAGCTGTAGTTCTCCTGGCCCATCGTGAAGTTGCGGCTGCCGGTGTCCCGGGAGTACGAGACGATCCGCGCCGGTCCACGCTGGTCCGTGGCGCCCGGCACCACCCACGCCTCGATCGAGTACTCGTTCGAGCCGGTGTTCGGGTTGGCGATCAGGTCATGGAGCTTGCGGCTGCTGGCCTGGCTGGCCTCCGCCTTGCCGCTCACGTTCTGGATGCCGCCGCCGCCGAGCCAGGTCGTCCCCGTGAGGGTCAGATCCATGGCCGGAGCCACGTTGCTGGTGTCGGCCGCGACGTTGCCACTGCCTTCCTGGAACTCCCACCGGGCGATGACCGCATCGTCGTAGCGGCTGTTGCCTCCGCCCTCGACGCCGTCTGCCATCGTCTGGCTGGCGCTGGTGATGCTCTGCTGGCTGTTGCCTCCGCCGCCGCCACCGACCAGCATCGACCACATCGCGATCGAGGCCCGCATGGTCTCGGCGTCGTTGGCGCAGTCGGTCCAGCAGGAGTGGCCGCTCTGGATGCGCTGGACCAGCCGCGAGCCATAGGGCTGCTGCAGGTTCACCTTCTGGGTGTCCCAGACGGCGCGGTAGGCCATCTCCTTGATCGGGTTCGCGATGTCCGGGCTGCCGAGTGCGTTCGGCGCGCCGTTGTGGCAACCGACGCAGTAGGCGCCGGTCAGCGGCTCGACGGTCTGCAGGAAGGCGTCGTAGTTGGCCTGCTCGGACGGGTCGATGGTGCTGCCACCGCCGTTGTTTCCGCCGCCATTGTTGCCACCGCCGTTGTTGCCACCGCCATTGTTGTTTCCGCCGCCGTTGTTGCCACCACCATTGTTGCCGCCGCCCAGATTGCCGCCGTTGCCGACGCCGTTCGAGCCGCTGGTCGCGGTGGGAGCAGGCGGGGGGAAGTTGCCGGGCATAGCGCAGCGCGGGCGCATCGCGGCCTTCTTCTTGCCCTTCTTGCTCGGCCGGTACATCACCGGGATCTCGCTGGAGAACCGGTCCAGATTGCCCAGGCGGATGAAGCAGGGCACGGGCGACGGGTTCACCGACTGCCAGGAGAAGCGGCCGCTGTCGTCGGCCATCACCGTCTGGAGCACCATGTCCGTCATGGCGTCGCGGATCTCGACCTCCGTCATGGCCTGGGCGTGTTCACCGGAGACCGTGAGGGTCGCCGGCGCCTTCTTCTTGCCTTTGCCCTTCTTGCGGCTGCTGTAGTTCGCGCGACCGTCGAGCAGGTCGTCGCCTGCCATGCCGCAGCTCGCGGGAGCGTTGGCGACCGGTACGCGCTGGCTCAGCGTGGCCCCGTCCAGGACCTGGATCTCGCAGGGGGGAACCGGCGGAACCAGGCACTCGAGGATCGTGATGGTGGTGCGCTTCTTCTTCTTCTTCTTGTTCTTCTTCTTGTAGGTCCGGCACTCGCCCGTCGCGAAGTCACCGCCGGCATCGACGTTCGCCATTCCGATCATCTGGCCGGTGTCCGCATCGAGGATCTGGACCGAGCCCATCGGGGTCGCGCCCACGCCGGCCACCGTGATGTGGCCGCCCCAGGTGTCCCACCAGGTGGCATCGGTCACGCCGAAGTTGCCGCCGCCGGGACCCTGGATCGCGAGCTTCACCACCTCGGAGTCCGAGAGGGGCGGGATGCCGTCGTCGGTGACCATGAAGGTCACGTCCGCGCTGCCCACCTGGTTCGCCGCAGGCGTCCACGAGAAGGTCGCCGTGCCGTCCATGTTGTCCGTCAGCGTCGCGCCGATCGGGACGTCCATGGCGCTGAAGGAGAGGGTGTTCCCATCGAGGTCCGTGCCGAGCAGGGCGAAGCTCAGGGTCTGGCCCTGGAGCACCGTCCGGTCGCCGATCTGGACCAGCGTGGGCGGGTTGTTCACCTGGCCGACGGCGATCGTGATCGTCTCGCTGGCCTGGAGCGCCGGGTTGCCCGAGTCGGTGGCCGTGAACGTCACCATGTGGTTGCCGACGTCGGCATCCAGGGGGGTCCAGGTGAAGGTCCCCGTCCCGTCCGCGTTGTCGACGAAGAGGGCGCCCGCCGGAAGGCCGGCCGCGACACAGCTGACGTTGTCGCCGTCCGGATCGCTACCGCTCACCATGAAGGTGAGGGGGTTGTTCGTGTTGACCGGCTTGTTGCCGATCGGGGCGAGGGCCGGCGGCCGGTTCACGTCACCCACGGTGATCATGAAGGCTTCCTGGTCCATCGCCACAGGGGAGCCGTCGTCCGTGACCGACACGTTGACCGTGTAGTTGCCCGCATCGCCGAAGCCCGGCGTCCAGGCCAGGGTGCCGGTGCCGTCACCGTTGTCCTGGAGGGACAGGCCCTGGGGCTGGTTGGCCAGCTGCAGGGTCAGGCTGTCGCCGTCGGGATCCGTCGAGCTGAGGGCGACCTGCAGGAGCTCCCCCTCGTTCACGGTGCGGTCGTTGATCGCACCCAGGACGGGCGGCCGGTTCACGTTGCCGACCGTGATCGTGAGGGTCTCGCTCGCGTTCAGCGACGGGTTGCCGTTGTCCGTGGCCGTGAAGGTCACGGTGTGGTTGCCTTGCTGGTTGAAGGCAGGGGTCCAGGCGAAGGCCGACATGCCCGGTCCCGAGGGCGTGAGGGTCGAGCCCATCGGCAGGCTGGAGCCCTGGATCGTCAGGGCGTCGCCGTCCGGATCAGTGGCCACGACGTTGAAGGCGAGGCTCTGGCCCTCGTTCACCGTCTGATTGCCGATCGGCGTCAGGGTCGGGGTCCGGTTCACGTCGCCGACTGCGATCGTGATCATCTCCGAGTCACTCGTCGGCGGATTGCCGTCGTCGGTCACCGTGAAGGTGACGTTGAAGTTGCCGATCTGGCCGAAGGCGGGGGTCCAGCTGAAGGTGCCGTCGCCTCCGTTCGGGGTGAAGCTCGCGCCGTTCGGCAGGCCCGAGGCGACCAGCGCCAGGCCGTCGCCATCCGGGTCCGAGGACGTGAGGTTCAGGACGAGGGGGGTGCCTTCATTGACGCCCTGGTTTCCGATCGGGTTCAGGACCGGCGGGCGGTTCACGTCGCCCACGGTGATCATGATCGCCTCGCTGTCCGAGAGCATCGGATTGCCGTCGTCGGAGGCGCTGAAGGTCACCGAGAAGTTGCCGGACTGGGCGAAGCTGGGCGTCCAGGAGAAGGCGCCGGTCGCCGGGGTGAAGGTCGCGCCGGTCGGGACGTTCGAGGCGCTGAGCGTGACCACGTCGCCCACGTCGGGGTCGTTGGCGGTCACGGTGAAGCTGAGGTTCTGGCCTTCGTTGACCGTCTGGTTGCCGATCGCCCCGAGAGAGGGCGACTGGTTCGCGGCCGCGACGGTGATCGCCACCGTCTCCATCGCGCTGGCGGGAGTGGCGGCGTTGTCGGTCACGACGAAGGTGACGCTGTGGGAGCCCACCTGTCCGGCGTTCGGCGTCCACGCGAAGGTGGCCGTCCCGTTGGCGCCGTTCGTGAGGGTCGAACCCGCCGGGGCGCCCTGCGCCGTCCAGGTCAGGGTGTCGCCCGCATCGGCATCCATCGCGTTGACGGTGAAGCTGAGCAGCTGCCCGGCCGTCGCCATCTTGGCGCCGATCGCCGGATTGATGACCGGCGCCGTGTTGGCGACGGGGCAGAAGAACGCGTAGTTCGCGCTGTCCCAGGCGTCCTTCTCCGGGGTCCGGACGTTTCCACCGGCGGGGAAGATGCCCGCGTTGAAGTCGCTGTCGTGGCAGAGCGTGCACTCGTTCAGCACGCCGCCGGCCTTCAGGTCGTTGTACGGCATGGCAGGCGCACAGTTGGCGTCGACCGTCGGGCCGAAGGCCGCTTCCGCGAAGGCGCCCGAGGGAGCGAGGCCTGCCACCAGGACGGTGAGCAGGGCGGTGCAAAGCCAGGAGGGGAGGGAGAAGCGCGTCATGAGAGACCTCGTTCGGTCAGGAGTTCGCAAGGGCGGAGAGGAGGGCGTGCCGGACTCAGTTGCCCATGCAGGCGCTGGCGACTTCCGCGAACACCCGCTTCATTCGGAAATTGTCGGCTTCGAAGACGTCGGCGATGCGCTCGACTTCGTCGCGATCGGTCTGGGAGCTCACGCCGCGCAGGCAGACGTGGGCGAAGACCTTTTCCACCTGACAGACGGAGAAGGCCCGGGTCTGGGTGATCTCCAGGCCGAGTGACTTGGCGCCGTTGCCCTCGCCGGGACCGTTGGCCCAACCCAGCGACGCGTTGGGTCCGTGACGCCAGAGGTTCGTCCAGGTGTCGTCGGGGGTTGCGAAGCCCATCGGGAAGGCGCTGGCGTTGATCAGGTACTTGGGCTGCACCTGGCCCGGCGTGTAGACGACCCGCTCCATGTCGTCGTCCCACTGGTAGTAGGCGAAGGCCTGGGCCATCGGATCCATGCCCGAGTGGCAGCCGGAGCAGGAGTTCAGGAACACCGAGCTGTCGCCACCCGGGGATCGGGAGACGTCCTGGCGGATGCGATTCGTCGGCCGCGTCGTGTCCTTGAGCTGCTCGAGATCGCGGCACATGTAGTTCATCGCCGCGAAGCGGAACATCCGGCGGTTCGTGCCGGCGGAGAAGAACTCCTCACCGGCCGCGCGGGTCGTCAGGACACCGGCCGTCGCCGAGCTCGGGAGCTGCGCGCCGGGAAGCCCGGACTGCGTCACGGCCATCAGGACGGCCGGGTTCGACAGGTCGGCGCGGCTCTCTTCGAGCTCTTCGTAGTGCACGTTGTCGGTGTGCGAGTAGGGCGTCTCGGTGGTGCCGGGAGCGCCCACGTAGATCATGTCGGAGGAGAGCACCCGGTCGAAGCGCATGTCGTCCCGGATCATCCCGATGACCGTGGCGCTGTAGTCGTTGAGCGGCTCGAAGATCGTCTGGGCCTGGTTCGTCCAGGGCGAGACGAAGTTCTTCAGCGACGACGAGTAGAAGATCGGATTCTCCATCGCGCGATAGGCCGCCTGGATCGGCTGGCCGGCCGCAATGAGGTTCTGCATGTCGGTCAGCACGGCCTCCGACGGAGGCACGCCCACCAGGCGATCGTGCATGCGCCGCGCCTGCTCGCGCGGGCCTGCCGTGGCCGAGCTGGCGAGGCCGCCAGTCACCAGGATCAGGAGGGCCAGCAGCCAGAAGCGCATCCGGCGGGCGGTGGAGAAGGGATCCGGGTTGGTCATGGGTACTCCCGTGCACGCACGCGTGGAGAGGTGCGTTCAGGTTCGTCGTGAAGACCCCATCGACGGCGGATTCACGTTTCCTGGTGAGGAGCAACACGGCAGGCAGCCGGCGTCTCAGTGGAAGGCCGCGCGCAACTCGGGTGCGCCGCGGGCGATCAAGCCCCGGAGGGGGCTCGATTCGCGTCGGAGCTCGAAATCGTGATCGGGGCCACCTGGTGGCTCCGGCCTCACTTCCAAGCGGTGGTGTTGTGGCAGATCTCGCAGATGTTCGGCGCGGGAATGTGGGCCTTGTGCTTGCCGACGGCGTTCTTGCCGTTGTGGCAGGTGAAGCAGCCTGAGACGACCCCGGTGTGGTCGAAGACGCCGCGCGAGAAGGCCACGGTGTCGTGGCAGTCCTCGCAGCGGTTGTTGACGGGAATGTGGAACTTGTCCTTCCCGATCGAGCGCTTGCCGTTGTGGCAGGTCACGCAGTTGTTCTTGATGCCCGTGTGGTTCATCGTGGCCGCCGCGAAGCGGACCACGCCGTGGCAGTCCTCGCAACGGTTGCTGGTCGGGATGTGGTCCCGCGACTTGCCGGTGGCGAGGCCGCCGTTGTGGCAGCGGGCGCAGCCGTTGTCGATGCCGACGTGGTTGAAGCGGGCATGGCTGAAGGTCACCGTGCGGTGGCAGTCGTCGCACTGGTTCGAGGTGGGCAGATGGGAGCCGCTCTTGCCCGAAGCCCAGCTGCCGTT
Source organism: Deltaproteobacteria bacterium (assembly GCA_029261775.1). Lineage (GTDB taxonomy): Bacteria > Myxococcota_A > UBA9160 > UBA9160 > UBA6930. The sequence continues at coordinate 578 of JAJDAR010000255.1, read as the reverse complement.
GTGACAGCTGCCGCAGCTCTCGGACACCCCGACGTGGTCGAATCGGGCGTGGCTCCAGGTCGCCGTGGTGTGGCAGTCGTCGCAGCGGTTCGAGCTCGGCACGTGCCCGGACGGCTTGCGGGTCCAGCCCGACTGGCCGCTGCCTCCGTGACAGGCGACGCACTCCTTCGGGGTGCCCTCGAAGCGACCGGAGGGGTGGCAGGTCTCGCAGGCCGCGCGCGCGTGACCTCCCGAGAGCGGGAAGCCGGTCGTCCAGTGGTCGAAGTCCTGGAACGGCGCGGTCTGGGCCAGAGCGGGGGCCGACAGGAGCAGGCCCAGCACGAGCAGGGCCAGCCGCAGGAAAGACGCACGCACGTACGTCTCCCCGGCCGCGGCACGCGGCGTGCTCGCCCGGCTGCGCTCCTCGGAGCTCATCCTTCCCCCTCGCTCGGAGGCCTTCTCCCCTGGATCCGCGCGGGCCCCCCGGCACGCGCTTGTGGCCTCAACTCTTCTCGTCGTCCGATCGATGGAGAAACTTGTGATGCGCCGCACACCGCGGTCGCCTGGCAGGACGATTCAACCGCCAGCGCGTCTCCAGG
>JAJDAR010000254.1 GCA_029261775.1 Deltaproteobacteria bacterium | reverse complement strand
CTGAGCTCGGGAGTTCCGGTCTCGATCGCCAGGCCCGAGATCGCGATGCCGAGGATCGCGACCAGGATCGAGAGCCGCTGCCCGTGCGAGCGGCGAGGGCGGCGCCGAGGCGTGGACCGCGCGTTGCTCACTTCCATCTCGTCATCGGCGTGCTCCGGGTCGCAGAGGGGTCATCTCGGAGCGCGGGAGACGCAGGTCGCAGCGCTCGCGTCTTCAGCCCAAAGCAAGGCTCGTGCCGCCGTGCCGCTTTCAGCGGCGAGTGCAGCCACGACGCCGCGGCTCAGCCACGGCCCGTCGATCACAGGATGGGCCCAGCCGGCTATCGATTGTAGAAACGCGCACCGGACGAGCGCTCGCGGCCCGTGGCGGCGCGGCGGACCCCGACCCGCATGGCACGAAACGTGCTTTGAGTTCTCCGAGGGAGCCGACCCCTGCCATCGACCCATGGCGGGCTCGTTCCCCCTACACCAGGAGACCGCAAATGTTCGAAGGATTGCTGGGTGCCCTGATCCTGATCGCCGACATCTGGGCGATCATCAACATCGTCGGAAGCAGTGCGACCACCGGGATGAAGGCCGTCTGGATCCTGCTCGTGTTCTTTCTCCCCGTGATCGGCCTGATCATCTGGTACTTCGCAGGTCCGAAATCGGCCGGGCCCTGAGCGGCGGACAGCCAAGGCGCCTCACGTCTCGGGAAACCAGGACGGGAAGCCCCGCCGCGCGATCCGTTCGGCGCACTCGTGCGACCTGTGCCAGCCTTCCTGGATGAGCGAACGAGCGCAGCCCATCACGCCGCTTCGGGTCCTCGGTCCGGAGGAGTCCTACTTCACCGGGAAGCTCGAGGCCTATCTCCACTTCAAGGAGATTCCCTTCGAGCGCGTGCCCAAGGCCCCTGACCGCGAGCTGCAGCAGAGGACCGGGGTCCGGCAGGTGCCGGCGGTCGAGCTGGCCGACGGCCGCTGGATGACCGACACCACACCGATCATCGCGTGGCTCGAGACGCAGTTCCCGGAGCCGAGCGTGATTCCCGAGGATCCGCTCCAGGCCTTCGTGAGCTGGCTGGTGGAGGACTACGGCGACGAGTGGCTCTGGCGGCCCGCGATGCACTACCGCTGGTCCTACCCGCAGGACGCGCACCACCTCTCGCGCAAGCTCAGCGACGAGATGATGTCCGACATGGCGTTGCCCGGGTCCTGGAAGCGGCTCCTGACACGCTGGCGCCAGCGCACCTTCTTCGTGCGCCTCGATGGGGTGAACGCGACGACCTGGGCTCACGTCGAGCACACCTACACGAACGCCCTCGCCCAGCTCGAGGCGATCCTCGAGACGCGGCCCTTCCTGCTCGGCGCGCGCCCCACGATCGCCGACTACGGCTTCTTCGGCTCGATGTTCCGTCACTTCGGGATCGACCCGACCGCGTCGAGCCTCATGCGCGAGACGGCGCCCGGCGTCTACGAATGGGTCGCCCGCGTCTGGAATGCGCGCGCGAGCCGTACGAAGGGCCCCCTCGCGACGGGGATCCCCGAGGAGTGGGGCGCGCTGCTCGACACGATCGGCTCGACCTATCTTCCCTACCTTGCAGCCAACGCAGAGGCCTGGAAGCGCGGCGACAAGAAGGTCGACGTCGAGGTCGAAGGGGTCCGCTACGAGCAGCTTCGCGTGGCGCCCTACCGGGTCTGGTGCCTCGAGCAGCTCCGCGCGCGCTATGACGCGCTGCTCCCGGACGCACAAGGCGAGGCGCGTGCGCTGCTGGAGAAGCACGGCTGCTGGGAGCCGCTCTGGCGCACCGAGGACCTGCGGTCCGGGATCGACCCGGAGGGCCGGGCGCCGTTCGCCCCGGGCGTCTCGATGACGGGCCTTCGCTGGATTCCCTGACGCCCCGCCGACTGCGACCGGCGACAGCGGGTTCGGCCGCTTTCCACCTCCACCCGGTGCAGAGTGAGATTTCGTCGAAGCGGCCCTCCCGAGTACACGCGGCGGCGGCTTTCCAGCTCCGGTAGCTTGCGGCCATGCCGTTCGAAGCCGCCACGGGATATTGCTGGCCCCAGTCCGTCGTCGGTGGGGAGCAGGTCGGGCTGCATCTCTCGTCGCCGGGAGGGCGGCCGGTCTCGGTCGAGGTCGCTCGGGTCGGCCTGCGTCGCGAGGTCGTCTTCCGAGAGGAAGCCGTCGCGGCGGCGTTTCACGACACTCCGGAGGGCGCCGACCGCGAGGGCTGCGGGTGGCCCGCGGCGCTCGTCCTCGACGTCGATGAGGGCTGGAGGAGCGGCTACTACGAGGTCGTACTCGACGTCGACGTGAGCGGAAAGCAGCGGCGCAGCCACGCCTTCTTCGTGGTGCGCCCGCGCCCGGGCGCGCCGACCGCGCGCATCCTGATGGCGCTGTCCACGAACACCTGGCACGCCTACAACGACTTCGGTGGCCGCAACCTCTACACCGGCGGGACGGCGGTCTCGCTGCAGCGGCCGATGTCGCCGGGCTATCTCTACAAGCCGCCGGGTGCCGGGCGGCGGGTCACGACGGTGCAGGTCCCCGACCCGCAGATGACGGCGCACGTGGGCTTTCTCACCCTGAATCATCTGTCGCCCTATGCGGGTTCGGCCGGCTGGCCCGACTGGGAGCTGCCCTTCCTGCAATGGGCCGAGCGCGAGGGCTACGCGATCGACGTCGTGACGAACGCGGACCTCGAGGATCATCCGCAGCTCTTGTCCGGGCCGGGCGAGGACAGCTACGCGCTCTACCTGTCGGTCGGCCACGACGAGTACTGGTCGGGCCCCATGCGCGACACCGTCGAGGGATTCATCGGGCGCGGTGGAAACGCTGCCTTCCTCTCGGGCAACACGGCCTTCTGGCAGGTGCGCCTGGAGCAGCCGACGCCCGAAGGGCCCGCCGCCACGATGATCGGCTACAAGGGCCACTACAAGTCCGATCCGGTCTTCGGCACCGATCGGATCGGCGAGCTGACCTGCATGTGGTCGGATCGCGAGGTCGGCCGGCCCGAGAACCACATGACCGGCGTCAGCTTCGTGCGCGGCGGCTACCACCGGATCGGCAGACGGGCGACCCGCGGAGCCGGGGGCTACACGATCCATCGCCCGGACCACTGGCTCTTCGAGGGCACGGACATCGGCTACGGCGATCTCCTCGGCGCAGGGGGCACGACGGTCGGCTACGAGTGCGACGGCTGCGACTTCGACTATCGCGACGGCCTCCCGTACGCGACCGGCGTCGACGGAACGCCCCAGGACTTCACGATCCTGGGCACCGCCCCCGCGGCCCACTTCACCCGAGAGACCGCGACGCGGCCCCCCCCGCCGGACCAGCCCTCGGAGGTCGAGTACATCGCGGCGCGTACGATCGACGGCGGTCGCACGCCGGCCGACGTCGAGCGCTTCTCGCACGGCCATGCCGTCTTCGGAACCTATACGTCCCCCGCCGGCGGCATCGTCGTGACGTCGGGCAGCACCGACTGGGCGCACGGTCTCGCCGGCCTCGATCCGCCGGTGGAGGCCATCACCCGGAACCTGCTGGATCGGCTCTCCGCGAGCTGATCTCGAGCGCCGAGGCCGTCGTGCGGTTGGCGCCGGCTCTCATCGGCCCGGGAGCTTGCCACGCCACCCTTCGTGCGCTCGAAGCGCCCCATGGGGTCGTTGCTGCCACGCCCTCGAGCCAGTGGAGATGTAATGTCCGGCCGAATGCACGTGGGAGACGACCCGGAATGGACTATCAGGCCCTGCTCGAGCGGATTCATGGCGAGCTCGCTTCGCGCCTCGGCGAAGGCCAGGTCGCCAGCTACATCCCGGAGCTGGCTCGGGTGGCACCGGATCGGTTCGGCATCGCGTTGCGGACGCCGGACGGGGGCCTCTACACCGTCGGGGACGCCGAGGAGAAGTTCTCCGTCCAGAGCATCTCGAAGCTGTTCACCCTGACGCTCGCGATGCGCCTGGTCGGGGACGAGCTCTGGGCGCGCTGTGGGCGAGAGCCCTCCGGGACCTCCTTCAACTCACTGGTCCAGCTCGAGAGCGAAGGGGGAATCCCCAGGAACCCCTTCATCAACGCGGGCGCACTCGTGGTGAGCGACCTCATCTTGTCGCGGCTCGACGACGCGAAGGCTTCCGTCCTGGAGTTCGTTCGAGAACTCGCCGGAAGCGACGACATCCACTTCGACGAGGCCGTGGCCGCATCGGAAGCGGCCCACGGCCACCGCAACGCCGCGATGGCCCACTTCATGAAGAGCTTCGGCAACCTCGAGAATCCCGCGGACCGGGTCCTGGATGCCTACTTCCACCATTGCTCGCTCTCGATGAGCTGCGTCCAGGTGGCCAACGCGGGGCTCTTCCTGGCCAACGGCGGCCTGCACCCGACGACCGGCGAGGCCGTGGTGTCTGTCAACCAGAAGAAATACTTGAACTCGATGATGGTGACCTGCGGAACCTACGATGCGGTCGGTGAGTTCGCCTATCGGGTGGGGCTGCCGGCCAAGAGCGGTGTCGGGGGAGGCATCGTGGCGACGATGCCGCGAACCTTCAGCGTGTGTGTCTGGTCACCGGGGCTCGACAAGCAGGGAAACTCGGTCCTGGGAGCCCTCGCGCTCGAGCGGCTCACGACCTACAGCGCCCAGTCGATCTTCTGACCGACCGACGGGACCGTGTCGGAGCGCGGGCGTGGGGCGGGTCGCGGCCACGCACGCTCGCGGGCCCTCTCAGTAGCGGAGAGCGCGGTCGACGGTGTGGAGCAGCGGCTCACCCGCGAGCCAACGACCGAGGTTCTCCACGAAGGGTTCGATCAGCCAGTCGAGCGCGCCCGGCATGCTCCACGAGATGTGGGGGCTCAAACGCACGCGCGGGTGGGTGTAGAGCCAGTGACCTTCGGGCAGGGGCTCGGGGTGGGCGACGTCGAGAGAGGCGCGGGCCACCTGGCCGTTGTCGAGGGCGCTGCGCAGCGCCTGCTGGTCGACGAGCTCGCCGCGGGCGACGTTCACGAGGTGGACGCCCGGCTTGGCCTGGGCGAAGGCCGCGGTGCCCATCAAGCCGCGCGTCTCGTCGGTGACCGGCGCAGCGAGCACGACGTGATCGGCGCTCGAGAGCAGATCACCGAGGTCTCGCGCCATGTCCACGCCGGGCACCGGGCTCGGCGTGTCGCTGCGACGCAGTGCCCGCACGCGCATGCCGAACGCCTGCGCGCGCGTGGCCACGGCCCGACCGATTCCACCGAAACCCACGATCCCGAGCGTCTTGCCGTGCAGGCCGCCGAGGCCGGAGATGCGCCAATGCTCGGCATCGGAGATCCAGGTCGCGGGCAGATCCTTCTCGTGGGCGAGCATCACGGCCAGCACGAACTCGGCGATTGGCACGGCGCTCGCGCCGCGCGAGCAGGTGAGGTCGCGGTCTCCGAGCGCGTCGTACGGAAACGCGTTGACGCCGGTGCCATAGGCGTGGACCCAACGCACGCCCCGCGCGACGACTTCGCCGAGGTTCGGGCTGCCCCACGCCTGGGTGAGCAGGATCTCGCCGCGCACTCCCGGCGGGACGGGCCCGTCCTCGGGAACCGCGACGATCTCCATCTCGGGATGGGCCTCCCGTACGAGGCGGAGCAACCCGATCGGCACGTGACTCAGGATCCGCGGGGAAGTTCCGTTCAATCCGTGACTCCGGCGCTGATCTCCTGCACGAGCAGGGCTCGCTGGACCTGGCCGGTGGCGGCAGTGCGCGGCAACGTCTCGCGCCGCTCGAGGCGGCGCGGCTTCTTGAAGCTCGCGAGCTTGCCCTCGAGGTGCGCCTGCAGCTCCGCGAGCTCGGGCACCGCACCCGCGGTCGGCACGACCACCGCGCACACGAGCTCGCCCCAGTCCGGATCCGGGATGCCGACGACCGCCACCTCGGCCACCGACGGGTGGCTCGCAAGCGCCGCCTCCACCTCGCTCGGCGCCACGCCCTCGCCGCCCGTGCGGATGATCTCCTTCAGCCGCCCGACGATGCTGAGGTACCCGTCCTCGTCGAGCGCGCCGAGGTCGCCCGTGTGGAACCAGCCCTCTCGCCACGCGGCGTCGGTGGCCCGAGGATCGTCGAAGTAGCCGTCGGCGAGATACGGGCTGCGAACGCAGATCTCGCCCGACGCCGCGAGCCGCACGTCCACACCCGGCGAGGCCGGGCCGACGCTCCCGTGCTTGCTCAGCGAGTCGGCGTCGGGCAGCGTGGTCGCGGAGCCGACCTCCGTCGAGCCGTAGTAGATGCGCGTCACCGTCCCCGGAAAGCGCTCCTTGAGGGCGTGGATCAGCGAGACCGGCGTGGCCGAGGTGCCGGTGTCGAGCTCGCGCAGACTCGAGGTGTCGAAGCGACCGGTGTCCGCGGCGAGGATCCGCGCCCAGATCGCCGGGATGCAGTAGAGCCGGTTGGCGCGGCGGCGCTCGACGGCCGCCAGGATCTCCTCGGGCATGGCCGCGGCGACCAGCGCGAGCTCGCCGCGCGTCTGCCAGGCGGCCAGTCCCAGCGTGAAGGCCGCCATGTGGAAGAGGGGGAACATGCAGAGCGAGATCTCGGGCTGGTCGCGGAAGACGCCCTGGAACGAGCGCAGCCAGTTCGCGCGGTGCGACAAGACGACGCCCTTGGGCGCACCCGTGCTGCCGCTCGTGAAGAACACCACTTGCGGGTCGGTCTCGCGCAGCGCGGGCTCCTCGACGGGCGCGTCCGAGACGGCCGAGAGGTCGGTGCCGAGGTCGTGGGTGGCGACGCCGATCCGTGTCGCGAGCTCGGCTCCGGCGACGCTGCGTTCCGGGTCGGCCACGATCACCGCGGGCCGGGCCAGCCGTGCCAGTGCGGTCGCCTCCTCGAGACCGAGCCGAGCGGAGATCGGCGCGAAGGCCGCACCCAGCCGCGCGCCGGCCACGAACAGGGGGATCACGTCGAGGGCCGTATCCGCCCAGCAGACGATCCGGTCCCCGTGGCGCACGCCGGCGGCGCGCAGCGCATGCGCCACGCGATTCGCTGCGCGGTCGAGCTCGCTGTGGGTCATCACGGCATCGCCGAGAGACACGGCGGCGCGGTCGGGGACGACCTCCGCGTTCCGGCGGAAGATCTCTCCGACGAGCAGCGCCTCGGGCCCGGTGCTTGCGGTCATCGCCGGCCGAGAATATCATTCTCAAAATGCAGAACAAGCCTCTTCGAGCCGTCCCGAACGAGGCTGGCCCCTCCTTCGCCGGCCGGGCCGTGGAGCGCACGCTCGAACGACGGCGGGCCCGCTATGCGTCGGAGGTGACGCGGCTGGTCGAGGCGGCGCTCGAGTTGATCGAGTCGACAGGCGCCCTCGAGCCGCGGGTGAGCGAGATCGTGGCACGCGCAGGCCTGTCCAATCAGGCCTTCTACAAGCACTTCCGCTCCAAGCGCGAGCTGCTCGTGGCGGTTCTCGACGCGGGCATCGAGCGGCTGGCGGATCACCTGGCCGAGCGCATGGCGGAGCGGGACGAGCCGCTGGAGCGCGTGCGCGCCTGGCTCGAGGGCATCACGGCCCAGGCCCTGCGCGAGAAGGCAGCGGCCGCGACTCGCCCCTTCGCGCTGTCTCGCGAGCGCCTGGCGAGTGCCTACCCCGATGAGGTCGCGGAATCCGAAGTCAGACTCACGGCGCTCGTGCGCGACGCGCTGGCCGATGCCCGCGCAGCGGGTGTCCTGCCCTCCGCCGACCCCGAGCGCGACGCCGAGACCCTCTACCACCTCGCGATGGGTTGGATGCAGTCGCGGTTGCGCGCCGGCGACGTCGCGGATCCGGGCGATGCCGAGCGGCTCGTGGCGTTCGCGCTGGCGGGCCTCTCGCGCCCGGGGCGGGCTCACTGATGGAACGCGAGATCCGGCTCACCGGGATCGGCGGCCAGGGCATCCAGCTCGCCGGCCATGTGCTCGCGCACGCGGCCGTCCGCGAAGGCCGGCACGCCATGACCCTCGGAGTCTACGGTGGCACGATGCGCGGCGGCAGCACCGACTACACCCTCGTCGTCGCCGATGCGCCGATCGTGACGCCACCCATCGTCCCGCGCGTCTGGGCAGCGCTGGCGATGCACGACCGCTTCTTCGAGCCCACGCGGACGCGGCTGCGCCCGGGCTCGCTCGTCGTGGTCGACGCCGGCCTGTTCGGTGCGCCGCTCGACCCCGAGACGCAGCGCGTGCTGGAGGTTCCGGCGACGCGCCTCGCCACGGAGCTCGGATCGCCGGTGGCCGGTGCCATGGTCCTGGCGAGTGCCTTCGCTGCGTGGTCGGGCCTCGTCGACGTCGAGTCGCTGGTGCTCGCGATGCGCGACTCCGTGCCTTCGTATCGGAGCGAGCACCTCGAGCGCAACGAGCGGGCGCTGCGGGCTGGCTTCGCGGCGGCACCTCTCGGCGAGGTGTCCGCGTGGACCGCCGGAGCCGCGGCATGAGCGCAGCGACCCCCCCCCGCGGCACCGTCCGACTTGCAGCCGATCGCTGCAAGGGCTGTGAGCTGTGCATCCCCGCATGTCCGCCGGCGGTGCTGAGCATGTCCGATCAGCGCAACGTCCAGGGCTTCCGCGTGCCGGCGCTCCGCACCGGCTGCACCGGCTGCGGCGCGTGCCTGCTGGTGTGCCCCGACTTCTGCTTCGAGGTCTACCGCTTCGAGGAAGGTGGCAACGCGTGACCCGACGTCTGATCGAAGGCTCCGAAGCGATCGCCGAAGCCGCGCTCCTGGCGGGCTGTCGCTTCTTCGCGGGCTACCCGATGACGCCCTTCACCGAGCTGCTCGAGACCTTCGCGCGGCGCCTGCCCGAGGAAGGCGGCGCCTGCATCAACGCCGAGAGCGAGCTGGAGGCGATCGGCATGGCCTGG
>JAJDAR010000253.1 GCA_029261775.1 Deltaproteobacteria bacterium | reverse complement strand
GGCACCACGTGCTTGGGGTTGAGCTTCACGTACGCGGGGTCGTGCTGCTCGCCGATCATCAGGTTCACTTCGTGGGACTCGAACTCCAGGCCCTTTTGCGCCAGCACCAGGCGCACCTTCTGGGAGCAGGTCGAGAGGCCGAGGTGGTAGAGCTCGATCATCGGGCTTCCTCCGGATCGGACGAGAAGAGCGCGTCGCCGAAGCGATCGCCGAAGACCACCTGCTCGACGGGACGGCGAGACAGCGGCCCGTGGCCACCGCCCACGGGCCAGCCGATCGGGACGAACGCCGCCGTCGCCCAGGGCTCGGGGATCTCGAGCAGCTCGCGCACCTCCTTCTCGCGACTGCAGAGCAGCGTCGTCAGCACGCAACCGAGCCCCTCGGCGCGACACGCGAGCAGCAGGTTCTGCACGGCCGGGTAGAGCGAGGCCCCGCCGACCACCGAGGGTCGGCCGAGGTCGGCGTCGGTGATGTGCAGCCTTTCCGGGTGGAAACAGAAGGCGTTGATCACGGGCACCTCGCCCATGTGCTCGGCGAGATGGTCGCCCGCCGCGAGCGCCCGCGTGGGCGCTGCGCGCATCGCCTCGGGGAGGCGCTCGATCAGCGTACGGCGATCGGCCGCATAGTCGGACCAGAGGCCGCGATAGAGTTCGGCCAACGCCTGCTTGCGGGCCGGATCGCGCACCGCGATCACGTGCCAGGGCTGCAGGTTGCCGCCGCTGGGCGCCCAGGTCGCTGCGCGAAGCACGCGCTGCAGGACGTCGTCGGGAATCGGATCCGGGCGCAGGCGCCGCACCGCGCGCGTGGTGCTCGCGGCCTCGTAGAGGTCGATGCCCGCGCGCTCGGTCGTGGACGGCGGCCCCACGACCGGCAGATCGGCCGAGGGGCCGGGCGGGTGGAAGCTCTCGAGGACACCCGAGACCAGCTGGTAGAAGCCGACCTGGGTGACGACCTCGACGAGCGCCCGCTCACCCAGCGCCTCTCTCGCTCGCTCGAGGGTCGCGGGCGCCAGGCTGCGCCGTTGCACAAGCTCGAAGGCGACGTCGTGGGCCGCCTGGCAGGCCGGATCGTCGAAGGAGGGCCTGCGCCCGTGCCCGATCGCATCGATCGCCTCCTCCGGTACGCCCTCTGCCCGAGCGACCATTCCGTGGACCCACCACTCGAAGTCGGCCGACCAGGCGCGCGCGACGACGAGCACCGCGGTCTCCCGTGCGTCGGCCGGAAGCACCGTGTCCGTGCGCAAGGCCATGCCGACCCGCTCGAGATGCTCCCCCACGACCGGTGTGCGGAGCCACGCATCGAAGGGCCCCGTGAGGGTTCCGTCCTCGCGGAGGATCATGCGGCGCGTTCCGCCCTGGCCTCGCGGGCTCTCGAGCACGGCGTCGTAGAGGCGGCGCTGCGCCTCATCGAGGGTGTCGGGGGTCAGCGGGACGAGGCGGGGCGCGCTCACGCCGTCTGCTCGTTGAAGTGGGAGAGGTCGGGCGCTTCGCCCTGGTAGGTCTCGGCGAAGATCTCGGTGTCCGACACGCCCTCGAGGTGGCGGGCGAGGACCTTGTCCGGATCGAAGTTGTAGCCGTACAAGTTGGCGGCGAACTGACCGTTCTCGAACCACGCATTCAGCTCCTCTCTCGTCCCGAAGACGTCGCAGCCCAGCTCGACCTCGTTGTGGTCCGGGTCGTGGTAGTAGAGCGAGAGCTGGAAGCCGTGGTTGACGCAATAGGTCGGCTCGATGCCCTCGCCCTTCAACCGCGCAAAGGCCTTCATCAGGTCACCGAACGAATCGAACAGGTACGCCCAGTGGGCGACGCCCTCGGCCGTCGCAGGTCGGGGCGTGGCGTTCGGATCCTGGGCGATCAGGACCCGATGGTGCTCGTCGTCGTAGGTCAGGAACGCGACCAACGGCAGCTCGAAGAGCGCCTCCGCGTTGAGGACCGTCTTGTACCAGGGAAGCATCTCCTTGAAGCGGCTCGTCTTCAGCACGATGTGGCCGAAGCGCGCGGGCCGCAGGGGCGAGGTCTCGTCGAATTCGGGAAGCCTGGGGTTCGGCATGGGGCCCTCCGTTGGATGGTTTTGGCTGTTCGAATGACCAGCTAAATCGAAACGCCACGATAGAGGGCGACTTTTGACTTGTCAAGTGAATAAATCACGGACCTGGGCCTTCACGCCTGCCTGATGGCAGGGTCCAGCGGCGGCACGCCGAGCCGCTCTCGTGCGACCTCGATCGGCAGCTCCACGTACGCCCAGAAATCCCAGTCGTTCGCCAGATCCACCTTCATGGCCGCACCCCGCTGGAGCCCGTGAAGGACCTCGATCGCGAGGTTGCCCTGCCCGATCCGGCCGGGCAGCACGGGCATCGGAAACGGGGCCAGGTTGATGCCCGCCGTGTGGATGACGATCGCGAAGAGCGCGACGAAGAAATCGTCGTCATCCCGGGTGAAGCCGGCCTGGAACGCCGCGTTCTTCATCTCGCCTTCCGGCGAGGTGTCGTAGCCTGCCAGCACGTGGGAGAAGTCGTGGTAGAGGGCGCCGACCGGGAAGCCTCCCTTCTCCCCGGGAAACGCCAGACCCTCTCCCGTGTAGTGCCGGAAGAACTGATGTCCGAGGGTGTCTTTCGGCAGTCGTTCGAGCGCCCGGAAACGCGCCGACAGCTCCTGGTTCTCGCCGATGACGCCGCGCGCGACGAGCAAGCCACGGATCATCGGCCGGATCCCGCCCATCATCCGGTACGTGTTGCGGAGATACGTGCGGATGTGCGCATGGCGCATGAAGGCGAGCCGAAAGCGGAGCAGCCGCCCCTTGGCGAGATGGCGGATGACGTTCACCGACGGCTCGCGGACGCCGAGTGCGCGGGCGAAGGAGGAGATCAGCGCCACCTGCTCCCGGCTGGGCGGGCCGTCGGCGAGGCTCATCGCGACCATCAGGCGGACGAGCTGACGCGCTTGCGCGGGATCGACGTGGTGGCCCGCCAGCTCCTCGGGCGCGATGGGCGGCAGTGCCTCGACGTCCTGATCGGTCTCCAGCACGAGGCGCTGCACCGCGTCCAGCAAGGCTCGCTGGGGCGCCCCGAGGCCGTTCTCGGCCGCGCGGCACACCATCGTCATCGCACGCAGGTCGTACGGCGCGAGATCGGGTCCGGGCTTCAGAAACTCCATGGGTCACCTCCTGGGCAGGATGCGAAACGGCCCTTCGCGCGGCCTGGCGGACCTGGCGGACCTAGTGCACCTGACGGACCTCGCGCATGAACTGCTCGAGGGCATCGATGTGCTGTTGGGGCTTCGTGAAGCCGGGGTCCTTCTCGCCGAGCATCTTCGAGCCGGTCGTCATCGTCCGGATCGAGAGCGAGTCCGCGCCGAGGGCGGCCCACGCCTCGATCTCCTGGTGCCAGTGATCGGGCCCGTTGCCGAATCCGGTCAGCACGTCGATGCCGAAGCCCTCGCGGCGGCCGTTCGCGTCGAGGGCCGCCGTCAGCTGCCGGCACAGCGCCTTGATCGGTTCGATCGCGGGACTGAAGAGGAAGCCGTCACCGTGGGTCGCCGCGCGGCGGAGAGCAGGGGCGCTCCTGCCGCCGAACCAGAG
>JAJDAR010000252.1 GCA_029261775.1 Deltaproteobacteria bacterium | reverse complement strand
CGCGGCTCGCCTCGGAGGTGGAGGTGGGATGGGCTGCCGGGGGCGGCCGCTTGCGGGTGGCTTCGCCACTTGGTTGGAGGCTCGCGTTGGGGCGGGGGTTGCGTGCCGGGTTCGGGGTTGGAACGGAGGCGGCGGCGGCTCCGCTTCGCGGTCGCGGCTCGCCGGGGGGTAGGGCGGTTTCTCGCTTGAGTCGGGGGGTAGGCCGGCTCTCCTACGGGAGCGGGTGGAGGAGGGGGGGGAGGGTGTAGGAGGAGTGTTGGGTGCGGGCGAGGGCTTCGCTGATGAAGCGCTGGGCTTCGGGGGTCTCGAGGGTCGGGAGGTAGGAGAGGAAGACGCCTCGGTAGTGGAAGTCGGGGTCGATGGTGACCAGGCCGATGAGGGCGTCGGCTTCTGGGGCGCGAAGCTGGTCGTAGGCCAGCGTGAAGGACTGGCCCGGCAGGATGCGGGTGTCGAAGACTTCCTCGTTCGTGGAGAAGTCGATCTCGCGGCCGATCACGGCGCGGGCGCGGGTGGCCTCCAGCGGTTCGCCGACGACGTCGACCTGGAAGACCTCCACGAAGACGCGCGGGGTCACGTAGGTGGGGAAGGCGTGGCCGACGCCGCGGCTCACCAGCCGCAGCCTGGCGCGGATGCGGTCCTCTTCGAGGACCGGTGCTTCGCTCCAGGCGAGGTCGACCGCCTCTCGGACGGTCTGCTCGTCGTGGATGCCACGCCACAGGTGGCGGCGGTCCGGCATGTGACAGCTCTGGCAGGTCTCGCCGCGTGCGGCGTGGGGGCTGGCCTCCCATTCGCGGTGGGTGTCCTGGATCTGCTTGCCGGCGATCGGAGCGCGATCGGTGAACTGATGGCAGGGCGCGCAAAAGCGGCTCTCCCCGAACTCGTTGCGCGCGGTGAACCCGCCGTGGGGGAGTGCCGCGGGGAGCGGCGGCAGCTCGGGCCGGCGCGGTGGCCCGAGACGCTCGTGGGCACGCACGTGGCAGCCCGCACAGGCGAGCCCCGCAGCCCGCAGGGCCGGGTCGTGGACCGGGTTCGGTTCCAGGTCGGGGCCGAACGGCTGCTGCTCCTCGAGAGGGGTGTGGCACTTCTGGCAAGCGCGGACCGAAGCAGGGCGGGCGGTGCCGCCCTCGATCAGCTGCCCGGCAAACCCGGGGGAGAAGGCGTCCGCGTGAAGCGAGGTGCGCCAGTCGGCGAGCTGCTGGGGATGGCAGGCGCCGCAGTCCGCGGGTTGCAGTGACGCCTCGAGCGGCGAGAAGGCCTCGGGGGCCTCGCCCTGGGCGGGCACCGGCAGGCGCCAGTGCTCCGCGAGGAACGGACCCAGCAGGCGAGCCCGCTCGGAGGGACCCTCGGCCGGGGTCGGGTCGGCTCCGGCCATCGGGCCGTTCGCGGGGTGGTTCCGTCCACAGCCGGCTGCGAGACAAACCCAGAGGCCGCAGGCGATCGCCAGGATCGCGTGGAGACGGCGGGACGCCGGGGCGCCTACGATGCGGAGTCGCCGGCGCGCATGGCGTCTAGGCTCCAGATCCCGGAGCCCTTGGCTGCGATCAGCAGGAAGGCGAAGCAGTAGAGGACGGCGAGCTCGCCCTTGTTCTCGATGGGGAAGAAGGAGCCGCCGGCCGGCCAGTGCGCCATGAAGTAGGCCGCGGCCATCGTGCCGCTGGACAGGAAGGCGGCCGGCCCGGCGAACAGGCCGATGGCCACCAGCAGACCCCCGACCAGCTCGATGCCCCCCGCACCGTAGAGGATGAAGGCCGGCGCCTCGGACCCGCCGAACAAGCCGAAGATCTTCTGCAGGCCATGCTGCAGGAAGAGCAAGCCCGTCATGATCCGCAGGGCGGCGTAGATCTTGTCTGTGTGGGGTGCAAGGAAGCCCATGGTCTCCTCCTGTCGGGTCGGCAGTGCTGTTCCGGTCGGTCCGGAAAGGCGTCGGGAGTCTACCCTGGTTCGACCGTCCATCGGGGGCTTTCGCGGCCTGGGGTCGCCGGGCAAGGTTGCGGCCGCAAGCCCACGGGCCGGAACCCACGCTGGGGGTGGGCATCCCACTCTCGAAGCGTGAACCTCGTTCAGGAGCCCCCATGCCGATCCACCGCCCCCGCCCGATTCTGAGCCGCGAGATCACCGACGAGGGCCTCTACCTCGACCGGCGCCGCTTCCTGCAGGGCGCGGCGGGCGCGGCCGCAGGCCTGGCCCTCTCTGGATGCTTCGGTGCCGAGGAGGTTTCCGCGAGCTCCGGAGCGCCGGCACCGGCGCAGCTGGTAGACGTGCCCCGGGGACCGGCGGAGTTCCAGACCGACGAGAGCCCCACTTCGTACGCCGACGCGACCACCTACAACAACTTCTACGAGTTCGGCACGGGCAAGACCGATCCTGCGGCGCGCGCCGGCAGCCTGCGGCCCAAGCCCTGGTCCGTCGCGATCGAGGGCGAGGTCGGGCGTCCCGGCTCGGTCCCCCTGGAGGAGCTGCTTCGGCCCCACACCCTCGAGGAGCGCGTGTACCGGCTGCGCTGTGTCGAGGCCTGGTCGATGGTGATCCCGTGGATCGGCATCCCGCTGGTCGACGTGCTGAAGCGCTTCGAGCCGACCTCGAAGGCGAAGTTCGTCGCCTTCGAGACCCTGGTCGATCCCGAGCAGATGCCCGGACAGCGTCGTGGCATCCTCGACTGGCCCTATCGCGAGGGGCTGCGCATCGACGAGGCGACCCATCCGCTGGTGCTGCTCGCGGTCGGCATGTACGGGCGCGAGCTGCCCAACCAGAACGGCGCCCCGCTTCGCCTGGTGGTGCCGTGGAAGTACGGCTTCAAGAGCATCAAGTCGATCGTGAAGATCCGTTTGCAGGAGAGCCAGCCGCAGACGACCTGGAGCCAGGAGAACGCTCGCGAGTACGGCTTCTTCGCCAACGTGAACCCCGAGGTCTCGCATCCGCGCTGGAGCCAGGCCCGCGAGCGGCGCATCGGCGATCTGCGCAAGCGACCCACCCTCTACCTCAACGGCTACGCCGACGAGGTCGGATCGCTCTACCGCGGCATGGATCCGGCCCGGCTCTTCTGAGGAGACGGCTTGCAGCGCCGCCACGAGCGCCTTCTGCACTTCGCCGTCGTCGGCGTGCTGCTGGTTCCGCTGGTCGGGGCTGCCGCCGGCGGGCTGCTCGACCGCCTCGGTGCGAACCCCGTCGAGCAGCTGACCCACGTGACCGGTGAATGGGCGCTGCGCTGCCTGCTGCTCACGTTGGCCGTGACGCCGGCGAAGCGGCTGCTCGGCTGGCCGGGCCTGCTGCGGTATCGCCGCAGCTTCGGGCTGCTCGCCTATACCTACGCGGTCGCGCACTTCTCGGTCTACCTGGTCTTCGATCTCGGCTTCGACCTCGGCTTCCTGCTCGAGGATGTCGCCGAACGTCCCTACATCACCGTCGGCTTCGCAGCGTTCCTGGGGATGACGCCGCTCGCGGTGACCTCCACCCGGAGCTGGCAGCGACGGCTGGGTCGCCGCTGGCAGTCCCTGCATCGCCTCTCGTACGTCGTGGGCGTCCTCGCGATCGTTCACTTCTGGTGGCTCGTCAAGGCCGATGAGCTGGGGCCGGCCGTCCATGCGGCCGCTCTGGGCCTCCTGCTGCTCGCTCGACGCCTCCCGGCCCGCTCGGGCCGCTGAAACCCCTCGATTCGCGGTTCCGGGCCCGCAGCGCTCGACCGCGCCGCGCGGAAGCCGTTATCCTCTGATCTTCTCGTATTCGTACTCCGGGGGAATTCGTGGCTCAACATCCGCTGATCGAGCGCGCGGCCGACAAGCAGGTCCGCCAGGCCAAGGGCTTCCAGGAGGCGGCCTCAGCGCTCACGGGCGACGTGCTCCTCGCCGAATACGAGAAGGAGCTCGCCTCCGCCCCCCGTCGCCCCGAGGCCGGCAAGAAGTATCTCGTCGCCTTCAACAGCCGGCTGGCCGCCGAGCTGAAGCCGGGTCGCGAGGGAGAGCATCTCTGCATCGCGCTGGCCCGTCGCCACAAGGACGGGGGCGCGCCGCTCCTGATGCCCGAAGAGGATGCCCATTTCGAGGCACTCCATCCGCTGGTGCCGGTGCGCAGCGCCCCGGCCGACAAGGCCGCGGGAGTGTCCGATCCGAACTACGGCCTCGACAAGATCGATCTGGTCGGCCGCGGCCCCGATGATCGGCTGGTCGCCGCGGCGACGCGTTGGCTGGCTCCCGAGGCCGGGCGGGTCGGTACGGGCGATACGCCGCTTCGCGCGCTGCTGCTCGCGCTGGCCCACGCGGCCGTCGCCGAGGCGAACGTTGCGGCCCTGACGGAAGAGCTGTCCACGCACACCGAGGGTCCCTTCGCGGAAGGCCATCCGCTCGTGATGCTGATCGGAAGCCCCCGCTACTGGGAGCTGTGCCGAAAGCGCTCGGCGCAGCGGGGCGCCGTGTGGATCCGCGAGATGGAGCGGCTCGCGAAGGAGCTGACCGAGCTGGGCCTGCCGGTCCACTACGTCTCGTTCAAGATGAAGGAGACGCCGGCCTGGTCGTACGAGTCCGGCTCTCCGGTCCTGACCTGCGAGCCGCGCATGGTCGAAGCCTGGGAGGCGAGTGCCGGGCGGGTGAAGCCCAAGGCCAAGCCGCGCTCGCGCAGGAACTCGAGTGCGCCGGAGAACGAGCTGATCGAGGCTGATCTCAGCCGTCCGATCCGCCCCTACGCGATCGGCGACTACTTCAGCGCCGGCGATCGCATCCAGCATCCCACGCTCGGACTCGGTGTCGTGCAGGGAGCCGCCGGCCCCCAGAAGATCCGCGTGCTCTTCGACGAGAAGCGCAGCACCCTTGTCCACGACCGGCCCAGGCCCGGCGCCACCGCCTAGCCTTCGTCCATGCGCTTCTCCTGCCGGATCCGGCGAGCGCAGGGTCGGGCCGGCGCCCGATCCAGGGTGGCGGCGCCCTGGGGCGCGCTGCTGCTCTCCCTCTCAATCATCGTGGGCTGCGCCGTCAACCCGGTCACCGGCCAGCGCGAGGTGGTGCTGCTGTCCGCGGCCCAGGAGGCCGAGCTCGGTCGGACGAGCGCGGAGCGATTCAGTCGCGAGCTCGGCCTGGTCGAGGAGCCCCGCATCGCCGGCTATGTCGCGAGCGTCGGCGAGCGTCTCGCCGCCCACTCGCCGCGACGGGACGTCCGCTACCACTTCGCGATCACCGACACTCCCGAGCCCAACGCCTTCGCGTTGCCCGGCGGCTACGTGTACGTGTCCCGCGGCGCCCTGGTGATCATGAACTCGGAGGCCGAGCTGGCGGGCGTGCTCGGACACGAAGTCGGACACGTCGCAGCGCGACATTCCGTACAGCAGCAGACCCGCTCGGTGGGGGTCGGTCTGCTGACGGTGCTCGGAGTGGTCGCCGCGGGCGCGGCGGGCGGAGAAGGTGCGGCCCAGAGCGTCGCGCAGCTCGGACAGGTCGCCGGCGCCGGCTTGATCGCCACCTACGGGCGCGACCAGGAACGCCAGGCCGACGAGGTGGGCCAGGCCCTGGCCGCGAAGGACGGCTACGACCCTTCCGGCATCGCGGGCTTCCTCCGCACCCTCGGCCGCGAGACGACCCGGCTCGCCGCCGGGCGCTCGCGTGAGCCGAGCTTCTTCGACTCCCACCCGATGACGGAGGAGCGCGTCCAGTCGGCCCTGGCTCGCGCGGACGCGCTGCCGCGCGGTCCGGGCCAGCCGATCGCCGCGAATCGACGTTCGTTCACCTCGCGTCTCGAGGGACTGCTGATCGGGCCCGACCCGGCGGGTGGACTGTTCCGGGACCAGCTCTTCCTGCACCCCTCGTTCGGATTCGCACTCGAGTTTCCCTCGGGCTGGCGCACCCAGAACGGACGCGATGCGGTTCTGGGGGTGGCGGCCGACGGCAAGCAGGCCCTGCGTCTCGACGGTGGGGCGGCGGGGGTCGAACCCGCACAGGCTGCGGCGGCTTTCGCCCGGGAGAACCGGATCACGCTGCAGAACGCCAGGAGCCTCGAGATCGGTGGCCTTCCGGCCTATCGCGCGCACGCCCTCGTGCCGGCGCAGTCGGGCAACGTGGCGATGCACCTGACCTGGATCGGGCACCGCAAAGGGACGTTCCGCCTGACCGGCATCGCGCCCGAGGTCAGCGCCACCGCAGCCTTCCGCCGCTTCGACGGCGTGGCCGGGAGCTTCCGTCCGCTCACCCGGGCCGAGCGCGAGGGCGTGACCGAGCGCAGGCTGCAGGTCGTCGAAGCGCGCGCCGGCGAGACGCTGGCGGCTCTCGGACGCCGCAGCAAGAACGCCTGGAGTCCGGAGGAGACCGCGATCGCCAACGGCCTGCCCGACGCGGCGGCCGCCCTGCGGGCCGGTGACGTGATCAAGATCGCGGTCGAGCGGCCCTACACGCCGCCCCGCTAGGCCGGCGGACCGCTCGCGCCCGGCGGCCGCGAGCCCGGGCTCGTCCGGTCCGGCCAGGCGCGGCTCCAGGCGATCGGCAGTACACCGAGGAGGATCACGGCCAGGATGGCCGCTCCGAGGGAGCCACCCTCGAGCAGCCCGCCGAAGGCGAGGGCCGTGGTCGCGAAGGCCAGGCGGCAGGCCAGGCTCTCGATCGACAGCACCGTGGCTCGGTGCCGGGGATCGTCGATGCGCGCATTCAACAGCGCCCGCATGGCGACCGGGTAGACGCCGAGCACCATGCCCTGGATGCAGAACAGCAGCGCCGCCGGCGGCGCACGGGTCGCCGCGATGCCCGCATACATGGCGACGAGGGCCGCTGCCATCGCGAGCATCCAGTGTTCGGGTCGCTGGCCGACCCGCCACGCCTGCCAGGCGGCGAGGCCACCGACGGTATTGATCACCGCGAGCAGCGTGCCCCAGCGCGACACGGGGACGCCCGCTTCGCCGAGCCAGGGGTTGTAGATCAGCACGATGGCCGCGCGCGTGAGCACGAAGACGCCGACCCCGGCGACGATCCAGCGCGCGACTCCCGGCACCCGGGCGACGGTCCGCAGCGCACCCCGCGTGATCTCCCGGCTGCTGGAGCGAAGCCGCGGGGGCTCGTGCAGGCCGAGGGCGATGCCCAGCCCCACCAGCTGTGCCGCCATCGTCACCCAGACGGTCAGCGTCGGGTCGCCATCCCGCACCAGGTAGAGGTCGGCGAGCGGCATGGCGACTGCGGTCGAGAGCAGCCACGCGGCGTATCCCGCGCCCTCGATCCGGGCGTAGTCGGCCTCGCGGCCCTCGGCGGTCAACCGATCGAAGAGCCAGGCCGAGTCTGCGCCGGACACCGTGGCCGTTCCCGCTGCGACCAGCACCTCGGCCAGCACGAAGGTCGGGAGATCGTGGGCGAGGCCCAGCGCTCCGAAGCCCAGCAGGTTGGCGAACGCGCCGAGGACCAGCAGGCGCCGCCGGCCCAGTCGATCGGCGAGCACGCCCGAGGGAACTTCGAGGACGACGGTCGCGACGTAGTAGACCGCCGTGATCAGGCCGAACTCGCTCGCGCTGAGTCCGCGCACAGCCGTTGCGAAGTGGAAGAAGTAGGGGGCTGTCAGCAGGAAGCGGGTGCAGCCCCGGTAGGCCACGAAGGCCACGTCGCCGGGGCTCCACTGCATGCGACGACGGTACCCGAACGGCCGCGTCGCCGGGCTTCCGGTGCCAGGCCACCCGCGGACGGGTCGCCGGCTATGCTGGCCACGCGACCCGCCGGTCGCCGGAGGTGCTTCGATCGGACGGCTTCGTCAGACGGCCCGTCGCTCCTGGTACGCCGCCGCGCTCTCCGCGATCGGCGTGACGACGGCGGTCTTCGTGGCGCAGGCCTGCGCGAACCTGCCGCCCAGCGACATCGATGATCTGTGCACGATCTTCGACGAGCGGGGGTCGTGGCGGGCGGCCGCGCTCGCCGCGCGCAAGGAGTGGGGCGTGCCCGAGCCGGTGTCGCTGGCGATCCTGTACCAGGAGTCCCGCTTCCGACCGGAAGCCCGGCCCGGCTGGCGTCGGGTGCTGTGGCTGATTCCGATCGCGCGGCTCTCGTCCGCCTACGGCTACGGGCAGGTCAAGGACGGAACCTGGTCGGACTACCAGAGCCGAACGGGCAACGGCTCCGCCAGGCGCACGGACTTCCGCGACGTGGTCGACTTCATCGGCTGGTACGCGAGCGTGATCCGGAGGGCCACCGGGATCGAGCCCCACGATGCGTACAACCTGTACCTGGCCTACCACGAAGGTCCCTCCGGCTTCGCCCGAGGAAGCCATCGGGACAAGCCCTGGCTGCTCGGTGTGGCGCGCAAGGTCCAGGCCCGCGCCGACCTGTACGCGGCCCAGTTCGCCGCCTGCGGCGGGCCTCCGCTTCCGCCCCGCAACACCGCCAGCTGAACGGCGAGCCGGGGCGAAAGAGCCACGATTCGGGCTCTGTTGCTGGGGTGCGGCGCCGAACCGGTGGGTTGCGGCTCAGTGCGTCCGCGGATCCAGCCGAAGAGCCCGAAGATGTCGAGGGATTCCGCCCGCGCGTTGGACGTGCTGCAGCAGCTCGGGGACCTGGTCCTCGCTGCCGGGGTGTTCGTGGCGGTGGTCTCGCTGGCCTCGCCGTCCGCCGCCAGCCTGCCTTCGCTCCTGCCGTTGGGGCTGGTGGCCACCCTGGTCTGGCCGGGCATGCTGCGGCGCGTGGACACGGGCGGCGAGCGGGACGGCCCCAGCGCCGAGCTGCGCCGGCTGGTGCTCGCGGCCTGCGTGGCGATCGTCGCCGAGAGCGCCGCGGCCTTCCTCACCCGGGCCCCGGTTCCGCGCTGGCTCCCACTGGTCTGCGGCGGACTCCAGCTGGCGGCGATCGGTCTCCTGCACGCGGGGGTGCTCGGGTTGCGCGAGGCCTGGCAGCCCACCGGGCCAGAACGGCGGAACGTCCTGATCGCCGGTAGCGGCCCGCGCGCGGCCTACGTCCAGGCGGTGATCGAGCGGCACCCCGGATGGGGGCTGAATGTGGTCGGCTTCGTCGACGACCCGGAGGGTGACCATCGTTTCGAGGTGCCCCGGGAGCTGGTCTTCGGTCAGGCCCACATGGACGAGTTGCTGCGCGACCAGGTCATCGACGAGATCGTGGTCGCCTGCCCGCGCTCCAAGCTCGACGCCTTCCTGCCGGTGGTGGACCGTGCGACCGCGGCGGGCGTGCCGATCACGCTGCTCTCCGACATCTTCGGCGACCTGCTCCCGGCGCCTCGCGTCAAGCGCTTCGGCACCCTGCCGGCGCTGTCCTTCGCACCGGTCCATCACGAGCCCACGGGCCTGGCCCTGAAGCGGGTCCTCGACGTCGCGGGGGCCAGCCTCGGCCTGCTGCTGACGGCTCCGCTCCTGCTCCTCGCTGCGGCGGCGATCAAGCTCAGCTCGCCCGGCCCGGTGCTTTTCCGCCAGGTGCGCTGCTCGCTGAACGGCCGGACCTTCGTGATGCCCAAGCTGCGTACGATGGTCGCCGACTCCGAGGCCCGGCGGCTCGCCCTCGATGCGTGCAACGAGATGGACGGGCCGGTCTTCAAGATCCGGGACGATCCCCGGGTGACCATGGTCGGACGCTTCCTGCGCCGCTATAGCCTGGACGAGCTGCCGCAGCTGTGGAGCGTCCTGCGTGGCGACATGAGCCTGGTCGGACCGAGGCCGCCGATGCCGACGGAGGTGGCGGCCTACCGCACCTTCGAGCGGCGGCGCCTGTCGATGCGCCCCGGCCTGACGTGTCTGTGGCAGGTGAGCGGAAGAAACGACATCGGCTTCGAGGATTGGGTTCGGATGGATCTCGAATACATCGATACCTGGTCGCTGAGCGGCGATCTCCGGATCCTCGCGCGAACCGTGCCCGCGGTGCTCTCCGGCACCGGCGCGAGCTGAGGCGCCGATGTCGCGTTCGAGGGCCAGGCGCTACGCGCTCCGCGACGAGGGGCTGAACGAGAAGCTCGAGGCGCTGGTCGACGAGGCCCTGCGCCTCTTCGGCGAGCGCAGCGATCGGGATCAGGTCCGCCAGCTGGTCGTCTCGGCCCTGCGCCTCGGCCGCGAGGCCTCGCCCGGTGATCTCAAGCTCGCGAACCACTCCTTGAAGGAGCTCCGTCACGCGTTCCGGGTGTTCGCACCCTATGCCGAGGTGCCGAAGGTCTCCTGCTTCGGCAGCGCGCGGACCCCGCCCGATCATCCCGACTGGCAGCAGGCGCATGGCTTCGCCGAGCGGATGGTCGCCGCGGGCTGGATGGTCATCACCGGCGCCGGCGACGGCATCATGGGCGCGGCGCAGGGCGGTGCGGGCCGCGCGGCCTCGTTCGGAGTGAACATCCGGCTGCCCTTCGAGCAGGACCCGAACCAGGTGATCGCCGGCGACCGCAAGCTGATCAACTTCCGGTACTTCTTCACCCGCAAGGTCACGTTCGTGAAGGAGTCCCACGGCATCGCGCTCTTCCCGGGCGGCTTCGGCACCCACGACGAGGGCTTCGAGGCGCTGACCCTGATCCAGACCAGCAAGAGCAGCGTGGTTCCCGTGGTCTTCATCGACGCGCCGGGCGGCAGCTACTGGCGGGATTGGCACCAGTACGTGAAGACCCACCTGCACGGCCGCCAGCTGATCAGCGACGAGGACCTGGCCCTCTACAAGGTGACCGACGATCTGGACGAGGCGGTCGCGGAGATGCTCGGCTTCTATCGCAACTACCACTCGATGCGGTACGTCGGCGACCAGATCGTGCTTCGGGTGCGACAGGCCCCGGACGCCGCGCAGCTCTCCGCCCTGGCCGACGAGTTCGACGACATCCTGGCCGATGGCGAGCCCCTCGTGGGAGGGCCGCTGCCGGAAGAGAAGGGCGACTTCCCCGAGCTGCCGCGGGTGGTGTTCGCTTTCGACCGAAGGCGGGTCGGGCGACTTCGCCAGCTCATCGACCGGCTCAACGCGTTCGCTCTCGAGGCTCCGGCTCCTCGCGACGCAGGCCGGCCCGAGCTGGTCGCCCGCGAGCTCTCGGACTAGGACGAACTCCGCGAGAGCGAGGACGACCTTCCGTAACCTCCTGCTTCGGCCGGTATCCCACCCGGACGAAGGAGGTGCCGTGCTTCGTCCGTTCCTGGCTCTCAGCGTGATCGTCGTCGGGATCGCCGGCGCGGCGAAGGCGGAACCGTGGCAGCGGTACGCCAGCCTTCTCGAGCGGCACACCCGCGAGACCTCCGATCTCGCGCAGACCCGGGTGGACTACGAGGCGCTGCGCGGGGCTCCCGAGTGGTCGGCCTTCCTCGCGGAGCTCGAGCAGGTCGATCCCAGCGGGCT
>JAJDAR010000251.1 GCA_029261775.1 Deltaproteobacteria bacterium | reverse complement strand
CATCCGCGTAGGCCAGCCGGATGTACTGGCCCTTGTGGTCCGCGAAGTACAGGTAGTAGCGGCCGAGCGGATCCGGAAGCCAGTCGGGAACCCGGATCAGGGACGGCCCCTGGATGTTCGGACCCAGGCTCGGGTCGGTCTCCGGACCGACGATCGGGGCATCGAGGAGTCGTTCGACGCGCACGGGCACGCCTCCAGTCGGTTCGAGGGGAGAGGAAGGAGAGCATGCCGCGCCTGCCCAGGCCCAGATCGCCGCGCAGAGGAGCGCGGGGGTGCGGCGGGCCCCGCTGCCGGGGATCGCGCGTTTCTCGATCCGGAGGGGCTCTTGCATCAAGCAGCGAGCTTGATACCCGGTCAGTCGGGCGACTTCCAGTCGGCGCCGAGCCCGCTCCGACTCCGCTGGTCTAGACTTCCACCGTTCCCCACGCTCGAGGAGGATCTCATGTCCGATCGCGATCGAAGTGGCCTCGCCAGTCGCCGAAGCTTCCTGCAGACCCTGCTCATGCTGGGGGTCGGCACGCAGACGCTGCTCCACTCGCGCGACATGAAGGCGGCCGTCTTCGCCGCTCGGGATGCGGTCGGGGCGACCCCCGCCCTGCCTCCGCTCCCCGCCCGGACCCTCGGTCGGACCGGCTTCGAGGCCGGCCGCCTGGTCTTCGGCTGTGGTGCTGCGCTCTCCCGAGGGCCCAACGACGAGCTGCTCGAGGCGGCACTGGCTGCGGGTGTGAACGTGTTCGACGTCGGCTTCAAACACTACTACAAGCAGGCCGAGTCGAACCTGGGCCCCTTTGCGAGACGGCACCGCGAACGGATCTTCCTCATCTCGAAGGCGATCGTGCCGCTCGAGGTCGAGCCCGACGACGAGGTCTCCGTCACTCAGGCGCGGACCGCGGCGCAGGCCTGGGGCCAGCTGATGGACGAGAGCCTGGCCGAGCTCGGCGTCGAGCGCGTCGACGCCTACTACCTGATGGCCTCGCACAACCCCTCGATCATTCGCAGCGAGGAGATCCAACGGGTCTTCGAACAGGCGAAGCAGGCGGGCAAGGTGGGGCATCTGGGCCTGAGCACGCATCGCAATGCGGCCAACGTGCTCGAGGCTGCGATCGGGACGGGTGCGTTCAGTCTGGCGATGATCGCGATCACGCCGGCCGGCTGGTACGACTGGGAGGACAAGGCGATCCTGAAGGGCAGCCCGCCGATGAAGGAGCTGCGCCCGCTCCTCGATCGCGCGCGAGCCGCCGGGATCGGTCTGGTCGGCATGAAGGCCGGCCGCTACCTGGCGGGGCGCAAGTTCCTCGGCTGGGGCCAGCCCACGGCCTTCGACTCGGTCTATCCCCCGGAGCTGCTGCGCTCGGAGCTCTCGGCCTTCCAGCGGAGCTACGCGTACGTCCTCGAGCACGGGCTCGACGTGGTGAATGCCGACATGCAGAGCTTCGCCCACTTCCACGAGAACTTCGTCGCAGCCGCGACCAGCGGAGAGCTCTTCGCCTGAGCATGGGTCCTGACGTGTCGCCCGGGTCGTAGTACGGTCGGGGCGCGGACTGCCCAGGGAGGAATGCCCGTGCCCCTCGACCGACGTGAGTTCCTGCTCCGCGCGAGCCTCGTGCTCGGGGCTGCCCTGTCCACCTCCTGCGCCCAGGCGGTGCTGGGGCGGAGGCCGGAAGAGGCCTTCGTCACCCCGGAGCCTCTGCTCGACCGGGTCGAGCGGCTCAATCTCGAGGCGGCGATCGACCGCATCCTGCCGCGCACGGCGACGCCAGGTGCTCTCGATGCGGGCGTGCTCGACTTCGTCGAGTTCGTGCTCGCCGAGGCGGCGAGCGAGACGGAGCGCGAGAGATTCCGGGAGGGTCTGGCTCGCCTGCAGTCCGAAGCCGAGGTCCTGGGAGCCCGCAGCTTCGCCGAGCTGGCCAACGAGGACCGCGACCCGATCCTTCGAGCCTTCGAGGAGGAGGAGCTGGCGGGTACGGCCGGGGTGCCCAACGTGTTCGGCGGCACGACCACCGACAAACCCTTCTTCTCGTTCCTGAAGGAGCTGACCGTCGTCGGATTCTTCACCTCGAAGATCGGCGCGATGCAGGTCTACCAGATGCAGATGTGGCCGGGTCGTTTCGACGGCTGCGTGGCGCTGGCTCCCGGCCGCAAGCCGCAGTACTCGGACTTCTAGGAGACGAAATGGACACGCGCACCACCTGGGACGCGATCGTCGTCGGCTCCGGCATCACCGGCGGCTGGGCGGCCAAGGAGCTCACCGAGCGCGGGCTCCGCGTGCTGATGGTCGATCGCGGCCGGAATGTCGAGCACGCGAAGGACTACGAGACCGAGCACACCCCGCCCTGGGAGTTCCCGTTCCGCGGACGCGGCAACCCGAAAGAAATGGCCGAGGACTATCCGATCCAGAGCCTGGCCCCGGGCTGCAGCGAGGACACGCGGCACTTCTTCGTCAAGGACAGTGAGCATCCGTACGTCCAGGAAGAGGGCACCGAGTTCGCCTGGATTCGCGGCTATCAGCTCGGGGGTCGCTCGCTCAGCTGGGGCCGGCAGGTCTACCGCTGGAGCGATCTCGATTTCGAGGCCAACGCCAGGGACGGTCACGGCATCGATTGGCCGATCCGCTACGCCGACGTGGAGCCCTGGTACGACTACGTCGAGGACTTCATCGGGGTCTCCGGACAGTCGGAGGGCCTGCCGCAGCTCCCGGACAGCCGCTTCCTGCCGCCGATGGAGATGACCTGCGCCGAGCACCGGTTCAAGGATGCGGTCGAGGGGCGCTTCTCCGATCGACGCGTCACGATCGGGCGCACCGCGATCCTGACGCAGGATCACAACGGCCGGAAGGCCTGCCACTACTGCGGGCCCTGCGGGCGGGGCTGTTCGACGGGCTCCTACTTCAGCACCCAGAGCAGCACGCTGCCGGCGGCGAAGGCGACCGGGCGCCTCGAGGTGCTGACCGACACCCTGGTCGAACGCGTGCTCCACGATCCCGTTGCGAATCGGGCCACCGGAGTCAGGGTCGTGTCGACGGCGAACGGCGAGCGCGCCGACCTGCGCGGCCGCCTCGTGTTCCTCTGCGCGTCGACCGTCGCCACCACCCGCCTGCTGCTCTCATCGACGAGCGAGGCCTTTCCCGAAGGTCTCGCCAACCGCAGCGGGAGTCTCGGCCGCTACCTGATGGACCACACGATCGGCCTCGGC
>JAJDAR010000250.1 GCA_029261775.1 Deltaproteobacteria bacterium | reverse complement strand
CCGAATCCATAGGGAAGGGCGAGCCGCGAAAGGGCCGGGCTGGAGAGCGGGGCCAGGAGCCGACTCCAGCTCGGATGCTGCGCGACCAGATGCCCTGCGACGGCAGCCGGCGTGACGAGCTTGGACGTGCGGCGCAGCTCGACCGACACGAAGCCCTGGCGCGTGACCATTCGCAGCAGCCCCTTCCGACTGAAGAGGTGCACGACCGACGGTGGGGCGACCTGCTGCCAGGTGCGACCGAAGACCCGAGCGACGGGGTGCGTACGGTCCCAGGTTTCGACGATCAACCAACCGCCCGGGGCGAGGCGTTCGAAGGCGGAGCCCAACGACGACCAGGGATCGATCATGTGCTCGAGAACCTGGAAGAAGGACACCAGCCGGAGGTGCGGCTCGGCGTCGGCGAGGTCCGACCCGACCCCGAGGCCGAGCGCAGCCGCGTGCTCACGCGCATGGGAGGAGACGTCCACACCCTCGACCTGCCAACCGGCCTCGCGGGCTTCGTCCAGGAAGAAGCCGAAGCCGCAACCCACGTCGGCGACCCGACCGGGGGGTGCGATACCCCGGCGGGCCAGGTGGAGCAGGCGTCGGCGCGCGTTGCGACGGTGCAGCGCTTCGTCCTTCCCGTAGTCGGCATACCCTCCGGGCACACGCCCTTCGAAGTAGCTCGCGCCGTAGAAGGCCGGAGGTGACAGGTCCGGCAGCGGCTGGAGCCGCGCGGAGTCACAGCTCGTACATCGCACGTAGCGGAACCCGGCCTTCTCGAAGAGCGGCAGCGCCGTCACCTGACCGCAGGCCGGGCAGCCCCCGTCGGCGGGCGGGTCTCCGTTCGACTCCGCGATGGCAGGTTCCTCCGGCTGCGAGAGGCTATGGACTCGCCGGACCCCGGCAAGCCGGGGCCCACTCGGCACGATCCTCCCGGTCATGGTATGACTATGAAATGGGTCCAAAAAGACCCGATTCTGCGATCGATCGCAGCGAGGACCCCGTTGAACCGATTCTCACTCCTGCTCAACCGATTCTCCTTCCTGCTCGGTTGGGCGTTGCTGAGCGCAACGGGGCTCCCCACTCCCGCTGCGACCGCCACGCCGCAGGTGCTGGCCACGGATCCCGCGCCGCTCGCCCTCGCCGAGCCGACCACCAGCGTGCAGATCGACTTCGACGAGCCGGTCGATCCGGCGACCGTCGACGCCTCGAGCTTCCGGGTCTTCGGCCGTGGCACGGGAACGGCGGACGGCACGCTGACCTTTGCCAACGGCAACCGTCGCGTGACCTTCGACCCGAGCGGGCGGTTCAGCGCCGGCGAAGCGGTGGTGGTGAACCTGTCCCACGACATCCGGGCTGCCGACGGCACGCCCCTCCGCGCAGCGGGCTACGCCTTCGAGTTCGCCATCGCGACCGCACCGGGAACCCTCTCCTTCAGTGAGTTCGACGTCTTCACGAACCGCGCCCAGCCTACCGAGCTCACTCGGATCTACGGCGCCGCCGCCGCCGACCTGGACGGCGACGGTTTCCTCGACCTGGCGACGGTGAACGAGGCGAGTGCCGATCTGCGGGTCGCCCTCAACAGCGGGGACGGCACACCCTCCTTCGGAGCCTTCCTCGCGCCCCAGGGCCTGAGCCTGGCGGTCAGCCCCAACCAGGTCTCGGATTTCGACCACGACGGGCACACCGACCTGGTGATCGCTGCCTCCGCCGACGACCGCCTCTGGTTCCTGCGGGGCCAGGGCGACGGCACCTTCAGCTCTTCCTTCGTGACGGTCGGCGATCGACCGCACGGCGTCGTCGTCCTGGACGCGGACGGAGACGGAGACCCCGACGTCGCCGTCGCACATTCCGACAGCGACGACCTGGCGCTCCTGCTGAACGACGGACTCGGCGGCTTCGGCGCCCCCCAGTTCTTCGACGGCGGGGTCTTCCGCGAGTACGGCCTGGCCGCTGGAGACATGAACGGCGACGGCATCACCGACCTGGTCGTCGGGGCGCAGGGCGGCCAGCAGGTGAGGACGCTGCTCGGGGACGGCCAGGGCGGCTTCACGGGGACGACGCCCCAGGCGTCGGGCGGCCTGACCTGGGTCGTGGTCCTCGGGGACGTGAACGGGGATGGGCGGCTCGATGCCGCAACCGCCAACAGCTTCTCCGGCAACGGCGGCATCCTGCTCGGCAACGGGGACGGGACCTTTGGCGCGGCGACCCTGATCGACATCGGTGCCCACGTCGTGTCCACCGACCTGGGGGACCTCGACGGGGATGGCGACCTCGATCTGGTGCTGTCGAGCTTCGGAGCCTCCCTGTGGCGTCTGCTCGAGAACGACGGAGCCGGCGGATTTACCCAGGTCCAGGACTTCCCGGCCACCTTGAATCCGTCGTGCGCCGTGCTTTTCGACGCCGACCAGGACGGAGACCTCGACCTGGCACTGACCGACGAGATCTCGGATGAGGTCCGGATCCAGGAGAACGTCGGGTCGCCCGGCTTCGACGCCGATCTCGACGGGGTGCCGGACGCCCTCGACAACTGTGTGCTGCTGCCGAACGGCCCCGCGTTGCCGGATGCCGGAGGCCAGAGCCAGCTCGATCGCGATGGCGACGAGATCGGCAACCTGTGCGATTGCGACTACGACAACGACGGCTTCTGCGCGATCTCCGACTTCAACGTCTTCCTGCTGGACTTCCAGTCAGGTGTGGACCAGGGCACCGGTACCGACATGGACGGGGACGGCGGCGTCGGAATCGGTGACTTCAATCGCTTCCTGCCGGGCTTCCAGGCAGGGGTGCCGGGCCCGTCCGGGCCCACCCCCTGACCCGCCGGGGATCGGCAACTCGACGCTCAAGTCGTCGCCCGCACGCCCGTAGGCCGCTCCTCCCTTAGGCACAGACGGCCCGCTTGATCCCGGTCCCCCGACGGCGAATAATCCTTGCTAGGCGGTCGAGGGTCACCTCGAGCCCGCTCGGGGTCACTCACGGACCGGGGCGGGGCACAACCGCCAGCCGGGGCCGAAAGGACAGACGAGCGCGTGCGATCCGCCCGCTTCATGCTCACCGTCGGGACCCGCCCCGAGATCGTAAAGATGGCCCCCATTCTCCGCGCGGCCGCGGAGCACGGGCTTGCCGTCGATCTCGTGCACACCGGGCAGCACTACGACGATGCGTTGGACGGGGTGTTCTTCCGCGAGCTTGGACTCCAGACGCCGGTCACCCGCCTCGACGTCGGATCGGCCGACCGGGCTTCGCAGCTGGCGCGGGTCGAGGAGCGTCTCGGACCCTGGATCGATCGCCTCCGACCGGACGCGGTGGTCGTGCAGGGGGATACCAACTCAGTGCTAGGTGCGGCCCGGGCGGCGGTCGCCCGTGGGACGTGGCTGGCCCACGTCGAGGCCGGTCTGCGCTGCGGCGATCTCGAGATGCCCGAGGAGTTGAATCGGCGCGAGACCGACCGCCTGTCGGACTGGCTCTTCGCCCCGACGCCCGAGGCCCGAGACCACCTGCTTCGGGAGGGCTGCGACGCGGATCGGGTGTTCGTCACCGGAAACACGGTCGTCGACGAGCTGGAGCTGCAGCTGCCCCGGGCGCGAGGGCTCCGGGTCGCGGCCGGGTTGGGATTACGGGCAGGAGCCTTCGGTCTGGCGACGATCCATCGTCGCGAGAACGTCGAGGATCCCCTGCGACTCCGAGACCTCCTCCAAGGTCTCGAGGGGGCGGCCGGCGCCCTGGGGCTCCCGGTCGTGTTGCCTCTCCATCCGCGCACCGCGGCGCGCATCCAGGAGCTCGGCCTGGTCCTCTCCCGCAGCTGCGTGGCGATCCCGCCGAAGGGCTATCTCGAGTTCCTGTCGCTCCTCTCCGAGGCCGCCCTGGTCTGGACCGATTCGGGAGGCGTGCAGGAGGAGGCCTGCTCTCTCGGCGTGCCCTGCGTCGTGCTTCGCGAGTCGACCGAGAGGCCGGAGGCCATCGCCGCCGGAGCAGGCAGGTTGGCCGGCCGCTACCCCGCGGCGATCGTCGAGGCGAGTCGGGAGCTGATTTGCGCCTCCCGTAGCTGGAACAATCCATTCGGAGATGGCAAGGCCGGGGAGCGGATCGTCTCTCTCCTGATCCAGCTCACGGCGCACGCGAGCCGCCGGAACGCGAAGGACCCGACATGACCCGCCCCGGGCGACCCCTGCCCTCCGACCAGGAGGCGAGTGGCCGCAGCTTCGGCCCGGAGGAGCTCGACGCCCTGCGCAGGGTCCTGGACTCGGGAACCCTGACGTCGACCAAGGGCACCGCCGTCTCCAGCCTGGAGCGGCGCTTCTGCGAGCTCGTCGGCAGCGATCATGCGTTGGCCTGCACGTCGGGGACGGCCGCCGTCCACCTCGCCGTCCTCGCGATCGACCCCGAGCCCGGTGACGAGATCATCACCACCCCGATCACGGACATGGGGGCGCTCGCGCCGATCCTCCATCAAGGCGCCATCCCGGTCTTCGCAGACGTGGATCCGGAGACCCTCCTGGTCACCCCGGAGAGCGTCGAGGCGCGGCTCTCCGATCGCACCCGCGCGATCATTGCCACCCACCTGTTCGGTCGCTGCTGCGACATGGAGGGCCTCCGCCGGGTGGCCGAGCGGCGCGGCGTACCGCTGATCGAGGACGCGGCCCAGGCCTTCCTGGCCTCGTGGAACGGGCAGCTCGCGGGCACGATGGGGAACATCGGGTGCTTCAGCCTCCAGCAAGGCAAGCACATCACGACCGGGGAGGGCGGACTCGTGACGACCGACGATCCGGCTCTCGCCCGCCGGATCAAGCTCGGCATCAACAAGGCGTGGCCCTACGGCGAACCGGATCCGGATCACGAGTTCCTCGCCCTGAACTACAGGATGAGCGAGGTGGTCGGGGCGGTCGCCTGCGCGCAGCTCGAGAAGCTCGCGCGTGGCGTCGAGGCGCGCATCGCGCGGGCAGACGACCTGAGCTCCCGGATCGCAGACCTGCCGGGCTTGAGCCTGCCGACGGCGCCGAACGGGGGCGTGCACAGCTACTGGAGATACACCCTGGGAGTGGACGGACGGGTGCTCCCCGGAGGCTCCCGGGCGCTGGGCGCCTACCTGCAGGAGCGCGGCATCGCGTGCGCTCCGCGCTACATCCAGAAGCCCGCCTTCCGCTGCCGCGTCTTCGCGGAGCGGCGGACCTTCGGACGCAGCCAGTGGCCCTTCACCCTCGCCCGCGAGGAAGCCCTCGACTGGTCGTCGGACCGCTTTCCGGGCGTGCATCAGGGCCTCGAAGCGGCCCTCGTCCTCCCCTGGAACGAGCGCTACGAGGAGGCCGACATCGACCATCTCGCATCTTCCCTGCGGGCCGGTGTGCAGGCGCTGCGGGCTGCCGCATGAGCGAGCCCGTCCGCTTCGGGATCGTCGGCGCTGGCGCGATCGCAGCTGCCTACGCGGAGGCGATTGCGGGGAGCGCAGGCGCCGAGCTGATCGCTGTCGCCGACCTCGACCGGTCGTCGGCGGACGCCGTTGCGGAACGCTGGCACTGCACCGCGTATGCGAGCCACGGCGCCCTGCTGGCGGACGGGGCTTGTGAGGCCATCGTCGTCTGCACGCCGCCCTCCTCCCACGAAGCCGTGACCGTCGATGGCCTGAAGGCAGGCCTGGCGGTGCTCTGCGAGAAGCCCCTCGCTCTCGATCAGGCGGCGGCGCTGCGGATGGTCGAGGCGGCCAACCGCGCCGGACGGCCCTTCACGATGGGCTCGAAGTTCCGCTTCGTCGCGGACGTGGAGGAGGCTCGTCGGCGCGTGCAGGCCGGAGAGATCGGCGAGGTCGTCCTCGTGCACGTGACTTTCGCAGCGCCGGTGGACATGAGCCGGCGCTGGAACGCCGACGCGCCGATCTCCGGCGGTGGCGTCCTGATCGACAACGGCACGCACGCGGTCGACCTGGCCCGGGCCATGGTGGGTCCGATCAGTGAGGTGCAGGCGTGGGAAGGTACGCGCCTGCAAGGGCTCGCCGTGGAAGACACGGCCAAGCTCGTGCTCCGGGCGCAATCCGGTCCCCTCGTCGAAGTGGATCTCTCCTGGTCCCTCCATACGGATCGGGACCACTTCCTGGAGCTGATCGGTTCCGAGGGCGTGCTGCGGGTTGGCTGGCAGGGGAGCTCGCTCCACCGCAGGGGAGCGCCGCCCGAACGCTTCGGGTCGGGCTACGCCAAGATCGAAGCCCTTGCCCGGCAGATCGAGGACTTCGTCTCCTCGGTCCGGGAGGGGACGCCGCCGCGCGTCTCGACCGCCGACGCCCTCATGTCGGTCCGCCTCCTTGAAGCGGCGTACCGGTCGATGGAGGAGCGCTCCTGGCAGACGGTGGACGTCGGCGCCCCGTGAGCGCCCGCATCCACCCGAGCGCCGAGATCGAGGCTGGTGTGGAGATCGGTACGGGGACCCGCATCTGGTCAGAGGTCCACGTCCGCGGACCCTCTCGCATCGGGCGCGACTGCATCCTCGGAGAGAAGTCCTACGTCGCCTATGACGTGGAGATCGGGGATCGGGTCAAGATCAACGCCTTCGTGTACCTGTGCGCCGGGGTTCGGATCGACGACGGCGCGATGATCGCTGCGGGCGTCGTGTTCACGAACGACCGCTTTCCGAGGGCGACGACTCCCGACCTCGCTCGTTTGCTGCCCTCGGAGCCCGACGAGTCGACGGGCAAGACGCGGGTCGGCGCGGGCGCGACGATCGGGGCGCGTGCCGTCATCGGCCCCGATCTGACCATCGGCCGCTTCGCCATGGTGGGCATGGGCAGCGTGGTCACGCGCGACGTAGCGGACCATCACCTGGTGGTCGGACAGCCGGCCCGGCCGATCGGTCTCGTGTGTCGCTGCGGGCGCCCGCTCTTCCACTTCGACGAGGGGGCGATGCCTGCCGTCCTGAGCTGCGCCGAGTGCGGATCCTCGCTGGATGCGAGTGGAACTCCCATCCGATCGAAGCCCGGGCCCGGCGAACGCCATGGTTGAGCGCGACTGGGCCGTCGTCGGGGGCGGCATGCTCGGCGCGACCCTGGCCCTCCGTCTCGCGGCCGCGGGGCATCGCGTCACGCTCTTCGAGGGCGCCCCGAGCCTGGGAGGGCTGGCCTCCGCGTGGCGCCTGGGAGACGTGGTCTGGGATCGGCACTATCACGTGACCCTGCTCTCGGATCGTCACACCCGCGGCCTGCTGAGGGAGCTGGGTCTCGAAGACGAGATGCGCTGGACGCAAACGCGCTCCGGGCTATACGGCGCCGGTCGCCTGGTGTCCGTCTCGAACACGCTCGACTATGCGCGCCTCGATCTGCTCGGCTGGAGCGACAAGGCGCGTCTGGCGGGGACGATCCTGTGGGCATCCCGATGGCGCGACGGGGCAAGCCTCGAGGAACGGCCCGTCGAAGACTGGCTTCGCCGGCTATCCGGCTCGCGGGTCCTCGAGCGGTTCTGGGCCCCGCTGCTGCGCTCGAAGCTGGGAGACCGCTATCCAGAAGCCTCGGCTGCGTTCCTCTGGGCGACCATCCAGCGCCTGTACGCCGCCCGCCGTAGCGGGCTCAAGGTCGAGATGTTCGGCTACGTGCCGGGCGGCTACGCGAGGGTGCTCGAGCGGCTGCAGCAACGGCTCGAGGAGATGGGTGTCGAGGTGCGGCTCGACACGCCCGTAAAGGAAGTTCGCCAGGTCGAGGGCGGCGCAACCGTCGTGAGCAACGACGGAGAGCCGGCGCTCTTCGACCGGGCCGTCCTCACCCTCACGCCGCGACGCTGCGTGGCGATGCTGCCGGACCTGGAGCCCGGCATCCGGGATCAGATGGCGGCGGTCGACTACCAGGGCATCGTCTGCGCCGCGGTCCTGCTCGACCGGCCCCTGGCCGACTACTACCTCACCTACCTGGTCGACGAGGACCTCCCCTTCACCGCCATCGTCGAGATGAGTGCGCTCGTCGATCGCGATCAGC
Organism: Deltaproteobacteria bacterium; assembly: GCA_029261775.1. Taxonomy (GTDB): domain Bacteria; phylum Myxococcota_A; class UBA9160; order UBA9160; family UBA6930. The sequence continues at coordinate 619 of JAJDAR010000250.1, read as the reverse complement.
TCGGCGGGCACGGCCTCGTGTATCTCCCCTGCTATGCGCCCGTCTCGGATCCGATCTTCCGGCGCAGCGACGACGAGCTACGCCGTTCGTTCCTGGACGGCCTGGCCCGGGTCCACCCGGAGTTCGAGCCCTCGAGGGTCCGGGCCTTTCGCGTGTCGCGGGTCGCGGAGGTCTTCCCCTTCCCCGTGCTCGGCTACACCCGCAAGCTCCCGACCGGCACCCTTGGCCCGGATGTCCACTGGGTCAGTTCGGCGCAGATCCAGAACGGGACGCTCAACGTGGACGAGACCGTCGCGCTCGCCGAACGCGCGGCGGCCGCGCTGATCGGTTCGGACGGCCGCGAGAGCCGGGTTCCGGCATGAAGCCCTGCGCTGACCTGTCCCTCGATCTCGACAACCAGTGGTCGTACATGAAGACGCATGGGGATCCCGGCTGGGAGGCGCTGCCGAGCTACCTGGACGTCCTGGCCCCCCGCGTCCTCGACCTGCTCGCCGAGCAGGGGCTGCAGATCACCTTCTTCGTCGTAGGTCAGGACGCGGCCCTGTCGCGCAATCGCGCGGCGCTGCGCAGCCTGCACGAAGCGGGTCACGAGATCGGGAACCACTCGTTCCACCACGAA
>JAJDAR010000249.1 GCA_029261775.1 Deltaproteobacteria bacterium | reverse complement strand
CGGCGGGTGGAGAGCTTGTCCATGACGGAGCCCGCATTCGTCTCGGGCACTTCGACCATCACGTCCTCGACGGGCTCGCAGGTCTTGCCGTCGATCTCCCTGGGGATGATCTCGGGTCGGGACACCGTGAACTCGTAGCCCTCACGCCGCATGGTCTCGATCAGGACGGAGATCTGCAGCTCGCCGCGGGCCGCGACCTGGAAGACCTCCCGCGAGTCGGTGGGCTCGAGGCGGATCGACACGTTGCCGAGCACCTCGCGGTCGAGGCGTTCGCCGATCTGGCGGCTGGTGAGGAAGCGGCCGTCCTGCCCGGCGAAGGGGGAGTTGTTGACGGAGAAACGCACCCGGATCGTGGGCGGATCGATCGCGATCCGGGGCAGCGCCTCGACGTGCCCGGGCTCGCAGACCGTGTCGCCGATCTGGATCGTGTCGACGCCCGCCAGGATCACGATGTCGCCGGCCAGGCCCTCTTCGGCATCGACCCGCTGCAGGCCCCGCGTGCTGAACAGCTTGGTGATGCGGAAGCTCTCGGTCTCGCCGTTCTCCCCCAATCGGACCACCGTGCTGCCGCGACGCATGCATCCTCGCTCGACGCGCCCGATCACCAGGCGACCGAGGAACTCGTCGTAGCCCAGGGTGACGGCCTGGAATTGCATGGGCCCCTCGGTATCCACCCGCGGCGACGGGGCGGACGCGAGGATCACGTCCACGAGGGGACGCAGGTCGGTCATCTCCGCGTCCGGGCTGAGGCCCGCGACACCGGCCTTGGCCGAGCAGTAGACGATCGGGAAGTCGAGCTGCTCGTCGGTGGCGCCGAGCTCGACCAGCAGGTCGAAGACCTCGTCGACCACCGCCTCGGCCCGCTGCTCGGGGCGGTCGATCTTGTTCACGACGAGCACCGGGCGCAGGCCGTGCTGCAGGGCCTTGCCCAGCACGAAGCGCGTCTGGGGCATCACGCCCTCGACCGCGTCCACCAGCAACAGCACCCCGTCCACCATGCCCAGCACCCGTTCGACCTCGCCGCCGAAATCCGCGTGGCCGGGGGTGTCCACGAGCTGGATGCGGACGCCCTCGAACTCGATCGAGGTGTTCTTGGCGGTGATCGTGATGCCGCGCTCCCGCTCGAGGTCCTGGCTGTCCATCACCCGATCGGCCACCTGCTGGTGGCTGGCGAAGGCGCCGGTGAAGCGGAAGAGGCCGTCGACCAGCGTGGTCTTGCCATGGTCGACGTGGGCGATGATGGCAAGATTCCGCAGATCCTTGCGCGGCTGAAGGGTCTCGGCAGAGCTCATGGGCGCGGGAACCTAGCAACAGGCCGGCGCCAAGTCGCCGGGTTGGCACGGATCCTGTATGCCTGGGGGACACCCGGGAGGATCCCATGAGCGACTACCAGAGCTTCCTCGTGCCCTACGACTTCTCCGACCACGCCCGATCCGCACTGGACGTGGCCGTGGACCTCGCCGGGCGGTTGGGCGCGCGCATCCACCTGCTCCACGTCGTCCAGCCCCCGACCTATGCCTACCCGGGGATCGCCGGGGGCATCGGACCGACCATCGACCTGCGGGAGGTTCGCCAGAGCGCCTCCCAGGCCCTGGACGACGTCGTCGGACGGGTCGCCGCCGGTTCGTCGGTTGCGATCGAGCCCCATGTCGTCGAGGGGCTCACCATTCCCGAGACGATCCACGAGCTGGCCCGCCAGGTGGACGCCGACCTGATCGTGATGGGGACCCATGGCCGAACCGGTCTGGCCCACGCCTTCCTCGGCAGCGTCGCCGAGCGGACGCTGCGCGGCGCGCCGGCGCCGGTGCTGTCGGTGCAGGCGGGCGACGAGGGCTGACCCGCACCGAGCGCAGCCGGGGCGCGGCGCGCCCACTCACTGGGGCCGCTGCCGCGCTCTTCCTGCCTTCGCACGGGAGATCCGGACCCGTCCCTGCGGACGTCCGGTGGGATCCGCCCCGGCTGGCTCGCGCTGCCGGGACCGGGTCGGGCGGCATGCCAATTGCTTTTGAAAGGGTCGGCCGCCTCTGGCCCCGATGTCTGTTCTCATGCAAGCTATGGGATCCAAATGGCTTTTCGAATCACGGACCGCGAACCGACGCCCTCGGCAGGGGCGACGGCAGGGCCGTTCTCCGAGACTTCCGTGGTAAATTCTACAAACGGGAGGGATTCGAGTTGAGCGCCAGCCGTCAGGCCGGTTTTCGATGGCAGCTCCCGCACGTGGCTGGGGGGTTGGGTGCGGCGCTCGCCTGTGCCGGCTGGCTGGTCTGGTGGACCCGGGGGGCCAGCGAGGCCCTGGTTGCAGCGGCCCTCGGCTCGGTCGTGCTGGCGGTCGGGCTGTTCCTCACCTCCCGCACGCGGCCCGGAGCGGGGCGCGCGGCGGATCCGCCGGCGCAGGGCGGCCCGGCTCCAGAGACGCCGCCGGAACCGGTCCGCGGGGCCCAGGCGGACTACGAGTCGATCCTCTACTCGATCTCCCACGATCTCCGCTCGCCGCTGGGTGCAGTCCTCAACTACGCGGCCATCCTGGAGGAGGACTACGGCGAGGTGCTCGACCGCGAGGGCTTGCACATGCTCTCCCGCGTCCGTTCCAGCGCCGGCACCGCCATGGACCGCGTGGATTCCGTCCTCGAACTCACGCGGGTCGCTCGACGCGAGCCCGACCGGACTCCGCTCGACATGGCGAAGCTGGTGACCCAGGCGGCTTCCCAGGTGGTGGATCCGTCGATCCGCCTGGACCTGCGGCCGCTGCCCGAGGTCTGCGCCGACCGGGAGCTGATGCTCCGCGTCTGGACGGAGCTTCTGGCCAACGCCTCCGAGCACTGCATGGCCGCGAAGGATCCGGCGATCGTCGTCGACGGGAGCCTGGACGGCCACGAGGCCATCTTCGCGGTCACCGACAACGGCGAGGGCTTCGACATGCGCTTCGAGGCCAAGCTGTTCCGTCCCTTCGAGCGGCTCCACGCCGCAACCGAGAGCTCGGGCGTGGGGATGGGGCTGGCGATGGCCGCGGCGATCCTTCGGCGCCACGGCGGTTGGATCTCGGCAGAAAGTGCGCCCGAGCAGGGCGCGACGTTCCGCTTCGGCTTCCCTCGCAGCACCGAGCTCGCACCGTGACAGGGGCTCCGATCCTCGTCGTCGAGGACGATCCGGATGCCCTGCTCGTGGCTCGCCGGGCGCTCCGCCGTGCGGGCTTCGATGCGGTGGAGAGCAGCCCCGACGGGGCCTCTGCCCTCGAGCGCCTGGGTTTGGGACCGATCGGCGCACCGCCGGCATCCCTGCCGGAGCTGATCTTCCTCGATCTCAAGATGCCGCGCATCGACGGCCTCGAGGTGCTCGAGGCGATCCGAGCCCACGAGCACACGCGTGCGATTCCTGTCGTGGTGGTCTCGTCCTCGAGTCGCGAGGACGACGTCGGTCGCAGCTACGCACTGGGTGCCAACGGATACCTCGTGAAGCACGAGGATCGGGACGACCCGGGTTGGCGGATCGCAGAGGCAGCGCGGTACTGGCTCGAACTCAACGCGTCGCCTTCCCCGGGCTGCTCACGCCGATGACCAAGGCCCCGCCGATGAGCTCGCGCTCGTGAGCACAGGACCCCTCCCCGTAGCCAGGAGAAGCCGACGATGACTTCCAGCGAACGATCGGTCCTCCTCGTCGAGGACGATGCGGACTTCCGCGACAGCCTGGCGCGCCTGGTCGAGCGCGAGGGCTTTCGTGTCGCACAGGCCGACTGCCTCGCGCAGGCCCGCGAGATGCTCGAGCATCTCTCCCCGGACGTCGTGCTCATCGATCTGGGCCTGCCCGATGGAGACGGGCTCGAGCTGATCGCATCCGAGCAGGCAGCTCCACACACGGACTTCGTGGTGATCACGGGGCAGGCGTCGGTCGAGACCGCGATCGAGGCACTCCGCGCCGGCGCGATCGACTATCTCGAGAAGCCGGTGGATCGGGCCCGGTTGAAGGCCGTGCTCGCGAACGCCGCCCGGACCCAGGAGCTCAAGGGCGAGCTGTCGGCACTGCGGCAGGAGCTCCGGGACCTGGGTCGTTTCGGATCGATGGTGGGCCGCTCGCCGCAGATGCAGGAGGTGTACGACCTGATCGCACGGGTGGCACCGACGCGGGCCAGCGTGTTCGTCACGGGGGAGAGCGGAACCGGGAAGGAGCTGGTCGCCCAGACCGTCCATCGTCTCAGCAAGCGAAAGGATGGGGCGTTCCTTGCGGTGAACTGCGGCGCCATCACGCCCACCCTGATCGAGAGCGAACTCTTCGGGCACGAGAAGGGCAGCTTCACCGGGGCGGAGCGGCGCAAGCTCGGCTACTTCGAGCAGGCCTCGGGCGGCACGCTCTTCCTGGACGAGATCACGGAGATGCCCATCGAGCTGCAGGTGAAGCTGCTCCGCGTCCTCGAGACCGGCCGGTTGCAGCGTGTCGGAGGGACCGAGGCGGTCCTGGTCGACGTGCGGGTGGTGGCGGCGTCGAACCGCGACCCCGCGGAGGCTGTCACGGAGGGCAGGCTCCGCGAGGACCTGCTCTACCGCCTCAACGTCTTTCCGATCGAGCTTCCCCCGCTGCGAGAGCGCGGGGCGGATCTGGCGCTCCTGGCCGAGGCCTTCCTCGCCGCGCTCAACGAGCAGGAGGGCACACAGAAACGCTGGTCCGACGAGGCCCTCGCGCGGCTCGCCGGGATGCCGTGGCCGGGAAACGTCCGTGAGCTGCGCAACGTCGTGGAGCGGGCGGCCATCCTCTCGGAGGAGGTGATCGAGGCCGCGGCGCTGCCCGACGCCGACGAGGGGATCCCCGCCTCCGCGGAGGCGACCGGATCGGGCCGGGACGAGACCACGGGTCCGCTCCAGGTTCGGGTGGGCACGTCCATCGCGGAGATGGAGAAGAAGCTGATCGTGGCGACGCTCGACGCTCTGGAGGGGGACAAGAAGATGGCGGCGGAGGCGCTCGGCATCAGTCTCAAGACGCTCTACAACCGGCTCAGCGTCTACAAGGCCGAGGAGCGCGCGTCCGACTAGGTGCCTGTGCTTCGCCGGCGACCTGGCACCTGCGCTTCGCCGCCCGGGACCCCCGGTGGTAGTCTCCGCAGCCCGCCACGAAGGCGGGGCGAGCCGACCCCTCAGCGGCCACGAAGGCAGGGCGAGCCGACCCCTCCGCGCAGTCGCCCCTCGAGAAGGAGCATCGCCGATCCCTCCGTGGGCTGGCCCCGTGTGATGCCGAACGACGACCACCCGACTCCTGGCGACAGCGCCGGCGAAGGGGCGCGCCCGCCTCCGTTGCCCGGCGAGCGGCCTCCCTTCGCCTGGCTCCTGTCGTTGCTGCTGGCGCCCCTCGCGGCCGGTGGTCTGGTCCATGCCGGGTTGGAGGCGGCGGGTGTGGGCGCCGCCGGTTCCTCCGCCGGCTTCGCCATCGGGGCCGTGCTGCTGGCGCTGCTGCTGGCGGTGCATGGCTCGCGCCGCTGGATCGCCGGTCCGGCCAAGGCCCGGGCGGAGCTGGAGCGCTTCTGGCGCGCGTTGGACCGGGCACCGGCGGGCATCATCATCACGGACGCGCGGGAAGCCGATCACCCGATCGTCTACGCCAACCAGGGCTTCATGGAGCTGACCGGCTACTCACGCGAGGAGATCCTCGGGCAGAACTGCCGGTTCCTGAACGAGCACGATCGCGACCAGCGTGAGATCGAAAAGCTGCGGACCGCCATCGAGCGGTTCGAGCCGATCTCCCTGATCGTGCGCAATCGTCGGAAGGACGGCAGCCGGTTCTGGAATCGGCTGACGATCTCGCCGATTCGGGATGCCGACGGCCTGCCCCTGAGCATGGTCGGCGTCCAACTCGATGTCACGCTCCAGCGCGAACGCGCAGCGGCCCGGCGCAGCGAGCTGGCGGGCGCGCAGCAAGGGCAGCGAGAAGCCGAGGCCAGCAGCCGGGCACGGGATCGCTTCTTCTCCTACGTGTCCCACGAGCTGCGGGCTCCGTTGAACGCCATGAACGCCTGGCTCTCGGTCCTGATCGGGACCGACGACGAGACCACGGTGGGCCGGGCGCTCGAGGTCCTCGAGCGGAACCTCTCGCTCCAGAACCGCCTGATCGACGACCTCGTCGACGCCGCACGCATCACGTCCGGCAAGCTCAGCCTGGAGCGCATACGCTGCGATCTCGCAGAGATCGTCGGACTGGTCTTTCGCGGCGAGGCCCCCGTCGCGGCGGAGCACGGCATCGAGCTGAGTCTCACATGCCCCGACAGCGTGCCCGTCGACGGCGACTTCGAACGGTTGGTCCAGGTCGTGTCGAATCTCCTGGGCAACGCGATCAAGTTCACCGACGAGGGCGGTCGGATCCGGCTCAGCGTGTCCCTCGACGGGGATCAGGGGGCGATCCTGCAGGTCGAGGACACCGGTCGCGGGATCTCGCCGACGGCGCTTCCCCACGTGTTCGACCTGTATCGGCAGGAGGACGGCGAGCCCGTTCGCGATGGGCAGGCGGGCCTGGGCCTCGGCCTGGCCATCGTGGCCAACATCGTCGAGCAGCACGGCGGCGCGGTCGAGGCCCACAGCGAAGGGCTGGCCAAGGGCGCTCGCTTCGTGGTCCGGCTGCCCGTCGCCGAGCAGGTCCGGGCCGAGCGCGAGGTCCAACCCGAACCCTCGCCCGACGTCCTCGAAGGGGTTCGCGTGTTGATCGCAGACTCCAACCGCGCGGCGTCCGAAGCCCTCGCGCTCACGCTCGAGGAGGCCGGCGCCAGCGTGGAGTGGGCAAGGGACGCGACGGCAGCCGAAACGTCGGCCGACGAGAACGTCCCCGACCTGTTCATCAGCGGTCTGCCCGAAGGGCCTGGGACCGAGCTCCTGCGCCAGCTGCGGAGTCGCGTGCCGCGGCTCCGATCCCTGGCGCTGGTCGATGCGCGCAGCGGGGATCTTCGCAGCCGCCTGCGCACAGCCGGCTTCCAGGTCGCGCTGCGCCGCACGCTGCGCCCCGCGGAGGTCCGCGGTCGCATCGTCCGGCTGCTCGGCCGTCAGCCGAGACTGCTGATCGTCGACGACGACCACGACGCTGCGGACTCGCTGGCGCTCCTGATGCAACGCCGAGGCTTCGACGTGTCGGTGGCCTACGGGTTCGACGAGGCGCTGCAGCTCGCCGGCCGGACGGATCTGGATCTGGTGGTGAGCGACGTCTCTCTCGGAGACGGTGAGGGCACGGAGCTTGCCGGCCGCCTGAGGGTGCTGGGGGCTCGCCGGGTGGTGGCCTTGAGCGGCCACGTCGAAGCAGACGTGGAGGACGCGGCCGCGCACTTCGACGGCTTCGTACGCAAGCCCGTCGATCTCGAGGCACTGCTCGCAGCGCTCGCAGGGAGCTGAGAGCAGGGCTTCCAGCGGGGGTCGCCCTCCGCCGGGGCCGAAGCGGCAGGAGCCCTGGGCTCCTGCCGCTCTGCGGCTCCGCTCGGGCGAGTCGCGGCCGCGTTCCGGCCAGCGGCTAGCGCTGGGCGCGCAAGGCGTCGATCAGCTCCGCCTTGTTCATGGTCGAGCGTCCCTCGATGTCGCGCTCCGCGGCCAGGGCCGACAGATCCTCGACCGTGCGCTCTTCGTAGGGACGGGTGTCCGGCGAGTCGATCTGCCGCTCCACCTCGCGACGCGCGTCGTCCAGCGTGCTCCGGGCGGCTCGCGTCGCGTCCTCCGCGCCGTCGCGCAGCTCCTCCAACGCCTGCTCGCCGCGTTCGCGGACCTCGTTCGCTGCGTCTTCGCCGCGGCTTGCGAGGTCGCTGCCGATCTCTCGGGCCTTGTCGACTGCGAGCGCGGCCCCGCCGATGGCGAGCGTCGCCACGTCGTCGACCAATTCCTTGGCAGCGCCCACGGGATCGGGATTTCGATTCGTCATGTCTGTTCTCCTCCTGCGCCACCGTCACTTCCCGACATGGGGGTTCATGCGGCGGCATGCACCGAAGGCAGTGCAGGTTGCGTGCCGGACTGGGCCGGTCGGTGCGTCCTTCCGACGGACGGATCGGGCGATCCGACAGTCGCTTTGTAGAACGTGGATCCCCTTCCTTGGAGCGGCCTTACTGCAGCGGCCGATGGTCGATGGTTCCATCTTCGGTCCGTCGAGTCCGTCTCCCAGGTCGTTCCTGTTCTCGTGCGGTCGAGGTCTCTGACCCTCCCGCGCGGGGTATACTGCGGGGTTCGTGCGGCGCGCCGAACCGGCGTGGCAGGCTTGCGGCCTGAGCTCGAGAGGGGAGCGCTCGTGAGGGGTCGCATGGTCCAGATCTGGGAGGCGGTTCGCGCCAGCTATTGGTTCGTGCCCAGCTTGATGGCTTTCGCCGCCGTCCTCCTGGCCGAAACCGCCGTACGCGCCGAGGCCAGCGCGACGGCTGCATGGCTGCGCGAGGCGGGCTTGCTGTACGCGAGCCAGCCGGAAGGAGCGAGAGCACTCCTCTCGACCGTCGCCGGTTCGATGATCACGGTGGCGGGAGTCACCTTCTCGATGACGATCGTGGCCATCGCTCACGCCAGCAGTCAGATCGGCCCGCGGCTGCTGCCCGACTTCATGCGCGATCGCGGCACCCAGCTGACCCTGGGCACCTTCATCGCCACCTTCCTCTACTGCCTCCTCGTCCTGCGCACGGTCCATGGAGCCGACCACGTCGGCGCCGGGAGCGGTGTAGATGAGTTCGTGCCGCAGCTCGCCATCTTCGGCGCCCTGCTGTTGGCCATGCTCAGCGTCGGGGTGCTGATCTACTTCATCCATCACGTGCCGCAATCGCTCTCGATGGGCCATCTGATCGAGGGAGTCAGCAGCACCCTCCTGGACCGCATCCGATGTCTGTATCCCGAGCCGATCGGCACG
>JAJDAR010000248.1 GCA_029261775.1 Deltaproteobacteria bacterium | reverse complement strand
CTTGATCCGATCGGCCTCGTGCTCCAGGCCGTCGATGGTCTCGCGTTGCGCCTTGACGGCCGCGAGGTCGCCCGTGGCCATCGCCTCGATCAACGGGGTGATCTGTCGCGCGCACGCGACCGCCGCCTTCATGTGCTCCTGCATGGGGCCGACCGGAGATCGCCCGACCAGCTTGTCGATCCAGGACATCGCGTCCTCCGCGGTGGACCCGCTCGGCTAGCCGAGCAGACCCTTGAAAAAGTAGAAGAAGAAGACGGCGAGAGCTGCCGAGATCGGCAGGGTTGCGATCCACGAGGCGACGATGGTGCCCACCACCCGCAGGTCGAGGGCACCGATGCCGCGCGCCAGGCCGACTCCGAGCACGGCACCGACGAGCGTGTGTGTCGTGGACACGGGAATCCCGAGCCGCGAGGCCAGGACGATCGTCGTCGCGGCCGCAAGCTCCGCGGCGAAGCCCCGGCTCGGGGTGAGCTCGGTGATCTTCTTGCCGACGGTCTCCATCACGCGATAGCCCCAGGTGGCGAGGCCCAGCACGATGCCGAGACCCCCGACCGCCAGCATCCAGGGCTGCACCGGGGCCTTCTGGGCCACCTCGCCCGCCCCCTGCACCGCCGTCGCGATTGCGGCCAGCGGGCCGATGGCGTTGGCCACGTCGTTCGAGCCGTGCGCGAAGGCCACCGCACATGCCGTCAGGATCTGGAGCACGACGAACACCCGCTCCACCTGGCTGAAGCGATGATCCTCATCCTCTTCGACCGGCTTGACCCGGCGGAGGAAGATCGCGCCCACGAGGGCTCCGACCAGGCCGAGAAGCATTGATCCGCCGATGGCCTCGGGCAGGTCGAGATGAAGGTTCAGGTTCTTCAGCCCCTTGAAGAGCGTGACCAGACCGATGATGAAGAACACGTAGAAGAAGAAGAACGGACCGACCTTCCGGACCTGCTCGAGTGGATTCTCGCGACCGAGGACCAGGGAACGAGTGATCTGGAAGATGACGAAGGCCATCACTCCGGAGAGCAGCGGCGAGGTCAGCCAGCTGAGCACGATCTCGCCGACCTTCCCCCAGTTCACGGCCTCGGGTCCGATGGCCACCGCGCCGAAGCCGACGATCGCGCCCACGATCGAGTGGGTGGTGGACACGGGCAGGCCCAGCCGGGTGGCCCCGAGCAGCAGGGTCGCCGCGGACGTCAACGACGCGAGCATCCCGTAGAGCAGGGATTCCTGGGTGACCAGGTCCATGTCGAGCATGCCCTTGCGCACCGTGTCGGTCACATGGCCGCCGGCCAGGAAGGCGCCGCTGAACTCGAACACCGCCGCGACCAGGATCGCACCGCGGATCGTCAGCGCCCCCGAGCCGACACTGGTACCCATGGCGTTGGCCACGTCGTTCGCCCCGATCGCCCATGCCATGTACAGGGCGAGCCCGCCGGCGAGCCAGATTTCGGGAGCGATCGAGCTGAAGAGTTCCACGTCCGGCGCCTCCTGGGGACGTCTTCGACTGGCCTATTAACACGAATGTCGCAGGGTCGCACCGTTTCGCCTGTCGCCTCGCCGACACGGGGCGATCGGGCCCCACGGCTCGAATCCCGTAGGCGCCACTCCACCGCAACCCCGGCCGGTCCGCGATAGCATCCGCCGTCCAACAGGAGGACCACACATGGATCTCGGACTCGCGGGCAAGAGCGTCGTCGTGACGGGCGGCAGCAAGGGAATCGGCCGGGCCACGGCCCTGGCCTTCGCCGCGGAGGGTGCCAACGTCGCGATCTGCGCGCGCGGCGCCGAGGCCCTGGAGGCAACCGCCAAGGAGATCGAGGCGAAGGGCGTTCGCGCCTTTGCAGCCGCCTGCGACGTGGCCGACGGCGACTCGCTCGGCGCCTTCCTCGATGCGGCGAAGGAGGCCCAGGGCGGCGTCCAGGTGCTGGTCAACAACGCCTCGGGCTTCGGCGTGAGCGACGACGAGGCCGGCTGGGCCGCGGGGTTCAACGTGGACATGATGGCGGCGGTGCGGGCCACCTGGAAGGTGGTGCCCTGGATGGCGGAGGCCGGAGGGGGCGCGGTGATCCACATCTCGTCGACCTCGGGGCTCGAGGCGGGCTCTCCGCCGGCCTATGCGGCCGTCAAGGCGGCGCTGATGAGCCACTCGAAGACCCTGGCGATCAACCTCGCGCCGCAGGGCATCCGTGTGAACACGGTGGCCCCGGGTTCCATCGAGTTCCCGGGCGGCATGTGGGAGATGATCAAGAAGGCCAACCCGAAGGCCTATGGCGCGATCCAGCAGTCCATCCCGTTCGGTCGGCTGGGCACGCCCGAAGAGGTCGCGGCCGCGGTCGTCTTCCTCGCCTCGGCACCGGCGAGCTGGGTGACGGGTGTGACGCTCTCGGTCGACGGCGGACAGCACAAGGGGAACCTCTGAGTGGAGGCGCGCCCCGCGCCGAGCGGGCGGCGGGCGCGGCTCGCTCTCTGGCCGCTGCTCGCCCTGCTGGTTCTGCTGGCGAGCTGCAACTGGAGTGTTCCCACCGAGCCATGGGAGCCCGCTCCGGGCCCGGCCGTCGCCCGACCCCTTGCGCCGCGCGAGGCCTGCGCCCGGCGCGACGCCGAGCGGCGCGCCTTCTTCGGCGACCTCCACGTCCACACCAGCTTCTCGATGGATGCCCGGGCGATGGGCACCACGACCAGCCCGGACGACGCCTATCGATTCGCACGGGGCGAGCCGACGCGGGTCTACGGTGGAGCCCCCGAAGCGCCCACGAGATCGGTGCAGCTCTCGCGACCCCTCGACTTCGCGGCCGTGACGGACCATGCCGAATGGATGGGCGAGGTCTCGCTCTGCACGACCCCGGGAAGCCCCAGCTACGCCACCGACGGATGCCAGATCTACCGGGGCGAGCGCCGGGCCTGGCTGGCGAGGCTGCTCGGCCTCGGCGGCTTCATGGCGAACATGGCGGGCATCGTCAGCGTCGGCGGCCGTCCCGAGGAGGTTTGCGGCGAGGGCAACGCGATCTGCCGGGCCGCCCTGATCGGAGCCTGGAAGGCGACCCAGGACGCCGCCGAGCGCTGGTATGACCGCACGAGTGCGTGCACCTTCACGACCTTCCACGCCTGGGAGTACAGCCGCTCGCCGCAGGCCTCCAAGGTCCACCGCAACGTCATCCTGCGCAACGAGCTGTCGCCGGAGCTGCCGATCTCCTCG
>JAJDAR010000247.1 GCA_029261775.1 Deltaproteobacteria bacterium | reverse complement strand
TCGGGTCTCTCAGTCAACTGAAGTTGACGGAGAGACCCGACCCCTTTGTCAACCTTCGAGGAGAGAGTGTGAACAACCCGACCGGCGAGCTGATCTCCGCTGACGAGCACTTCACCCACCAGGTCACCGAGACCTTCGCGACGGTGGGCAGCAGCGACCCGGCCTGGACCGAGAAGGTCTGCGCCATGGCGATGGCGCGGGACGGCAGCCTGCAGATCGGCTTCGGGCTGGGCAAGTACACGAACCGAAACGTGATGGACGGCTACGCTGCGCTCTCGCGGGGCAAGCAGCAGATCACCGTGCGCGCCAGCCGCCAGCTCGCGCCCGAGCCGACGCTCACCTCCATCGGACCGATCCACTACGAGGTCGAGGAGCCGCTGCGCGCCGTGCGCTTCCGGCTCGAGCCCAACGATTGCCAGCCGATCGCCTTCGACTGGCGCTTCGAGTGCGCCGTGCCGCCCTTTCTCGAGGATCGCACCCACCTGCGTGCGGGCTACCGGATCTCTTCGGAGCTGGTGCGCTACCACCAGACCGGCGTCGCCTCGGGCTGGATCGAGGTGGACGGCGAGCGCACCGAGATGAGCCCCGAGAGCTGGGTGTCGACGCGCGACCACTCCTGGGGCGTGCGCTACGACGTCGGCACGCCGCCCACCGACATGGAACCGCGGCCGGGCATTCCGCCGGGCATGGGTTTCATGATGATCTGGTGCCCCGCCCTGATGGAGCGCGAGGACGGCAGTCGCTACGCGCTGCACCTGCACTTCACCTGGATCCGCGGGCATGGCTTCGAGCAGAAGATGACCACCGCGCGGGCCGAGCACCCCGACGGTCGCGAGGAGACGATCGCCGATCTCGAGCCGCACTTGCGCTTCGACCCGGACAACCGCCGGCTGCTCGGCGGCAGCGTCGTCGCCCGCATGGCGGACGGGAAGGTGCGGCCGCTCGAGATCCGCCCGCTCGGCGATACCGGCGTGCAGCTCGGCGCGGGGCTCTACTTCGGCTTCGACGGCCACCATCACGGCGAGTGGCGCGGCCCGCTGCACGTGGAGGGCGAGCGGATCGACGACTGCTCGACGCCCGAGATGGCGCGCCGGCTCCACCAGATCCGTGACACCGCCGTCGAGGTGATCGACCCGGTCGGCGGCGGGCGCGGCTGGGGCAACTGCCAGCCGGTGGCCTCGGGCCCGTGGCCGGAGCTCGGGCTCTCGGACGAGGACTGGATGTAGCCGCGTGCAGGCGCTCTTCTTCGACGGGCGCACGCCCCGCTTGACGGACCGACCTCCCCCCGAGCCGGCCGACGGCATGGCGATCGTGCGGGTCGAACTGGCCGGCGTGTGCAACACCGACCTCGAGATCGCCCGCGGCTACATGGACTTCGAGGGCATCCTCGGCCACGAGTTCGTCGGGCTGGTAGAGGAGGGGCCCGCCAGCTGGCACGGTGCGCGGGTGGTCGGTGAGATCAACTTCGCCTGCGGTCGCTGCGAGGCCTGTGCAGCGGGTCTCGGCCGGCACTGCGCGGCGCGTCGGGTGATGGGCATCCTCGCCGCGGACGGCGCGTTCGCCGAACGGGTGGCCGTGCCGGTCGCGAACCTGCACCGCGTGCCCGATGGCGTGACGAGCGAGTGTGCAGTCTTCGCGGAGCCCTTGGCAGCGGCGTTCGAGATCCTCGAGCAGGTCCCGGTCGAAGCCGACCAACACTGTGTGGTGCTCGGCGATGGCAAGCTCGGCCTGCTCGTAGCCCAGGTCCTGGCCGATGCCGGCGCTAAGGTGCTCGCCGTCGGCCGCCACGCCGACAAGCTGGCCCTGCTTTCCGGACGCGAGATCGAGACCTGCCCGGTCGACGACTTCCGTGCGGAGAGCGCCCAGGCGGACCTGGTCGTCGAGGCGACGGGAAGCGGCGCCGGCCTCGAGCTCGCCCTGGCTGCGACGCGCCCGCGCGGCACCGTGATCCTGAAGAGCACCGTCGCCGAGCGCCCGGCCGTCGACCTGGCCCCCGTGGTCATCCACGAGATCCAGGTGCTGGGCTCCCGCTGCGGCCCCTTCGAGCCCGCCCTCGCCGCCCTCCGCGACGACCGCATCGACGTCACCTCCCTGGTGACGGACACCTATCCCCTCTCCCGAGCCCCCGCCGCCCTAGAAGCCACCGCAACCCCCGGCACCCTCAAACTCCTCCTCACCTGTTGACAAAGGGGTCGGGTCTCTCGGTCAACTCCCGAGTTGACTGAAGGGTCGGGTCTCTCGGTCAACTCCCGAGTTGACTGAAGGGTCGGGTCTCTCGGTCAACACGCTCCGGTCAGGTGGGGAGGAGGAGGACCTTGCCGGTGGTCTGGCGGCCTTCGAGGGCGCGGTGGGCGTCGGCGGCCTTTTCGAGGGGGAAGCGGGCGCCGATGCGGACGTCGAGCTGGCCCTCGGCGATGGCGCCGAAGACCGCCGCCGCGCGCATCTCGAGCTCTTCGCGCGTCGCGGTGTAGTGCGCGAGCGAGGGACGGGTCACGAACAGCGAGCCGCCGCCGTTCAAGCGGTTCAGGTCAAAGGGAGGCACCGGGCCGCTCGACTGGCCGTAGAGGGCCAGCAACCCGCGCGGGCGCAGGCACTGCAGGCTGCCCTCGAAGGTGCTCTGGCCGACCGCGTCGTAGACCACGTCGCAGCGGCGGCCCTCGGTGAAGGCCTGCACCTCGGGCGCGAAGTCGACCTCGTCGTAGCGGATCACGTGGTCCGCCCCCGCTCCGCGAGCGAGGGCGACCTTTTCGGCTGCGCCGCAGGTCGCGATCACGGTCGCGCCCGCCTGCTTCAGCAGCTGGATCAGCAGCAGCCCCACCCCGCCCGCACCGGCATGCACCAGGGCCGTTTCGCCTGGGCGGGTCGTGCGGCAGCCGTGGGCGAGATAGTGCGCCGTCATGCCCTGCAGCATCACCGCCGCGGCCTGCTCGTCGGAGACGCCATCGGGAACACGCACCAGCGCGGCGGCCGAGGCATTGAGCCGCTCGGCGTACGAGCCGGGCGCCGCCGCCCAGGCCACCCGATCGCCCTCGCGGAGGCCGGTCACGTCGGCGCCCAGCGCCTCGACCACGCCGGCGCCCTCCAGGCCCGAGACGAAGGGCAGGGGCCGCGGGTAGAGGCCCGTACGGAAGTAGACGTCGATGAAGTTCAGCCCGGCCGCGCGCAGGGCGATCCGCACCTGACCCGGCGCGGGATCGGGCACGGCCCGCTCCTCGAAGCGCAGGACCTCGGGGCCTCCGATTTCGTGGACGACGACGGCGTGGGACATCGCACCTCCTGGCCACTTCGGGCTGTGGCATCCTACGCCGGATGAGCGGACCTCGCGACGAGAGCTACCAGGCGATCCGAATCGAGCGGCAGGGCGACGTCCTCGAGATCACCCTCGATCATCCCGACAGCAAGCTCAATGCGGTGGACGAGCTGCTGCACGAAGAGCTGACCCGGCTCTTCCGCGAGCTGAAACGCGAGGACGACGCGCGCGCCGTCCTGCTTACCGGCGCCGGCAGCGCCTTCAGCGCCGGCGGCAACTTCGCCTGGTTCGCCCGGCTCTCGAACCTCGAGGTCCTCGAGCACCTCCGGCGCGACGCCAAGCAGATGATGTGGGACCTGCTCGACGTCGAGCTTCCGATCGTGGCAGCGCTGAACGGCCCGGCCGTCGGCCTCGGCGCCTCCCTCGCCCTCCTTTGCGACACCATCTTCATGGCGAAGAGCGCGACCCTCGCTGATCCCCACGTGCGGGTGGGCATCGTTGCGGGCGACGGCGGCACGGCGATCTGGCCGCTCGCGGTGGGGCCGGCCCGCGCCAAGCAGTACCTGCTCACCGGCGACCCGGTGTCCGCCACCGAGGCCGAGCGCATCGGTCTCGTCAACTTCGTCGTGCCCGACGATCAGCTGATGGAGGAGGCTCGCGGCTTCGCCCACCGGCTCGCCGACAGCGCGCCGCTCGCGCTGCGCTACACCAAGCAGGCCGTGAACAAGGGCGTGAAGGATGCGCTCAACGTGGCCTTCGACACGTCGACGGCGCTCGAGATCGTGACCTTCCAGAGCGACGACCACCGCGAGGCGCTGGCCGCGCTCTCGGAGAAGCGCGCCCCGAAGTTCCGCGGGCGCTAGAACGCCAGAAGGCAGGATCCCAAGCGATGACCGAACCCGGCCTCTACGAAGCCATGTCCACCCTGCGCGCCGTGCGGCGGCTGCGCCCCGATCCGATCCCGGCCGACGTGCTGGAGCGGGTGCTCCAGGCGGCCACCTGGGCGCCGTCCGGCGGCAACCGCCAGCCCTGGCGGATGATCGTGGTCCGCGAGGCGGCCGCCAAGCAGCGTCTGGCCGAGCTCTACGCCGAGCGCTGGAAGCGCTTCGGCGCCGGGTACGAAAAGCTGATGGCGGGCATGCCGCCGGCCGCCGCCGCGGCCTCGCGCAAGATGCTGGACGCCGGGGACTTCCTGGCCGACCACTTCCACGAAACGCCCGCGATCGTCGTCTTCTGCTTCGATCCGCGCGAGATGGCGATCACCGACCGCAAGCTCGAACGGATCTCGGTGGTCGGTGGCGGCTCGGTCTACCCGGCCGTGCAGAACCTGCTGCTCGCGTGCCGCGCCGAGGGCCTCGGCTGCACCCTGACCACGCTGCTCTGTGAGTGCGAGGACGAGGTGCGGACCCTGCTCGAGATCCCGGAGGGCTGGGGCACCGCGTGTGCGATCCCGATCGGCTATCCCCGCGGCAAGGGACACGGCCCGATCCGCCGACTGCCCGTCGCCAAGATGGCCTTCGGCGATCGCTTCGGGCAGCCGCTCGGATGAGCGGGAGCGAGACCCTCACCCGCGCCGAAGCCCTCGTTCCGAAGCTCCGCGAGCGCGGTGACGAGATCGAGGCCACGCGCCACCTGCCGCGCGACCTGTCGGACGAGCTCGCGAGCGCCGGGTTCTATCGCCTGTGCGTCCCGGCCGCCTACGGCGGGCTCGAAGCTCCGCCAGCCGAGACGATGCGCGTGATCGAGACGCTGGCGCGTGGCGATGGATCCGCCGCCTGGTGCGTCTTCATCGGTGCCACCTCGGGCACGGTCCTGGCGAGCCTCCCTGAGGATGCGGCGCGGGAGATCTTCGCGCGTCCGGAGACCCTGTTGTGTGGCGTATTCGCTCCGCGCGGAACCGCGACGGCAGAGGGCGAGGGCTATCGGGTCGAGGGGCGCTGGGCCTGGGGCTCGGGCACCGAGAACGCGGATTGGATCCTGGCCGGCTGCCGCATCGTGCGCGACGGGCAGGTGGAGACCTTCCCGAACGGCATCCCCCGCCCGCGGATGATGATCCTGCCGCGCGACGAGGTGACCCTGCTCGACACCTGGCACGTCTCGGGCCTGTGCGGCACCGGCAGTACGGACTTCGAGGTGCGCGGCGCCTTCGTTCCCGAGAGCCGGGTGGCGGGGATCGGAGACTCGGCGCAGCGGCAGCGCCCGCTCTACGCGTTTCCGCAGTTCGGGCTGCTCGGCATGGGGATCGCAGCGGTCGCACTCGGCCTGGCGGACGCCGCGGTGGCGGAGCTGGTCGCCCTAGCCGGTGCGAAGACCCCGAGCATGAGCGCCCGCACCCTCGCCGAGCGTCCGTCGAGCCAGAGCGAGGTGGCCCGCGCGGAGGCCGAGCGCCGCTCGGCACGGGCGTTCTACTACGAGGCGATCGAGCAGGCCTGGGACGAGACGAGCCGTGGTGCGGGTCTGTCGGTCGCACGGCGCCGCGACATCCGGCTCGCGACCACGCACGCGACGCACGCCGCCGCCGGCGTCGTCGATCGCATGTACCACCTGGCGGGCGGCAGCTCGGTCTACCGCAGCTCCCCGCTGCAGCGGATCTTCCGCGACGTGCACGTCGCCACCCAACACATGATGGTGTCGACCGGCGTGCTCGAACTGACCGGCCGCCTGCTGCTCGGCCTCGAGACCGACACCGCGCAGCTGTGACGGGCGCACCGCCGTGAACTCCCCGCGCGTCGGTCCGCTGGCCAGCGCCGAGATGCTGACGGGCCCGATGGAGCGGCGGCGGGCGCTGCTCGGCCGGGTCGAGGCGGCCGAGCTCGACCACGTGTTCGTCGCCGACCACGTGAGCTTCTTCGTCGGCGCGGGCATGGACGGCTTGATCCAGGCCGCCACGGCCGCAGCCCTGGCGCCCAGCCTGCGCGTGGTCGTCGGCGTCTACCTGCTGGCACTGCGCCATCCGGTGCCGGTGGCGCGTCAGCTCGCGAGCCTGGCCGAGGCCGCCCCGGGCCGGCTCACGCTGGGAGTCGGCGTCGGCGGCGAGGATCGCCACGAGATCGAGATCTGCGGCGTCGACCCCGCCACCCGCGGCCGCCGCACCGACGAGTCGCTCGTAGCCTTGCGCGGGCTGCTCACCGGCGAGCCCTTCACGTTGAAGGGCGAGTTCTTCCGGTTCGAGAGCGCCTGGATCCGCCCCGCCCCCGACCCGCCGGTGCCGATCGTGATCGGCGGCCGCTCCGAGGCCGCCGTGCGCCGCGCGGGCTGCCACGGCGACGGCTGGCTCGGCGTCTGGTGCTCCCCGAAGCGCTTTGCCGAGGTCGTCGCCCAGGTCGCCGCGCACGCCAGCACAGCCGGACGGGCGCTCCCCGAGGAGCACGGCCTGCAGGTGTGGGTCGGCGTCGACGCAGACCGCAGCCGCGCGCGCAGCCGCCTGGCCCACGGCATGGAGGCCTTCTACCGCACCCCGTACGAACGCTTCGAGAAGTACAGCCCGTTCGGCACCCCGGCGGAGATCGCCGACTTCCTGCAGCCCTACGCCGCCGCCGGCTGCCGCTTCTTCAACGTGATGCCGGTGGCCGCCTCCCCCGAAGCCGGCATCGACGCCGTCGCCGAAATCCGCGAACGCCTCCGCTAGCCCCCCGCGCCAGCCGCACGAACGAAACGGGAAGCAGAAGAGCGCGGACGACGGAGAGCGGGGACGTTCGTTTCATTGTTGCATTGCCGAAGCTTCACGGACGAGCGCAGAGCCCAGCCAATGCAACAATGAAACGAACGTCCCCTCCGGCTGTTCCCTCGGCTGTTCCCTCAGCTCGTTCCCTCGGCTGCTCCCT
This sequence comes from Deltaproteobacteria bacterium, assembly GCA_029261775.1. Lineage (GTDB taxonomy): Bacteria > Myxococcota_A > UBA9160 > UBA9160 > UBA6930. The sequence goes on along the minus strand of JAJDAR010000247.1, from coordinate 2,172 downwards.
CGGCTAGACGAGTTTCTCTGGGGACTCGAGGCCTTCCTTGATGCCGGCCAGGGTGATGCCGGCGTAGAGGCCGTCTTCGGCTCGCTCGTCGTAGGTGTAGCGGACGTTCATCACCTTCTTGCCGTCCGGGCGTTCGCGTACGATGCCGAGCATTGCGAAGGCGCCGCAGGTGCCGTGCTCCCAGAGGTGGTGGAAGCCGGCGTCCATGCCCAGCGAGCCCAGGTTCGCGACGAACACCGACGTGTACATCGGGTCGCCCTCGATCATCGACCGGGGCAGCAGGCCGAAGTGGTCGGCCAGATGCAGCGCGCCCATCACCGCACGGATCATGAAGGGCGGCAGCAGGTCGAGCGCGAGCTTCATCTCCTTGTCGCTCGCCGTCTCCTCGCCACCGCGGCGGCGACCGAGCAGGTCGAGGACGGCATCCGTCATCGCGTCGAGGCTCTCGCCTTCCGGGAACTCGCGCTTGACCGTGAGCAGCTTCGCCCCCTCCACGATCTCCTGCTTGGCGCTGAACGTCATCCACACGCCGTTGCGCTGCCAGAGCCGTCCGCCCTTCACGAATCGATTGATGTTCGGGCGCTCGCGGTACTGGGTGGACATCGAGCGCAGGAACAGATGGAACAGGGTCATGCGCCGGTCGCGCGGCCGCATGGCATTGCGCTGCTCGAGGAACGCGAGCGCCGCATCCACCTCCATCTCGCTCTCGAAGTACACCAGCGACTCGTTGCGACGCGGCGAGATGAAGGGCATGAAGCGGCGCATCCGCGAGAGCCCTTCGACCCGGGTGGCATCGGCTCGACGTCCGAACATGGGAACCTCCTCGCCGGGATCATAGTCGCTGCGCCGGGCCGCAGGAATCAGGCAGGCAGGATGGAGTCCGCACGCGCGCGGAGATGACCCAGCGAGAGCTCCTCCGCCAGCTCGGACGAGCGCGCCAGGACCGTGCGGGCCTCGGCGAGCGACCGACGGTGGACGAGCAGTTGGCCGTGATCGAGCAGGATCGCCGCCTCGGTCGGACGCGCCCCCAGGCTTCTCGCGCCCTCCTCGGCGTCGGCATACAGCTGCTCCGCCTCGTCGAGCCGACCCCGGACCTGCGCAAGCCGCGCCAGCGCCCAGCTCACCGGCCCGCCGTAGCAGACCGGGACGGGCAGCACGCCATGGCGCTCCGCGACCGGCTCGAGCCGCGCGACGAGTGCCTCGGCCCGGTCGGCGTCGCCCAGGTCGGCGCACAGATGCGCGACCTCCACGATCGAGCGCGTCCAACGGATGTTGCGCGGAATGGCGCGGAATTCGTCCGAGGCCAGCTCGGCGAAGAGCTCGCGCGCCCGCGCCTCGTCGCCGGAACGCAGCAAGGCCCGTGCGACCGTCCCCTTCACCCAGTCGACTGGACCGGAGCGCAAGCCGAGCACGGGCTCGAAACGTGCGAGCAGCTCGGCGTCGTCGCCTGCCCAGTACGCCAGCTCGACGACGTGGGCGTTGTTGCACCCCACGGCGTACGGGTGGCCGATGCGTGTCCCGAGCGCGAGCGCGCGCTCTGCCCGCTCACTGGCCTCCTCGAATCGACCCTCCATCAGGGCCAGACCCGTCTCGAATACCTGAAGGTGCCAGGCCTCGCCCGGCGCCGGCAGCTCGCCCACCAGCTCCTCGATCTCCACTCGATGCCTCGCGGTGTCCGCCGGAACGCCCAGCTCCAGCGCATCGCACGCGACGTCGACGAGCGCGATCAGGGCCAGCTCCCGGTGCGAGCTCGGCGCCGCCAAGGTCCGCAGCTCGGCGGCGAGCTCCCGGCGTTCCGGCAGGGCGTCCGGCCCGGCGATGATGAAGTGCAGGGTGTAGAGCGCCTCGATCAAGGCGTCACGATCCTTGGCCTCGCGCGCCCAGGCAAGCGCATTGCGCGCCCGCTCCTCGGCTTCTCCCTTGGCCGCCCGGGAGTCGAGGAAGGCCAGCCGGCTGGTCAGCCGCGCCCGCAGACGCAGGTCGCCCTCGCCGATCGCAACGAGGGCCGACTCCAGCTCCTCCTTCGCCTCATCGTCCCGGACCGCCCAGCCCGCGACGTCGCAGAAGCCGACCGCCGCGCGCGCCTGGTCCTCGGCGCGACCCTGCTCTCGCGCCATCGCGACGGCCTGCCGACACACCTCGCGCCGACGGGCCCGCTCCCCGGCCACCGCA
>JAJDAR010000246.1 GCA_029261775.1 Deltaproteobacteria bacterium | reverse complement strand
CCAAGCCCGACCCGGTGGCGCTCGGCCACTACTGGGCCGACCGCATCGAGACGATGCTGCGGCGCTGCGTCGAGACCCGCGAGCAGGCCCCGGCCGCGCAGTCGATCGACGTGCTGTTCCACGAGTACATGGCCGGGGAGCTCGAGATGGTCGAGCGCATCTACGGGCTCGCCGGGCTCCGCCTGACCGAGGAGGCCCGCGCCCAGCTGCTGGCGTACCATGATTCCCATCCCCGGGGCCGCTTCGGGCGGGTGCTCTACGACCTGGCTGATTTCGACCTCGACCCGGCCTGGCTGCGCGAGCGCTTCCGCTTCTACACCGATCGCTTCCCGGTACGGCTCGAGCACTGACGGCCGGTTTCCGGCCTCTTGCGGCTGCCGCCCGGCCTGCCACCTTCCTCTTGTCGTCGCCCGCCCGCCCGGACGCGGGAGCCCGTACCGACCCGAGGTCACCTTCGTGAAGAATCCCGTCCGAATCCTGCTGATCGGCCTGCTGGCCGTGGTCACCCTGGCGTCCGCCTGCCTGCCTCCGCCGCCCTGGCGCGTGAAGGAGCGACACGAACGCAAGGAGGACCGCCGCGCCGAGAAGCACGAGCGCCACGAGGACAAGAAGGACCGGCGCCACGAGCGACGCGACGACCGCAAGGAACGGCGCCAGGACCACCGCGAGAAGCACCACTAGAAGGGACGGTTCCGCCTGGTGCAGGCCTGGCTGCTGCGCTCGCCCCCCTTCCTGCTTCTGCTGCTGATCGCAGTCCACCTCACCCTGGTGGCCTCGGTCCGACTGAGCCCGTGGCTCGGCGGTGGCTTCGGCATGTTCGCGACGCCGGACGAGCGACATCTCGCGGTATACGCGGTCGATGCCGAGGGCGGGAAGACCGAGATCGCCCTGCCCGACGCGCTGCACGAGGACGCGCTGCGCGCCCACGGCCTGCCCTCGCCGGCACGGCTTCGGGCCCTGGCGGACGACCTCGCCCGGGCGACGGGTCGCACGCCCGACTCGATCCGGCTCGAGGTCTGGCGGAGTGCCTACGACCCGCGAACGCTGCGCGTGCGGGGAGAGCCGCTGGTCGCCATCGGACCCGGTGAGGACCCGCGGTGACCGGCTCGCCGTGGGCCGGGGACGAGCCCGCGGGCTCGGCGGGGATCGTCGGCGCGGGCACCCTGCTGATCCTGCTGCTGGCTCCGATCGGCAGCGGCTTCGTCGCCCCCGCCATCCTGCTGCTGGCGGGCGCGGGCCTGCTGGTGCCGAGCCTTCGCGCGCGCAGCGACTTCTGGTGGACGGTCGCGGCCCTCGCCCTGCTGCGCGTCGGGCTCGACTGGCCGATGTCCGACAACCACGCCTACCTGCTGTCGCTGTGGTGCTTCACGCTGGGCCTGGCCGCGACGGGCCCTGCTGCGCCTGCGGCCCTGGCGCCCAACGCGCGTTGGCTGCTCGGCATCGTGTTCGCCGCGGCCACACTCCAGAAGGCCTGGCTCTCGCCGGACTACCTCGACGGCACCTTCTTCCGGGTGCTGCTCGCCACCGATCCGCGCTTCGAGGAGCTGGCGCTGCTCTGCGGCCTCGACCTCGACAGCCTCTACCGCGCACGCGATGCACTGCTCGCGCGCCCCGCCGAGTTGGGCGGTCCCACCTCCCGGCCCCCGAGCGACTTCGTGCGCCCGCCCCTCTACGACGCGGTCGCGCTCTTCGCCACCTGGTACACGGTCGCGATCGAGGCGCTGGTCGCCGCCGGCTACCTGCTCCCCGCCCGCTGGACCCGTGGATGGCGCGACCTGGCCCTGCTGGTCTTCTGCAGCAGCGTCTACGCCCTGGCTCCGGTCGAGGGCTTCGGCTGGCTGCTGCTCGCGATGGGCTACGCCCAGCTCACGCCGGAGCGCGATCGGCTGCGGGTCGGCTACGCGATCGTGGCGAGCTTCCTGCTCTTCACCCGCGCCTTGCCCCCGCTCGCCTGGATCACCGGGCTGCTCCTGCCGGAGGCCGGACCCGGCTAGAACGGAATCGCCACGCCCCCGACGGTGCGGGCCGCGGCGTCGTAGGCGATCGGCGCCTGGGTCGCCGGATCGACGGGAAGCTCCGCGAGCCACTCGGGGGTCAACGGCTCGAGGCTCGACGGAAGGGCCCCCTCGGCATCGCGGTAGGCGCGCAGTGCGACCAGGGCGCGGTGCGCCGCGTAGCGCGTGCGCGCATCGCACCACCGACCCAGGTAGCGGTCGTAATCGGGCCTGGCGATGCCGATCAGGATCCGGCCGACGCCGTTCGGGAGCAGGCCGACCCAGGGGCTCGGCTGCGAAGGATCGGCCGCGGTCGGTCGCGCACGGCAGGAGCCAGCGGCCATGCGGCGGTACGGCTCCGCCAGGCTCGCGAGGGTGCGGTTCTTCTGGAACAGGTACTCGACCGGGAGCCAGCCCCTCACGGCACCGTCGGCTCCGGGCAACCCCTCGAGCGGATCGATGCTCTGGATCGCCACCTTCATGACCTGATACTCGAGACGGATCGCATCGGCCCAGCTCGCGTCGCCCGGCGGGTCCGGGTCGCGGCGTGCCCATGCGAGCCATGCGGCCGACGGAGCGCAGGGACGCAGCAGCGCGTTGCCCACGTCGACCGCCGCGGCCAACTGGTTGGCGGCGGTCATGAAGACGACCAGATCGGCGCCCTCGGTGCGGCGCAGACGGGTGGCCAGCAGGAAACCGTTCGAGAGCGCATCGAAGGCCCGAGGACAGGCACCGCGATGAGCGGCGAGCCGGGCCTCGGCGAGCACCAGGTAGGAGAGCCGCTGCAGCCCGCGCATTCGCTCGACCCGGACCGGGTCGGGATCGCCCGCCAGATCCGGCAGGTCCGCGCGCGAGGCGGGGCGCGAGAGCACCTCCGCCAGGGTCGGCATCAGCGGCCGGTGCCGCTCGAGGATCGACTCGACCTGCCCGTCGCCGCGACCGGTCTGGAGGAAGCCCTGGAGCGCCTCCGCCTCGGCTTCTTCGAGCGAGATCTGCGCGACGATCTCGCCCAGACCCGCGAAGACGTCGGCTTCGGGCTCCGGACGGGGATCGAGTTGCAGGGCGAGGTCCTCGTCGGAGGGATCGGGCGCATCGCTGAGGTTCGCGACCACCCACAGGAACGCAGCTGCGGCCAACGCCAGCGCGAGGATGCCCATCGCGGTCGCGAAGCGGCGCACTCAGTCCTCCAGATCCGGCTCCATGAAGAGCCAGCCCAGCTCGGGGATGCGCTCGCGCAGGCGCACCTCGAGCTCGTTGATCCGACGACAGGCCTCGTCGAGCCCGAGCCCACCGCGCATGCGCAGCTTGGCGGCGAGCATGATCTGGGGGCCGACCTGGATCGTGATCAGGTGGAAGACCTCGACGAACTCGGGATCGTCGCGGATCTCCTCGGCCACCGCGGCCGCGATCCTGGGGTCGGCCGAGCGGCCGATCAGCAGCTTGGCCACGAGACTGGCGACGAACAGCGCAACGATCACCAGCAGCACGCCGATGGCCATCGAGCCGTAGGCGTCGTAGCGGCCGTCGCCGGTGATCATCGCCAGCCCGACGAAGGAGAAGGCGAAGACCAGGCCGATCAGCGCGGCCAGATCCTCGCCGAACACGACCACCAGCTCGGAGCTGCGGGACTCTTGCAGCCAGCCCCACAGGCTGCGGTCGCCGCGCACGGCATTCACCTCGACCATGCAGGCGCGCATGCTCACAGCCTCGAGCCCGATCGCCAGGCCGAGCACCACGAGCGCGATCCAGCCGTTCTCGATCGGTCCGGGGTCGTGGAGCTTGTGGTAGCCCTCGTACAGCGAGAACAGGCCGCCCACGCTGAACAGCAGCATTGCGACGATGAAGCTCCAGAAGTAGGTGACCTTGCCGTAGCCGAGCGGGTGCTCGCGGTCGGGGGCGCGCCGGGAACGGCGGATCCCGAGCAGCAGCAGCAGCTGGTTGCCGGCATCGGCGAAGGAGTGGATCGCCTCGGCGGTCATGCTCGAGGAGCCGGTGTAGAGTGCGGCGGCGGTCTTGGCGACGGCGATGCCGCTGTTCGCGCCGAAGGCGTAGAGGATCGCCCGAACCGGATTGCTGCCGCCCGCCATCGCGCCGGAGCATACCGGAAGCTGCGCCGGTAGAGTCGGGTGGACCGCCGCACCGAGGAGCCCAGTCATGCCCGCACCGATGCCCGACGGCTGCCCGTGGAGCGGCTTCACCCCGCCGAACGTCGACTGGTGCGAGGAGCAGCTCTGCGCCTGGGTCACGAACCCGGCGGACACCTGGTCGAACCTGGCCTATGTGGTGCTCGGCGTCTGGATGATCCTCGAGACCCGCCGCGCCAGTGGCACACCGAAGGGCGAGCTGCGCTTCTTCGGTCCGGCGAGCATCGCCGTCGGGATCTGCTCGGGGGTGTATCACGCCTCCTACACCTTCATGTTGCAGATCCTCGACTTCGTCGGCATGTTCGTGTTCTGCTTCACGGTGATCACCGAGAACGCCGGGCGGCTGGGCTGGATCGAGGCCTCGCGAAAGGGCGCGTTCTTCGCGGCCGGAGTGGCCGGCTTCACGCTGCTCGTGCCGCTGCTCTGGGCGACCGCGCTCCCGTACCAGGGCCTGGTGCTGGTGCTGATCCTGCTCACCATCGGGCAGGAGCTGGCCGCCCGCCGGCGCCTGGGCCCTGCGCCGAGCTACCGCTTCTTCGCCCTGGCCCTGGGCCTGCTCACCGCAGCGGGCCTCTTCTCCCTGGCCGACGTGACCCGCACCTGGTGCGACCCCACGAACCACTGGATCCAGGGTCACTCCATCTGGCACGTCCTGAGCGCCTCCGCCCTCCTCGCCCTCTACCACCACCACGCCCAACTCGAGACCCGAAACTAAATCGAGACCGCGCGAACGAAGAGCGGGGAACGAAGAGCGGGGAACGAAGAGCGGGGAACGAAGAGCGGGGAACGAAGAGCGGGGAACGAAGAGCGGGGAACGAAGAGCGGGGACGTTAGTGTTCATTTTGGAATTGCACCCCGGGGCGCGCCGTGCCGGGCAACCCC
>JAJDAR010000245.1 GCA_029261775.1 Deltaproteobacteria bacterium | reverse complement strand
CTGAGCACCGGGGGGAACCTCGTGTTCCAGGGCACGGCGCACGGCACCTTCGTCGCCTACCGCGCCACCGACGGCGAGAAGCTGTGGGAGACGCCCGCCGGCACTGGGATCGTCGCGGCCCCGATCACGTACGAGCTCGACCGCGAGCAGTACGTGGTGGTGATGGCGGGGTGGGGTGGGGGCTTCGCGCTGGCGGCGGGCGACGCCGCTGCAGCCGCCGGCGTGACCGACAATACCGGGCGGCTGCTCGTGTACAAGCTCGGGGGCCGGACCCGGCTCCCCGTCCACGAAGTCCTCGAACGCGAGCTCGAGGCGCTGCCCGCAGAGCTCGATGCCGAGCTCGTGCAGCAGGGGAACTTCACGTACCACCGGTACTGCGGGGTCTGCCACGGGGCCGGCGCGGTCAGCGGCGGCGTCCTGCCGGACCTGCGCAAGTCGGCGCCCGCCGTGTACGACACCCTGGACGAGATCGTGTTGCGCGGCGCGTTGCTCCAGAACGGCATGCCGCGTTTCGACGCCTGGATCGGCCCGCGCGACGTGGCCGCCCTGCGCGCCTACCTTCTCAGCCGGCGTGCGGCGCTGATCGCGACGCGCCAGGCCGAGACCCGAGGAGAATGATCATGCAGCCGAAGCCGGTCCTTGCCGCCGACGAGATCGATTTCGTCGACCCGCTCTTCTGGGTGCGGCCCGCCGAGGAGCGCGAGGGCGCCTTCCAGACCCTGCGCCGCGACCGCCCCGTGCCGTTCATGGAGGAGCGGCAGGTGATCCCGGAGATCCCGAAGGGCCCCGGCTTCTACTCGCTGACGCGCCACGCCGACATCCTGACGGCGAGCCGGACGCCCGAGGTCTTCTGCTCGGGGCAGGGCACCCAGATTCCGGACACGCCGCCGGCCTTCAACGAGTTCTTCGGCTCGATGATCAACATGGACGACCCGAGGCACGGGCGGCTGCGTCGCATCGTCTCGCGCGGCTTCACGAAGCACAGCCTCGGGCGACTCGAGGTCGACGTGGAGCGGCGGGCCAAGGCGGTGATCGACCGCGTGATCGAGAAAGGAGAGTGCGACTTCGTCAGCGATATCGCTGCGCCGCTGCCGCTCGAGATCATCTGCGACCTGATGGGCATCCCGGAGAGCCAGACCCGGTTCGTCTTCGACCAGACGAACGTGATCCTGGGGCTGAGCGATCCGCAGTACGTGCCGCCAGGCAAGAGCCCGATCGCCGCCGCGCTCGAATCCGGCAGTGCCCTCGCGACGCTGATGAAGGAGCTGGCGGCCCTGCGCAGGAAGACGCCGACGGACGATCTGACCTCGGCCCTCGTGAACGCCGAGGTCGAAGGCGACCGGCTCGAGGACCAGGACCTGGCGTCGTTCTTCGTGCTGCTCGTCGTGGCCGGCAACGAGACGACGCGCAACGCCATCAGCCACGGCATGAAGGCCCTCTGCGACTTCCCCGACCAGCGTCAGAAGTGGCAGGGCGACTTCGAGGGCGTGGCCCCGACGGCGATCGAGGAGGTCGTGCGCTGGGCCAGTCCCGTCATCCACTTCCGCCGGACCGTCACCCGCGACACCGAGCTCTCGGGACAGAAGCTCGCAGCCGGCTCCAAGGTGGTGCTCTGGTACTGCTCCGGCAATCGCGACGAGGACGTGTTCGACGAGCCCTACCGCTTCGACGTCACCCGCAACCCGAACGAGCACGTGGGCTTCGGCGGCCCCGGACCCCATTTCTGCCTCGGCGCCAACCTGGCCCGCCGCGAGATGCGCGTGATGTTCCGCGAGATCCTGACCCGCCTCCCCGACCTCGAGATCACCGGCCCGCCCGAGCGCCTGCTCTCGGCCTTCATTCACGGCATCAAGCGCATGCCGTGCCGCTTCACGGCGGGCGGCGCCGCGTAGGCGGGCCGCATGACCGAGCCGAAACATCCCCTGCCCGATTGGGTGACGCGCGGCAAGACGATCAAGGGATTGATCGAAGAGCTGCGCAGCTTCGAGAACCAGGATGCCGAGGTCCGGGTGTCGCTCGACTACGGCGAGACCACGCACTGCATCAGCATCGTCGAGAATTCGGACGGCTGCTGCGTCCTCGCGAACGCCGAGGCCTACCATCTAACCGAGTGGCAGGATGTCATGGACGGAGACGATGAGACCGAGTAGCCACCGCTGCCGTGACGGTCGTTCGCGGCTGTGGGTTGGCGGCAGGTCATGAGAGATCTCGCGCTGCTGATCTTCCTCACCCTCGACGGGGTCATGCAGTCGCCGGGCAGGCCCGATGAAGATTCGTCCGGAGGATTCCTCCATGGCGGATGGGCACGAGGCTGCTGGGACGAGGTCATGGAGCAGGTGGCGGCAGAGGCCATGCGCGATCCCTATGACCTCCTGCTCGGACGAGCTACCTACGACGCGTTCGCCGGCAGCTTCGCGAGCGAGGCCGATCGCCTGGCCAGCCGGCTGACCGCCGCGACCAAGTACGTCGTGACGTCGGATCCGGGCAGCCTCGGGTGGAGCAACTCGGTGGGGGTCTCCGGAGAGGTCGCGACCGCAGTGGCCCGGCTGAAGGAGCAGGAGGGTCCGCTGCTGCAGGTCCACGGCAGCTGGCAGCTCAGCCAGACGTTGCTGTCCGAAGGCCTCGTCGATGAACTCAGGCTGTGGACCTTTCCCGTGGTCGTCGGCGCTGGCAAGCGCCTGTTCGGCGATCGCACGCCGCCTGCCGAATGGACCCTGCTGAAGGCGGACACGACCCCGAAGGGTGCGACGATGGGCCTCTACCGGCGCACGTAGGCCTCGCTCCGGGCATCGCCTCGAGGCCGAAGGGCCCGTTCCGGGAAGTGGGCACCGCCGAACTGAACTCCACTTTCGATTTCAACCGGGCCGGATCGGCCCCGCTAGCCTTCCTCTCCGATGGGCTCCGATCGAAGCGAGCGGCTGCGTGCCGGCTGGGTCTCGGCGGCGGCGGGGAGCGCAATCCTCGCCAGCAAGCTCGTCGCGTGGCTGCTGACCGGCTCGAGCGCGGTCTTCGCCGATGCGATGGAGTCGGTGGTCAACGTCGTCGCAGCGGGGCTGCTGCTGATGAGCCTCTATGTGGCGGCCCGTCCGGCCGACGACGACCACCCCTACGGGCACGGCAAGGTCGAATACTTCTCGGCGGGCATCGAGGGCACGCTGATCGCCGTCGCGGCGATCCTGATCGCGGTCGAAGCGACGCGGGCCCTGATCCAGGGATCGGTGCCCCGTCAGCTGGACCTGGGGCTGGGCCTGCTGGTGGTGGCGAGCGTCGCGAACGGGGCCCTCGGCGCGTATCTGGTGCGGGTCGGTCGTCGCACACATTCGGTGGCGCTGGTGGCGGACGGGCGTCACGTGCTGACCGACGTGTGGACCAGCGCGGGCGTGATCGTGGGGATCGGCGTGGTGTGGGCGACGGGTCTGCACGTGCTGGATCCGATCGTGGCGCTCGGCGTAGCCGTGCACGTCCTTCGGGAGGGCTTCAAGCTCGCGCGCGAGGCGACCCACGGCCTGATGGATGCGGCCGACGAGGACCTGCTCGACACCCTGACCGGGACCCTGGAGGCGGAGTGGCGTCCCGAGTGGGTCGATGCCCATGGGCTGCGGGCGTGGCGTGCGGGAGCGGACGTCCACGCCGACTTCCACCTCGTCGTCCCCCGCTACTTCGACGCCGAGCGCCTGCATCACATCCACGACGAGGTCGAGGAGGTGATCGCGGAGCACGTGCGCGGCGGAGACGTCGTGATCCACTTCGACCCCTGCCGGCCCCATCACTGCAAGGGCTGCGCGCAAGGCGATTGCCCGGTGCGCAAGGATCCGTTCGAGGGCCGGCCGCCCTTCGACCGGCTGCGGGCCACGCGCGACGACGGCGCCGCGGGGGTCTGAGGACCCACGACCGCAGCGTAGGGCCTGCAGTGCAATCGGCGGGCTGCAGGACGAGGTGTCGTGGGGCGCGCTGTGTGGCTCCGGGCCGGCACGGCGGTTGCTAGACGATGGGCATGACTGCACCGAAGAGCGGGATTGCCGGCTGCCTGTTGGCGGGGCTCGCGTGCCTGGCCGGCAGCGCGGGTTTCGCCGTCGAAGCGGACGTGTCCGCGCAGACGGAGTGGACGCATACCGAGGGCGCCGCGGGCGGCGGTCGCTACTCCCCGCTCGCCCAGATCCACCCGGGCAACGTGGATCAGCTCGAGCAGGTCTGGAGCTATCGCCACGGCGACGTCCAGGCGCCGCGGCTGCGGCCGGATCGCGTCAACCGCAGCACCTCTTTCGAGGGGACACCGCTGGTGTTCGACGGCAGGCTGGTCGTGAGCACGCCCTTCAACCGCGTGATCGCTCTCGACGTGGCCACGGGTCGCGAGCTGTGGAGCTTCGATCCCGAAATCGACCGGGGCCGCTTCTTCGCCAACATGTTGATCAACCGCGGGGTCGCCCTCTGGCGCGGAGGAGAGCGTGCCTCGCCCTGCGGCCACCGCATCCTGACGGCCACCCTCGATGCCCGCCTGATCGCGCTCGACGCCGTCACCGGGCGCCGCTGTGACGGCTTCGGCGAGGCAGGCGAGGTCGATCTCCTTTCCGCGCTCCCAGGCATCGCCGATGCACACGAATACAACGTCACCTCCCCGCCCACGGTCGTCGGGGACGTCGTCGTGGTCGGGTCCTCGATCGCCGACACGGTCCGACGCATCCAGCCGCCGGGTGACGTGCAGGCCTTCGACGTCGTGACCGGCGAGCCCGTCTGGACCTTCCACACCATCCCGCACGCCGGCGAGGCCGGTCACGAGACCTGGCTCGAGGACAGCCACGGCGAGTCGGGCGGTGCGAACGTGTGGAGCACCATCACCGCCGACCCGGAGCGGGGCTGGGTCTTCCTGCCCGTCAGCACCGCAAGCCCGGACTTCTACGGCGGTGACCGGCCCGGAGCCAACCTCTTCTCCGACTCGCTGGTGGCCCTCGATGCGCGCAACGGCGAGCGCCAATGGCACTTCCAGACCGTCCACCACGACATCTGGGACTACGACCTGCCGGCACCGCCGGTCCTGGTCGAGTTCGACAAGGATGGAGTTCGGGTCGAGGCCGTGGTCCAGGTGACGAAGACGGGCTTCGCCTTCGTCCTGGATCGGGAGACGGGCCGACCGGTGTTCCCCGTCGAAGAGCGCCCGGTCCCGGCCAGCGACATGCCCGGGGAGCGGTCGTGGCCGACCCAGCCCTTCCCGACAGCGCCGCCGCCGCTCACCTCCCAGCACCTGCGCGAGCAGGATCTATGGGACGAGGACCCCGACCACCATGAGGCCTGCCGGTCGTGGCTGGGTGAGCTCCGCAACGAGGGCATGTTCACACCGCCCAGCCTGGGCGGAACCATCATCCACCCGTCGAACGGGGGCGGTGCGAACTGGTCGGGTGCGGCCTTCGACCCGGTGGGTCGCCGGCTGGTCGTGCCGGTCAACCGCAGCGCCAACGTCGTCAAGCTGCGACCGGTCTGGGGCGCAGCGTCGAACCTGGCCAACGACGAGGCACAGCCGATGCACGGGTACCTGCGCGCCGTCTGGTTCTTGCTGAGCGGGCGCGGCACCGGGCTCCGCTACATCACGCACCCCCTGACCGGGAGGGTGGGTTTCGAGCGGGACGGGAAGTCGTGCCTGGCTCCGCCCTGGGGCGAGCTCGTCGCGGTCGACCTCGAGTCGGAGACGATCGCCTGGCGCTCGCCGACCGGCAGTGGCGGCCCGGAGTCCGGGCTCTTCGCCTACGGACCGCCGCTCGTGACCGGGGGAGGGTTGGTCTTCCACGCGGGCACCGGAGTCGCCGAGATGCGCGCCCACGATCTCGCGACGGGGCGGGTCGTGGCGACCCTGCCTCTCCCGGCGGGACTGCACGCCGGCCCCATCAGTGTCCTCAGTGAAGGCCGCCAGCTGCTCATCGTGGCGCCCGGCGGCCACGCCGGCGTCCGCTCGCCGATGGGAGACTGGATCCAGGCCTACGCGCTGCCCGCCGCCCCGTCGACCCGGGTCATCGCCCCCGACCGGAGCCTCGCCAGGTAGTCGTCGAGATCGGCCTTGATGCGGCCGGAGAGCATGACGACGCCGATGATGTTCGGGAACGCCATGCCCAGGATCATCAGGTCGCCGAAGTCGAGCACCGCCTGGGCCTGGAAGATCGCGCCGAGCCAGGCGAAGCCCAGGAACAGGGCCTTGAAGAGCAGGATCGAACGGATCCCGAACAGGTAGGCCCAGCACTGCTCGCCGTAGTAGCTCCACGAGATCATCGTGCTGAAGGCGAACAGGATGGCGGTCAGGGACAGGACGTACTTGAACCAGGGGAAGGCCGACTCGAAGGCCCACGAGGTCATCGTGATGCCGGAGACCCCTTCTTGCAGGTGGGCGCCGGTCACGACGATCACGAGCCCCGTCATCGTGCAGACGACGATGGTGTCGATGAAGGGCTCGAGCAGGGCGACGAGCCCCTCGCGAACGGGCTCGTTGGTGGCGGCGGCCGAGTGCGCGATCGACGC
>JAJDAR010000244.1 GCA_029261775.1 Deltaproteobacteria bacterium | reverse complement strand
TGCCGCGGCTCCCAGGGCCCAGCTCGCCAGCTCGCGGGGCTCCGGGACGTCGAGATCCTCGGGCACCCTCTGGCCGCTGCCCAGCCAGGTCAGGGGCGGCGCTTCGTCGTCGAGCAACAGGTTCACCACGTTCAGGAAGTCTCCACTCTCATCGGTTCGCGTGACGATCAGCCCGTCGGGCTCGAGCGGTCGAAAGCGCGCGACCTGGGCGCGCAGATCGCTCGCCTTGGTGGTCGCCGAGAGCACGAGCTGCACCTGGGCCGCCTTGCCGAGAGCGTCCCGCATGGCGCGGAGATCCGAGATGCCGTGCGGATCGTTGGGACTGCGCCCGGCCGTGTCCACGAAGAGGGTGCGCTCGCCGTGCCGCCGGACCCGATCGGCCAACGCCTCGGGAGAGACCGCGACGTCGAAGGGCACTTCGAGGTCCCGCGAGAAGCGACGCAGCAGCAGCTCGGCTCCGTATCGGTGCGCATCGGTGGTGACGACCGCCAGCTCGCGCCGCGCGGCCTTCTCGCGTCCCGCGACCTTCGCCAGGCTCGTCGTCTTGCCGGCGCCGGTCGGCCCGACCACCAGGGTGATCGGCGGATCGTCCTGGCGCTGCGGGCGGAGCCGCCCCTCCAGTCGCGACGCCAGCGTATCGAGGCAGGCCTCGCGGTCCGGGTGCTCGCTTCGCGCCGCCGCCTCCGCGGCCAACGCGAAGGCGTGGCGCGGATCGAGACCCGAGGCGATGAGCGCCGCGGCCTGGGGCCGCGAGCCCGCGAGATCGGGGAGGCGCAGATCCGCCACGATCTCGCGCAGCTGGGCGAGCTCGCGCGCGATCGTCAGCGGTGCGGAGCCTCCCACGGTGAGGGAGTCGACGGTGCGCCGGACGTCGCGAACCTGGTCCTCGATGGGCTCGATCAGGGCCTTGGCGATCTGGATCTCGCGCCAGCTCCGGTCGTCGCGCGGCCCGCCGGCCTCCGCGCTGCGGTGCTCGCGATCGACGGCGGCCGTGACTTCGACGACGGGCTTGGCGAGGATGCCGAAGAGCCCCTCGCGGCGGACCTGTCTCGACTGCAGGATCAGCGCATCCGGTCCCAGCTCCTCCCGGATCTGGGCGATCGCTGCCGCCATCGTGGCTGCTTCATAGCGTTTGATGTGCATCGGCCAACTCCACCTGCCCGGTCGCCACGATGTGGACGTCCGGGGGCAGCTCATTGTGTGAGACGACGTGGACACGCGGCGCGCTGCGCGAGAGCAGCTGCCGCAGCGGGGAACGAATCGCCTGGGAGGAGAGCAGGACGGCGCCGCGGCTCTCGCCGCCGGCCGGCATCGAGAGCGCCTGCTCCTCCACGCCGCGCACCAGCCGGTCCAGGGTCTGCGGATCGATGGCCAGATAGGTCCCGCCCTGCGAGCGCTGGACGCCGCTCTTCAGGCTCTCCTCGAGACCGGGCTCGAGCGTCATCACGCGGAGGGTGCCGTCGGCGTCCAGGAAGGGACGGGTGATCGTGCGGCCCAGCCGCTCGCGCACCAGATCGGTGAGCAGGTCCGGATCCTCGATCCGGCCGGCGAACTCGGCCAGAGTCTCGAGGATCGAGCCGATGTCGCGCACCGAGACCCCCTCCTCGAGCAGGCTCCGAAGCGTGCGGTGCAGCACCGAGATGCTGACGATCGACGGCACGATCTCCTCGACGACCTTGGGCGCCTGCTCCGCGTAGGCCTGGACCAGATCCATGACCTGTTGCCGCGTGAGCAGCTCCGGGCCGAAGCGCCGGATCGTCTCGGCCAGATGCGTTGCGAGAGCCGAGGCGGCGTCCACCACCGTGTAACCTGCCGACGCCGCGCGGTCCCGATCGCGCTCCTGGATCCACAGGGCGGGCAGGCCGAAGGCCGGATCCTTGGTCTCGATCCCGGGCAGCTCTTCTGTCGTGGAGTCGGAGCGGATGGCGAGCTGTCGTCCGGGGGGAATGCGCGAGCGTGCGACGACGTTGCCGCGCAGCAGGATCGCGTACTCCCCCGGCTCCAGCTGCAGGTTGTCGCGGATGTGGATCAGCGGGATCACGAAGCCGAGCTCGGCCGCCAGCTGCTTGCGCATCGCGCGTACGCGCGGAAGCAGATCGCCGCCGCGATCCGGATCCACGAGCGGGATCAGGCCGTAGCCGATCTCCAGCTCCAGATCGTCCAGGCTGAGGGCATTGCGCACTTCGTCCTCCTCGGAGACCGGAGGCTCCGCAGGTGTCAGCTCGGCCGTTTCGGGCTCGGGCTTGGCTTCGTCGCGGACCGAGCGCGCCAGCCAGGCGCTGCCGCCGGCCAGGGCCGCGAAGGGCAGGAAGGGAAAGCCGGGCACCATCGCGAGCACCGCCAGCATGCCGGCGGCACCATAAAGGGCCCGGGGCTGGCTGATCAGCTGCACGTTCAGCTCTTCGGCGAGGGGCGCTCCGGCCGCCGCGCGGGTGACCACGACGCCCGCCGCCGTCGAGACGATCAGTGCCGGTACCTGCCCGACCAGACCGTCGCCGACCGTGAGCAGCGTATAGGTCTCGACCGCGTCGACGACCCCCATCCCGCCCTGGATGACGCCGACGGCCAGACCGCCCACGATGTTGACGGCCAGGATCAGCAGACCCGCGATGGCATCGCCCTTCACGAACTTGCTGGCGCCGTCCATGGCTCCGTAGAAGTCGGCCTCGCGCTGGATCTCCTGGCGGCGAAGCTTGGCTTCCGATTCGTCGAGCAGGCCCTGGTTCAGGTCGGCGTCGATGGCCATCTGCTTGCCGGGCATCGCGTCGAGGGTGAAGCGGGCCGCCACCTCGGCGATGCG
>JAJDAR010000243.1 GCA_029261775.1 Deltaproteobacteria bacterium | reverse complement strand
CTCCTTCCGCCACCTCTCCTTCGCCACGGGTCTCACGGCCTTCGCCGGATACGCGTTCGCGAGCTGGGGACCGACCTTCCTGCGCCGCGTGCACGACATGAGCGGATCGGAGGCGGGGACCAGCCTGGGCTTCGCGATCGGTGTCTCCGGGGCGATCGGCTCGGTGCTGGCGGGCGTGATCGCCGACCGGCTGGGACGACGGGACCTCCGCTGGTACCTGTGGATTCCCGCGCTCGCCGCGCTCGGTCCGCTGCCCTTCACCCTGACCTTCTTCTTCCACTCGGATGCGGCACTGGCGCTGACCATCGTCTTCCCCGGGCTGCTGCTGGGTGCGATGTACCAGGGCCCGGTCTTCTCGACCGTCCAGACCATGGCGCCGCTGCGCATGCGCGCCGTGGCGAGTGCGATCCTGCTCTTCATCATCAACATGATCGGCCTGGCGCTGGGCCCCCAGGCGGTCGGCATCCTGAACGACACCGTCTTCGCAGCGTACGGGGACGAGGCCATCCGCTACTCCCTGGGATCGGTCAGCGTGGTGATGGGGCTGTGGGGCTTCCTGCACTTCGTGCTCGCGGCTCGCTCGCTGGAGAGCGACCTGGCCGCGGCGGAGGACGCGTAGCTGCTCCGCCTGGGCGCTGTCCCCGCCTCGCTCTCGGCGGCAGCCGCCGAGGTGCTCGCCCACGCCTTTCGCGACAACCCCCTGAACCGCGCCGTGATCGGCGAACCCGCCGCCCGCCGCCTGCGCTGCAACCGGCTGGGGATGCAGCTGCAGCTCGGGCAGTACCTGGCGCACGGCGAGGTCGTCGGCGCCTGGCGGGGACCCGAGCTGGTCGGCGTGCGCATGACCGTTCCGCCGCACCACTGGCCGCTCCCGTTCTCCCCCTTCTCCGCGCGGCTGCGCCACGCCCTGCGGGTCGGGTTCCGGGTGTCGGGGCGTTGGTCGCAGGTCGGTGAGGTACTGGAAGCCCACCACCCGATCGGAGGACATGCCTATCTGGCGATCCTCGGCGTGCGACCCCACGCGCAGGGGCAGGGCGTGGGGCGGGCGCTGCTGTCCGCATGGCTCGAGGAGGTCGATGCCGCGGAGGCCTGGGCGTGGCTCGAGACCGATCGCGAAGCCTGCCTGCCCTTCTACCGGGCCGGCGGATTCGAGCTGCGCGAGAGCCTGGAGATCCTGGGGACGCCCGTGCACCTGATGGAACGCCCGGCCCGGGACGAGGCCGCGCGCGCCGTGGGCTAGCTCGTTCCGCCCGGCGTACCGTCCCTGGCCTCGCCTTCCACCGGCCTGCTGGCCTCCCCCCCGTCGATCTGCGAGGTTCCTCCCAGGATGGGGGCTCAGGAACCCTTCGTCGCGCCGGACCGACGGTCGCCCACGCTGCGACCCGACGACGGACGCCTGCAGCGCGGTCGCCGCGCGCGGGCACGCATTCGCGAGGCCGCCCGGGCGCTCTTTCGCGAACAGGGCTTCGATGCCACGACCCTCCGGGCGATCGCCGCCCGGGCGGGCATGGGCGCCAGCTCCCTCTATCGCCACATCCAGAGCAAGGAGGAGCTCCTCGTCGACGAGCTCCAGGAGCTTCAGGAGCGGGCCTGGCACCGCTACCGCGTGCGCGCGGCCCGGGAGGCGCGCCCCGCGGAGGAGCGGCTGCAGAGCTTCCTCGACGCCGAGCACGAGCTGCTCGCCCGCGACCCGGACCTCACGACCGTGGCCCTGCGCGCGACGACCCACCCCGAGGCGAGGGTCGCGCGGCAGGTGCTGGCGTTGCAGGATCGCACGGTCGGCCTGCTGGCCGAGATCCTCCTGCAGGGGCGGTCGCGCGGCGAGCTGGCCCCGGGCGTGGACGTGCTGGCGGCGGCGCGCACCATCGCCCACACGACCAACGGTGCTCGGATCGCCTGGGCGAACGGGCTGCTCGACGCCGAGGGCTGTCGTCGGGCCATCGGCACCGGGGTCGCCGTGCTCTTCCGGGGGATTGCAGGGTCGCGGTAGGATGGGCGCATGCCCGAGCAACCTCCCGACTCCCTGACCGTCCACGCCCGGAACCAGCCCGACAAGCCCGCCGTCATCGACGATCGGCCGGGCCAGGCCGTCACCACCTGGAGCTACGCGGAGCTGGATCTGCGGGTGAACCGGCTGGCCAACGCGATGCTCGACCTCGGGATCGGGCCGCGCGACCGGGTGGTCTGGTGCGGCCAGAACTCGCCGGACGTGGTCACGATGACCCACGCGGCGCGCAAGATCGCCGCCACGGCGGTGCCGCTCAACTACCGGTTCGCTCCGGAGGAGGCGGCCTACGTCGTCGACAACTGCGATGCCGTCTTCGTCTGGGCCGACGCCGAGCATGCCGATCTCTTCGCATCGATCCTGCCGGAGTGCCCGCAGCTGAAGCACGTGGCGATCTTCGGAGGTGAGCCGCGCGCGGGCCAGCTCGGGGGAGAGGACCTGATCGCGAACGCCCCGTCGGCCGAGCCCAGGCGGCCGGACGTGACGGCCCAGAGCATGATCTACACGTCCGGCACGACGGGTCACCCGAAGGGCGCCGTGCGCACCGGGTCCGGAGATCCCGAGCAGGTCCAGGCGATGCTGGCGTTCATCGGATACCGACCGGAGGACGTCTATCTCTCGACGGGTCCGCTCTATCACTCGGGTCCCGGCGGCTTCATGGGGCTGGCCTACGCGCTGGGCCAGACCGTGGTCCTGCAGCGCAAGTACGACCCCGAGGACTGGCTGCGCCTGGTCGACGCGCACGGGGTGACCAGCACCTTCGCGGCTCCGACGCCGATCCGGCGGGTCTGCAACCTGCCGGCGGAGGTGAAGGCCCGCTACGACACGTCGAGCCTGCGGATCATGATCGCGAATGCCGCGCCCTGGTCCTTCGCTCTCAAGCAGGCCTACGTGCGGGACTTTCCGCCGGAGTCGCTGTGGGAGGTGTATGGCTCGACCGAGCTGGGCGTGGACACGATCATGCACCCCGCGGACCAGATGCGGAAGCCCGGCTCCTGCGGCAAGCCGGCTCCGCTGGTCGAGATCGCGCTCTTCGACGACGACGGCGGTCTCGTGACCGAGCCTTCGGTCCCCGGCGAGCTGTACGTGCGCAGCAAGAGTGTGCTGACCACCTATCACAAGGCCCACGACAAGTATGAAGCCGACATGCGGGGGGACTGGCACACCGTCGGCGACGTCGCGTACTTCGATGACGAGGGCTTCTACTACATCTGCGACCGGAAGAAGGACATGATCATCTCGGGCGGGATGAACATCTACCCCGCCGAGATCGAAGCCGCCCTCGAGCAGCACGACCAGATCTTCGATGCAGCAGTCTTCGGGATCCCGAGCGAGGAGTGGGGCGAGAGCGTCCACGCGGTGGTGGTGCGCACGCCCGGCAGCGAGCTCGACGCGGAGGCCGTGGTGGCCCACGCGCGCGAGCACCTGGCGAGCTACAAGCTGCCGCGCACGGTGAGCTTCATGGACGAGTTGCCCCGCACCGGCTCGGGCAAGATCCTGAAGCGGGTGCTGCGCGAGCCCTTCTGGGAGGGGCACGACACCCGGGTCTAGGGAGGGCTGCCGGCTCTGCGGCCGCCGCGAGGGACGACCCGAGCTTCAGTCGAGCCCGAGCTCCTTCCGCCGCTCCGCAGAGAAGGCCCGGAACTCCGCTCCATCCCAGGCGCGATGCTCTCCGCGGCGGTAGGCCTCGGCGTTGCGGTGGTAGTTCCAGGCGTTGAGCCGGTTCTCGGCCGAGGCGTCGCGCTCCTTGATGACCTTGGCGGGCACGCCGGCGACGATCGAGTGGGGCGGGATGATCCGGCCCTCGGTCACGACGGCACCAGGGGCCACGATCGAGCCCCGCCCGACGACCGCCCCGTCCATCACCACGGCGTTGATGCCGATCATGCAGTCGTCCTCGATGATCGCACCGTGCACGGTCGCGTGGTGCGTGATCGAGCAGAAGTCGCCGATCCGGGTCGGGTGGTCGTAGCCGACGTGGATCATCACGAAGTCCTGGAGGTTGCTCATGCGGCCGATCACCACCTCCTGGCATTCGGAGCGGATCACGCAGTGGGGCCAGAGGGAAGCTCCCTCGCCGATCGAGACATGGCCGTAGAGCTCGGCGGAGGGGGCGATCCAGGCGCTGGGGTCGACGGTCTGCATGGCTCCTCAGGGCTCCGACCGCGGAATGCGCCGGACCCGGAAGCCGCGGGCACGCAGCAGCGCCGGCACCCCATCATCGCCGATGGTGTGTCCCGCGCCCACCGTGACGAAGTAGCGCTTCGGCTCGGTCAGCAGCGCCGCGAGGCCGTCGGCCATGTGACGGTTGCGCGCCGTGAACACGCGCTCGTGGAAGAGCTGGGCTTCCGGGTCGTCGGGCTCCGGGTTCATCACCCGCTGGAGCAGGTCGAGGTCCCCGACCCGCCAGGCCTCGAGGATCAGGTCGATGTGCAGGGCGTTCTTGCTGGCGCCCGTGGCGAGTGCGTCCTCGAGCATGGAGATCTGGGTCTTCCGCGGCAGGCCGTCGAAGAGCTCGAGCTGGAAGCGCGCGGTCTCGAGTCCGACGGAGGGCTGGCCCCCCGCCTGCTTCAGCAGCTGCTGCTCCACGCCCTGCTCGGACTGGAAGCCCGCCGCGGCCATGTCGAGGCCGATCACCTGGATCATGGCGACCCAGGGCTCGTAGATCGCGAGGCCGTCGGGGGGCAGTCCCGCCAGCTCGAGTCGCATGCGCAGCGCCCGCCAGGTCTTCTCCGGAAGCTCGTCGGCCAGGGATCGGCCGGGGGGCAGGCGTCCCAGCTCGGCGAGGGCCCCCTGGACGAGCAGGGGGTCCATCTCGTCGGGAGCCACCTCGAAGACCAGCACGTCGGCTTCGGCCAGGGCGGTCTCGATGGCGGGGTCGAAGTGCAGAGCCGCGCGGCCGAAGTGCACCGAGCCCAGCACATGGGCCGAAGCTCCGTTCTCCGCCGCAGGTCGCACCTCCCAGAAGACCAGCTGCCCCGAGTCGACGGGCTTCGGGACGAAGGTGCAGCCCGCAAGCAGGAGCCACAGGGCCGGCACGACGGAAAGGAACGAGCGCTGCACGGAACCTCCTCCCGGGGGAGCTAGCATATCGGGCCCCCACCTGGTCGGAGGAGCCCCGATGCGCGCGGTCGTCGTCGATCGCTGGATGACGCCCGATGAGCTGCGCGTCCGGGACGCGCCCGAGCCCGAGCTCGTGCCCGGCAGCCTGTGCATCGACGTCGCTGCGGCCGGCTGCAACTTCTACGACACCCTGATGTGTCAGGGGAAGTATCAGGTCAAGCCGCCGTTCCCCTTCGTGCCGGGGGGTGAGGTCGCGGGCCGGGTCCGTGCGGTTGCAGAGGGCGTCGAGGGCTTCTCCGTCGGCGACCGGGTCTGCGCCAGCACGTGGACCGGCGGCTTCGCCGAGCGGGCGGTCGTCTCGGCGAGCTCGGTCTGGCCCATCCCGCCCGCCATGAGCTTCGCCGAGGGTGCGGCCCTGCCCGTGGTCTACCCCACGTCGTATGCGGCTCTCGTCTTCCGCGCAGGCCTCTCGGAGGGGGAGACGCTGCTGGTCCACGCCGCGGCGGGGGGTGTGGGGCTCGCAGCGGTCCAGATCGGCCGGGCCCTCGGTGCCCGGGTGATCGCCACGGCCGGTGGGGCCGACAAGCTGGAGGTGGCCCGGGAGGCCGGCGCGGAGGTCCTGATCGACTACCGCGAGGAGGACTTCGTGGAGCGTGTCCAGGAGGCGACCGGCGGCCGGGGCGCCGACGTGATCTACGACTCGGTCGGCGGCGACGTCTTCGACCGCTCGCTCCGCTGCATCGCCTGGAACGGACGCCTGTTGGTGATCGGTTTCGCCGGAGGCACGATCCCGAGCCTCGCGGTCAACCGGGTCCTGCTGAAGAACATCTCGGTGGTCGGCCTGCACTGGTCTGCCTACGAGCAGAACGAGCCCGAACGGATCCCCGAGACCTTCGAGGCACTTTTCCGCCTGTACGAGGAAGGTGGGATCCGGCCGCGGATCCAACGCGAGCTCCCCCTCGAGCAGGTTGCCGAGGCGCTGACCGAGCTCGGCGCGCGGCGGACCGTCGGCAAGCTCGTCCTGGTGCCTTGAGGCGACGGATCGTGTCTTTCCCCTGGGGGATCACGCGTTGCGGTGCCCCGGTGGGACTCCTAACCTCCGCCGCTCGCGCCTGACCGTCGGCGCTGATCCGAGTTCGAGAGGGCACATGGCCAAGAAGTCCCAGGTCTTGCGCGATCAGAAGCGCAGGCGGCTCATCACCAAGTATGCCGACCGGCGCGCCGAGCTGCGCAAGCGGCTCAAGGATCCGGAGGTCTCCGTGGAGGAGAAGTACGAGATCCAGGCACAGTTCGCGAAGATGCCGCGCAACTCGTGCCCCACCCGGCTGACCCGCCGCTGCCGTGTGAGCGGCCGCTCCAAGGCCGTCTACCGCAAGTTCGGCCTGTCCCGGATCGTGATGCGCGAGATGACCTTGCGCGGCGAGCTGCCGGGCATGCGCAAGTCGAGCTGGTAGACAGAGGCCCATCGACATGAAGCCCGACATCCATCCCGACTACCACAAGGTGCTCTTCGTCGACAATGCGACGGGCAACCAGTGGGTCTCCCGCTCGACGCTCAGCTCCGACCAGACCAAGGAGGTCGACGGCGAAGAGCTTCCGGTGATCCGTCTCGAGATCTCGGCCGAGAGCCACCCCTTCTGGACCGGCCAGCAGCGAGCGATGGACACCGAAGGCCGGGTCGACCGCTTCAACAAGCGTTACGGAAAGCGGGGCAAGTAGTCGTGCCGAAGCGATGCCAGCTCACCGGTGTCGGCCCGAGGGCGGGCCGCAACGTGGCCCACTCGAACGTCAAGACCTGCCGGCGCTTCGATCCCAACCTGCAGCGTGTCCACCTGCAGAGCGAGGCGCTCGGACGCCGGGTGCCCCTGCGCGTGACGACCCGCGCACTGCGCACCGTGCAGAAGCACGGCAGTCTCGACGTCTTCCTGCTCCGCACCGACGATCGCAAGCTCGCGCCCGAGGCCGTGCGCCTGAAGCGCAGCGTCCGGAAGGCGCTCTCGGGCTGACGCCCCGCCGCGGCTCGTGCCGCACCGGGCCGTCCACGATCGCGGAGCCCCGGGGCTAGCCGTCCAGGCGCACGATGGCCGAGCCAGGCGTCGTGTTCTTGCCTTCTTCGTTCTTCGCGTAGAGCTCGAGCTCGGCCAGCTTCTGGCCGTTCTCCTCCCACTTGCGCTTGACCGTGCCGCCGAGGGTCATCGTGCGCTCGGGCAGGTCCATGCCGCGATACTGGCAGGCGAGCTTCTGGATGCGGCCGCCGTGGTCGAGCCAGTTGGAGACCAGCTCGCCCAGCGCGGCGTACTTGAAGCGACCGTGCACGATGATCGAGCCCAGGGCCTTGCTCTGGGGGAACGCGAAGTCGTGATGGAGCGGGTTGAAGTCGCCGCCCCCCGCCGCGTACTTGACGAGCTGGGTCACGCCGGGGCTCTTCTCGAGCTCGGGGATCGCGTCGCCTTCCTTGAAACCGTCGTAGGTGAGGGGCATCGGATGGTCTCCCGCGGCTAGTAGAAGAGGCCCTGGCCGCGCTGCTTGGCGACGACCACACCGTCCTGGTTCGTGAAGGTGGTCTCGTTGGTCACGATCAGCATCTGGCCCGTGGTCTTGCTCTCGCGGATCGCCAGATCGGCGACCTTCGAGGTCACCGTCAGGGTGTCCCCGGCGCAGATGTCTGCGAGGTACTCGGTCTCGGTTCCACCGTCGAGCACGTTCTTGAGACCGTGCTTCACGCCGGGCCCGCTGTTGCGCGGGCCGCTGAAGGTGTCGTTGCTCTCGCCCGGGATGAACACCGGCGTTCCCAGGTAGGTCGGCGGGCAGGGCAGGCTGCGATAGCCAGCCGCCCGGGCCGCTTTCACGTCGAAGTAGACCCGGTCCGTGTAGCCCACGCCCCGCGCGAAGGCGCGGACGCTGGTCGTCGTGACCTCGTAGGGCCAGGGGTCCGACTCGATGCCGACGGCGGCCTGCATCTCGTCGGTGATCTCGATCTTCTCCGCCATGCTTCCTCCCGGGCGCGTCGCGTCGCGCAACCCTGCCACGCGAGGCGACGTCGCCCCGACGGCGGCCGATCGTACCGCAACCCGGGAGCTCTGGAGAGCGACGCGCGGCGGAGCCGGGGCCGCCCGCGCGGTGGCGCCTAGGCCGCGGCTGCGACCATGCCCATGCCGAATACCGCCAGGATCGCTCCGATGGCGATCTGTGCCATGAAGGCGAGCACGCAGACCAGCACCGCACGGCCGGTCTCGACGTCGAGGGCCTGGCGGACGGCGATGACCCAGGCAACCAGGGACAAGGCCAGGACAGCGAGGTTGGCGACGATCCCGAGGATCGGAATGATCCCCAGCACGGCGAGGATGCGGGGCGCCGATGCGAAGCCGAGCGTGCGCAGCAGCTCCGGGAAGTCGGAGGTGTGGCCCATCATCTGGACCCCGACCAGCCAGACGACCGCCGCCCCGAGCGCCCAGCCGACGAAGGCCATCAGGACGCCCCCGAAGACGCCGCTCACGCCGGCGCCGGCCATCGCGCCGATCCCACTCGCCACGGCTCCAAGGGCGACGACGCCGGCGGCCTGGCCCATCGCCGAGGTGTCGTGCTCGACCTCCTCGTAGACGCTTGCATCCAGCATCAGAGCGCCGGTCAATCGCTCGACGAAGCTGCGATCTCCAGCAGCCGGAGTGGGGACGTCGGGGTTTTCGGTCATGTCGGTTCTTCTCCTCCCGGCCAGCATGAAGCGGCAGCGCGCTCCTGGCAAGCAGTATGACCCTCGGGCACGGATCCGGGGGCGGCACCCCACGCAGCTCACCTTGTGCGCGCCGGCGTGGTCCGGGGCCGCGCCGGGCTCTCAGGCGCGACGGGCCGAGCTCGCCGCGAGCTCCATGACCGACAGCTCGCCGGCTCGATGGACGGCCATGCAACGCAGGCCCGCTTCCGCCGCGAGGGCCTGGAGATCGGCGACCCCGCGCTCGCGGCCGCCGAAATAGGCGAGCATCCGCAGATCCTGGTGGCTGCTCGGGCTCTCGCCGTCCGGGCCGTTCTTCTCCACGACGAAGACACGCCCGCGCGGTCCGGCGGCCTCCGCGCAGCGCCGCAGGAGGGTCACCGCATCCTCGT
>JAJDAR010000242.1 GCA_029261775.1 Deltaproteobacteria bacterium | reverse complement strand
CTCAAGAAGGTCCAGCTCAGCGAGGAGCTGGCGCGCGGCTTCTACGCCGTCCACAAGGAGCGGCCCTTCTACGGCGACCTGGTCAAGTTCATGACCTCGGGTCCGGTGGTGGTCAGCGTCCTCGAGGGCGAAGGCGCCATCGCGAAGAACCGCGAGCTGATGGGTCCCACGAACTCCGAGGACGCGCCGGCGGGCACGATCCGCGGCGACTTCGGCACGGACATCGAGCGCAACGCAGCCCACGGCTCCGACGCCCCGGAGACCGCCCGGATCGAGATCTCGTACTTCTTCAACGCCAGCGAGGTGGTGGGTCCGTGCGAGGCGTTGTGAGGCGGCTCCTGGTGGCGGGCCTGCTCACGATCCTGGTGGTCGGCAGCGCTGCCTGCCAGGAAGAGGGCCCGGCCGAGAAGGTCGGTCGGAAGCTCGACGAGACGGTCGACAAGCTCCGCCACGGCGACGAGGGCGCGCTCGAGAAGGCGGGTCGCAAGCTGGACGAGGCCAAGGGGGAGGTCGGCGAGGCCATCGAGGACCTCGGCGAGCAGATCCAGGGGAGCGACTAGCACCCGGATGCCGGGCGGCCAGGCTGGCTTCGGCAGCGCTAGCTGGCGTAGCCCTTGGCGATCAGCAGGATCAGGCCGAGATACGTCACCGTCAGCCAGAGGCCCTGACTTCGAATCGCCCGCTTCGCCTGCTCCAACTGACTGCCCCCGATGCTTCTGTGGCCGCGCGCCGCCTCCTGCTTCTTCGAAACGCAGGGCGCGTGACTTGAGACCTAGCGGATCGCACGCCGCGCGCCCGTGACTGGTGTCACCATGGCGGCTTCGTGCCCGCGACCGGAGCCCTGTCAGCGGCCCCGGAAGACGGGGTCGCGCTTCTCCCGGGCGGCCCGCAGCCCTTCGGCCAGGTCCTCGGTCTCGTAGCAGAGGCTCTGCTCGTGGGCCTCGGTCGCCAGGCCCTGGGCCAGATCGGCCTCTGCTGATGCCGCCAGCGAGCGTTTGGCTCCGCGTACGGCCATCGGGGCGCATTCCGCGATCGCCTGGGCGATCGAGCGCGCCTCGACCCGCACCTGGTTGCTGGCGAGCGCCCGGTTGAGCATGCCGATCCGGGCGGCCTCCGTGCCATCGATCAGCTTGCCGGTGTAGAGCAGCTCCGCTGCGTGAGCCGGGCCGACGAGCCGGGGCAGGGTCCAGGTCGCGGCCATGCCCGGGTGGATGCCGAGACGCGTGAAGTTCAGGCCGAGCTTGGCCTCGCTCGCACCGATCCGCAGGTCGCAGGCGAGAGCGACGCAGCAGCCTGCGCCGATCGCGTGGCCGTTCACCGCGGCGATCGTCGGCTGGGGAAGGTCCCGGATGCTCAGGTAGAGGCCGTAGAACCGCCTCATGAAGTCGCGATTGGCCGCCCGGGTCGGTCCGCCGGGGTCGGCCCGCCCGGCGGCGCCCATGCGGTCGATCATGTCCAGGTCGCCCCCGGCCGAGAACGCCCGCCCCGCTCCGGTCAGCACCACCGCCGCCACGTCGTCCCGCGCGGAGAGGGCCTTCATCTCGGACGCGATCGCCTCGCCCATCGCCTCGGTCATGGCGTTCAGGCGGGCCGGATCGTTGAAGGTCACGGTCGCGACCGCGGCCTCGGACTCCACAAGCAGAAGGGGCTCCGTCATCCGCACAGGCTGACGGAGCCCCTGGCTGCAAGCAAGCGCGGGAGGGGTCCCCGCGCGCACTCTCGTCGTTCAGTCGGCCGAGCGGCGCAGGAAGGCCGGTGCCTCCCGGTCCTCGTCCTCCTCGGTGATGCCGTCCCGCCGCCGCTTGCGCAGGAAGGTCGGCACGTCGAGCTCGTCCTCCTCGAAGGGCGAGACGAACTCGACCGGCGCCGCCACCTCGTCCGCGATTGGCTGCGGCGGATCGACCACCAGGCCGGTGGTCTCCTCCAGGCCGACCGCAGCGGGCGGGGGCGAGACCGGTTCGAACGCCGCGGGAGCCGGGGCCGGCGCCTCGAGCGGCCGCAGCTCGGCCACGTTGGCCTCGCCGGGCGTCCGCTCGCCGACCCGGACCCGCCCGTCGTCGAGACCGGTCGCGATCACCGTCACCCGGATCTCGCCTTCCGGCACGGTCTCGTCGATCACCGCGCCGAAGATGATGTTGGCCTCCTCGTGGGCCGCCTCCTGCACCAGCGTCGAGGCCTCGTTGACCTCGTACAGCGTCATGTCCGGACCGCCGGTGATGTTGATCAGCACGCCCCGGGCCCCGTCGATCGACACGTCCTCGAGCAACGGGCTCGAGATCGCGGCGAAGGCGGCATCCTGGGCGCGGTTCTCGCCCGTGCCCATGCCCGTGCCCATCAGTGCCATGCCCATCTCGTTCATGATCGTCCGCACGTCCGCGAAATCCAGGTTGATCAGGCCGTGCACCGTGATCAGGTCCGAGATGCCGCGCACCGCATTCACGAGCACGTCGTCCGCCAGCGTGAAGGCCGCCGTCATCGGCGTGTCCTTGCCCGCGAGCGCCAGCAGCCGCTGGTTGGGGATGGTGATGAGGGTGTCCACCACGCGATGCAGCTCGTCGAGGCCTCGCTCGGCGTGCTTGGTGCGCTGCCGACCCTCGAAGGGGAAGGGCTTGGTGACCACGGCCACCGTCAGCGCACCCACCTCGCGGGCGACCTCGGCGATGACCGGCGCGGCGCCCGTCCCCGTGCCACCGCCCAGGCCGGCGGTCACGAAAACCATGTCCGATCCGATCAACAGGTCGCGCAGCTTGTCCCGATCCTCGAGCGCGGCGGCCCGGCCCTTCTCGGGATTGGCCCCGCAACCGAGGCCGCGGGTCACCTGGATGCCGAGCTGCACCTTGGTCGGCGCCAGCTTGTGCTCGAGGGCCTGGGCGTCGGTGTTCGCCGCGACGAACTCGACTCCCGAGAGCCCTGCCTTGATCATCGTGTCCAGGGCGTTGCCGCCGGCCCCGCCACAGCCGACGACCTTGATCTTGGCGTGCAGCTCGCCCGAGTCCTCGAACTCGAGCAGCTCGTCGCCGTCCTCCGGGCCGACCTCGAGCAGGTCGAGACCCTGTTCCTTCGGAGATCCGCCCGCGTCACGCCGGTCGCGATTCCTACCCATCATTACCCCCCTTTGGCCGCATCCTAGCGGGATGATTTCCCAAAGGAAACGGCCGGTTAGACAAAAAGTTGCGAGTGGGAGCGGACTGGCCCCCCCACCCGGCCTATTCGAACTCGCCGTAGAACCAGTCGCGCATGCGCTGCTTGACCCGGCGGAAGATCGACTCGTCCCGGATCCGGAAACCCTTCCCGTTGCTGCCCCGGGTGCGCGAGCTGCCGAAGAGCACGAGGCCGACGCCGGTGGCGTACATCGGGGCTCGCACCACGTCCTGCAGGCCGCCCACGTGGATCGGCACGCCTCCGCGAACCGGCGACTCGAAGATCTCCTCTGCGAGGTCCGTGGCCCCGGTGAGCGAGGACGCGCCGCCGGTCATCACGACACCGGACGGGATCCGGTCCGCGAGCCCGGCCCGGACCAGCTCCTGGCGAGCGAGCGACAGGATCTCGTCGATGCGCGGCTCGATGATCTCGCACAGGATCTTGCGCGAGACCTCGCGGGGTCGCCGGCCGCCGACACTCGGCACCGTGATCACGTCGTCGCTCCCCAGATAGCGAGCCGACGCGACGCCGAAGCGCTTCTTGATGCGCTCGGCCTCGTCGAAGGGCGTCCGCAGACCGACTGCGATGTCGTTCGTGATGTGGTAGCCGCCGAGCGAGAGCACCGAGGTGTGCTTGATCGAGCCCTCGGAGAAGACCGCCACGTCCGTGGTGCCTCCGCCGATGTCGATCAGGCACACGCCGAGGTCGCGCTCGTCGGCCGCGAGCACCGCCTCCGCGGACGCGAGCGGCTCCAGCACGATGTCGATGACGTTGAGGCCGGCCTTGTTCGCGCACTTCACGATGTTCTGAGCGCTCGTCACGGCCGCGGTCACGATGTGGATCTTGGCTTCGAGCCGCACCCCGCTCATGCCCAGGGGCTCGCGAATCCCGTCCTGATCGTCGATGACGAACTCCTGCGGGATCACGTGGATCACCTCGCGATCCATCGGGATCGCGACGGCCTTGGCAGCGTCGATCACCCGCCGTACGTCGTTCTCCGAGACCTCGCGGTCCTTGACCGCGACGACGCCGTGCGAGTTGAGCCCGTCGATGTGGCCGCCGGCGATGCCGGCGTAGACCGACGAGATCTCGCAGTCCGCCATCAGCTCCGCCTCTTCCACGGCCTGCTTGATGGACTCGACGGTGGCATCGATGTCGACGACCACGCCCTTGCGCAAGCCCTTCGACGGATGGGTTCCGATGCCGACCACGTCGACGCCGTGCTCCTTCCGCTCTGCGACGATCGCGCAGATCTTGGTGGTCCCGATGTCGAGACCGACGATGAGATCGTCTTTCCGTGCCATGATGTCCCCCCTCTTGGTTCATGTCCTTCTCGCGCCCGGCGTTCGCCGGACGCGGGATCCGTTCGTCTAGGCTCCTCGGGCCGCCGACTTCGACCCGGCGGGCCGATCGCCGGCCACCCGGTCTTCCTCGCTTCCCTCGCCTCCGCTCGGAGTGCCTGCGGCCTCGCCCGGCGCGGCCGGGCGCAGCACGACCCGCTCCGCGAAGCGAAGGTCGAGCTGGGCCGAGTCCCTGGCCTCGCGAAGATCCGCGCGAATCAACCGCGCCAGTCGGGCGAGCTTTCCCGCAGGCTCCCCTTCCCCGAGCACGACGCGCTGGATCGCGTCCCCGCGGCGCCACTCGAAGGCCGGCCGCTCGCCGTCCGGGTCGGCGCCGATCTCCACCCGCAGCGGCGCCGGCAGGCGCTCCCGCGCCAGGGCGTCGAGTACCTGGATGCCGGCCACCAGATCGGTGTGGGGCTCTCCGCGCCGTACCTCGACCGCCCCGACCAGCTCCGGGATCCCGCCCTCGGCGAGCGCCTCGGCGAAGGCCACGCCCGAGCCGTCCACGTAGTACAACGTGTCGCCCAGGCGGGCGACGGCGCGCGGCGTCCGCTCCTCGACGCCGATCAGCAGTCGGCCCGGCGGCAGGGCGGTCACGCGAGCCTGCGCGACCCACGGATGGGATCGGATGCGCGCCTCGATCTCGGCGGGATCGACGGCGCCCAGCGGCGTTCCTGCCGACAGGCCCGAGAGCCGCGCCAGTTCGGCGGGCGGCACACGCCGGCTGCCCGAGATCTCGACGCTCGTGACCCGTGCGCGATCCGGCACGACCTGATTCACGAGCTGTGACCAGCCGAACACGCCGGTGGCGAGGCCGAGCGAGCCCGCCAGACTCCAGGTCAGCCAGCGGCCCAGGCGCCGAGCCCGGCGGCTGATGCGCCGTCGCGTCTTCATCGGGACCTCCCCAGGATGTGGACTTCGGTCTCGAGCGAGACGCCCGTCTGTCGCTCGACCTCTTCGCGGGCGCGCTCGATCAGTCGCAGCACGTCCTCCGCCGTGGCGTGGCCGCTGTTGACGATGAAGTTCGCGTGCAGCGGCGAGATCATCGCGCCGCCCTCGGTCTCTCCCTTCAGCCCGGCCGCCTCGATCAGCTGCCCGGCGAAGCCGCCGGCGGGATTCTTGAAGACCGAGCCGCAGGAGGGCACGTCGAGGGGCTGGGTGGCCTGCCTGCGGGCGAGGAGCGCATCGACGGAGGCGCTGACGGCCTCCTTCGTCGAGATCTCCACCTGCAGACGCGCCGCGCTGATCACGCTGCCGTCGGGCAGTCCCCGCAGTGCCCGGTAGACGAAGTCGAGCTCTTCGCGGCGCTGCTCGTGCGGCCCGTCGCCGGCCGGCCCGAACCACTCGACGCTTCGAAGCGCGTCCTTGACCTCGCGTTCGCCGATCCCCGCGTTCATGGCCACCCACCCCCCCAGGCTGCCGGGGATGCCAGCGCCGAACTCGAGACCGGCGAGCCCGTGGTCGCGGCAGAAGCGGGTGAGGCTCGCGTGACTGACGCCCGCCTCGGCGAAGAGCGTCTCGCCCTCGAGGGCGAGCGCCCGGAACTGCGAGAGCTGGATCAGGACGCCGTCGAGGCCCTCGTCCCGGATCAGGGTGTTGAAGCCGCGGCCGATCGCGCGGCACGGCACCCCGCGGCGGTGACAGAGCCCGAGCAGTGCGGCCAGCTCGTCCCGATCGGCGGGCGTCGCGACCGCGTCCACCGGTCCGCCGACGCGAAGCGAGGTGAGCCGGTCCGCCGCCGCATCGAAGCGGATCCCCGCGCCGAGCGCGCGGCGCAGCTCCTCCTGGAGCGTCGGGGCGATCATGCCCTCGCCTCCAGGGCCCGCAGCAGCTCCGGGCCGAGCCGGGTGATGTCGCCGGCGCCGAGGGTGATCACCCAATCACCGTCCCGCAGCTCCGGAGCCAGCTGTTCCGGGATGGCCGCGAGGTCGGCGCTGAAGCGCGCGTCCCGGTGGCCCCGCTCGCGGATGGCCAGCACCAGGTCGGAGGCCTCGACGCCGGGGATCTTGGGTTCGCTCGCGGCGTAGATGCCGGTGACGATCAGCAGGTCGGCGTCGTGGAAGGCCGCAGCGAAGTCGTCCCACAGGTCGCGGGTGCGGGAGTAGCGGTGGGGCTGGAACACGACGACCAGCCGCCCCTCGTGGACGGCTCGCGCCGCGGCGAGGGTGGCGCGGATCTCGGTCGGGTGGTGACCGTAGTCGTCGATCACGCGCACGCCGCGGGCCTGCCCCTTCGTCTCGAAGCGACGTTCGACCCCCGGGAACTCCCGCAGCGCTTCGCGCGCCTGCTCGAAGTCCACTTCGGCCTCGTCGGCCACCGCGAGTGCGGCAAGCACATTGAGGACGTTGTGACGACCCGCCAGCGGCACCTCCATGACACCGAGGACCCGCTCGGCGCGGCGCACCACGAAACGCGCGCCGGCGGCACTCAGCTCCAGCTCGGAGGCACCCCACTCGGCCTGGGGCGAGAACCCGTAGGTGGCGCGACGGCGCGTGAGCCGGGGCAGCAGCTCCTGCACGCCGGGATGATCCAGACACACCACGCAGAGGCCGAAGAAGGGCACCTGGTTGGCGAAGCGCACGAAGGCGTCCTGCAGCGCGTCCTCGCTGCCGTAGTGGTCGAGGTGTTCGGGCTCGACGTTCGTGATCACGGCGATCACCGGTGACAGGCGCAGGAAGGAGCCGTCGCTCTCGTCGGCCTCCGCGACGAGGAACGACCCCTCGCCCAGCCGTGCCCCCGTGCGCTCGCCGGCGCCCGCGATGCGGCCGCCGACCACGACCGTCGGGTCGAGCCCCGCGTGAGCCAGGACGTGTGCGATCAGGGAGGTCGTGGTCGTCTTGCCGTGGCTGCCGGCGACGGCGATGCCGTCTCGCAGGCGCATCAGCTCGGCGAGCATCTCGGCGCGCGGAATCACCGGGATGCCCCGGCGCCTCGCCTCCTCGACCTCGGCGTTGGTCGGACGGATCGCCGAGGAGACGACCACCACGTCCGCCTCGCCGACCTGCGCCTCGTCGTGTCCGATCGCGACCTGCGCGCCGAGCTGGCGCAGCCTGGCGATCGTCGGGCCGTCCGCCAGATCGGAGCCACTGATCTCGTAGCCCTGAGCCAGCAACAGCTCGGCGATGCCACACATGCCGATGCCGCCGATCCCGACGAAATGCACCCGCTGGATGCCGCGCAAGCGCCGCTTCATCGCTCGATCTCCCGGAACTGCTGGGGCCTCATCGCGACCCTCCCTCGAGCTCACGGCAGGCGGCGATGATGTCTTCGGCGGCGCGAGGTCGGGCCAGCGAGGCGGCGGCGGCACCCATCTTCACGAGGGCCTTCGGGTCGCCGAGCAGGGCGTGAAGGGCCGCGGCGAAGCGCTCGTCGGTGAGCTCCCGGGGATCGAGCATGCGGGCAGCTCCGACCTCCTCGAGCACCCTCGCATTGTCGAACTGCTCGCCGCCCCCCACGTGGGCGAGCGGAACGACCAGGGCGGGGCGCCCGGCGAGCGTCAGCTCGGCGATCGAGATGGCCCCGGCCCGACACACCACGAGGTCGGCGGCGCGATAGCGCGCGGGCATGTCGGTCTCGAAGGCCACGACCTCGGCCCGGACGCCGGCCGCCGCATAGGCGGCGGCGACGCGCGCGTGGTCCTCTTCGCCCGTCTGGTGGACGACCTCGAGGGCCGGCCAGGCCGTGTGCAGGCCGGGCAGGGCCGCCATCATGGCCTCGTTGATCTGCCGGGCGCCCTGGCTGCCGCCGAACACGAACAGTCGCGGGGCGGAGGTTCCGGCGGTCGAGCGATCCTCGTCCCGGTTTCCGGCGAAGGCATCGCGGAGTGCCCTGCGCAGCGGCACCCCCGCGTGGACGACGCGAGCCCGAAGGCTGCCGAAGCGATCCTGGGCCGCCTCGAAGCCGACGAAGATGCGACGGGCGAAACGCGCGAGCAGCCGGTTGGCGGCGCCCGGTGCCACGTCGGTGTTGACGAGGACCATCGGGATGCGGCACCAGACGGCGGCCAGGGCCGCCGGAGCCGACGCGTACCCGCCGACCGAGATGACGCGATCGGCACGGAAACGGCGGAGCAGCTGCCGCGCCCGTACGGTCGCGCCGACCAGCGCAATCAGGTTGCGAGCCCGCTCGAGGGGGGACCGGCCGATCAACGGCCGGGCATCCAGGGTCTCGAGCTCGAAGCCGGCTTCGGGAACCAGGCGCCCCTCCAGCCCGCGACGACTTCCGACGAAGAGCACGGGATCGCCGCTCTCGCGGATCGCTTCGCCGAGCGCGAGGGCGGGCGTCACGTGGCCTCCGGTGCCGCCGCCGCTGATCACCCAGCGCAGCCTCATCTGCGCGCCCTCGCCGGGCGCCGGCCCGGCGCACGCGGGGTCTTCCGTCCCGCCGCGGCGCTGCGCGCGACACCCAGCAGGATGCCCACGGCTATGCACGAGACCAGCAGGGAGGTGCGGCCGTAGGAGAGCAGGGGAAGCGTGAGACCCTTGGTCGGAAGCAGGCCCATCACGACAGCGGCGTTCATCGCAGCGGGCACCACCAGCAGGGAGCTCATCGCGAAGGCCAGGAGCATCGGGAAACGCTGCTGTACACGCAGCGCGATCCGCAGCCCGGCGATCCAGAGCGCCGCAAACGCGCCGAGCACGAGCACCACGCCGATCAGCCCGAGCTCCTCGGCCACCACCGACAGGATGAAGTCGGTATGCGCCTCGGGTAGATAGAAGAGCTTCTGGCGGCCGTCGCCGAGGCCCACGCCGCTCCAGCCTCCGCGCCCGAAGGCGACGAAGGACTGCACGAGCTGGAAGCCCTCGCTGCTGGCGCGGCCCCAGGGATCGAGGAAGCCGACCCAGCGCCGCATCGCGTGGGGATGCGTCCAGCTGTAGAGCGCGATCGCGGCTCCGCCGACCAGGGCCGGCGTCAGCAGGATGCGGAAGGGTGCCCCTCCGACGAAGAGCAGCAGACCCGTCAGCAGCAGCAGCAGAACGGCGTTGCCGAGGTCCGGCTGCCCGAGGCAGAGCGCAGCGGGCAGCGCCGCAAGCGACAGCGCGCCGAGCACCCCGCGTCGGGTGAGAGCGGCCTTGCCGTCGCTGCCCGAGAGCCAGGCCGCCACCGCGATGAGCGTCGCGAGCTTGGCGAACTCGACGGGCTGGAAGGCGATGCCGACGCCCGGAATCACCAGCCAACGCGTCGCGCCGTTCGCCGTGTGGCCCGCGAGAGCGGTCAGGATGAGCAGGCACAGGCTTGCGGTCCAGAGGAGAGGGGCGCTGCGGTACCACACCCCGAGCGGAACCCGGGAGGCCCCGAACGCGCAGGCCGCGCCCAGGCCGAGGGCGGCAGCGTGGCGCACGAAGTGGGGAGGAATCGCCTGCTCGAAGTCGAGGGGCGCCGTCGCACTGAACACCGACACGGCGCCCAGGGCGGCCAGGAAGGTGGCGGCCACGGCGGCCGCCGCGCTGGCCTCGGCCAGGCCGCGGGTCGCATCCTTGGCGGTCGCGCGCTCGCTCACGATGCAGCTCCTCGCATGCCGATCCGCATCAGCGCAGCTTCAACGATGAGAGCGCGACGAGCGCGAGGATGATCGACACGATCCAGAAGCGGACCACGATCTTCTGCTCCGCCCAGCCGAGCTCTTCGAAATGGTGGTGGATCGGCGCCATGCGGAAGACACGCCGGCCGGTCAGCTTGAAGGACGCGACCTGGATCATCACCGACAGCGTCTCGACGACGAAGATGCCGCCGACGACCGCCAGCAGGATCTCCTGGCGGATCACCACCGCGATCGCGCCGAGCGCGCCCCCGAGCGCGAGCGCGCCGACGTCGCCCATGAAGAGCTGGGCTGGATAGGTATTGAACCACAGGAAGCCCAGGCTTCCCCCGACGA
Organism: Deltaproteobacteria bacterium; assembly: GCA_029261775.1. GTDB lineage: Bacteria > Myxococcota_A > UBA9160 > UBA9160 > UBA6930. The sequence goes on along the minus strand of JAJDAR010000242.1, from coordinate 2,214 downwards.
GCGCCCCGCAGAAGATGGCGAGCTGTCCGCTGCCGGGCACCGCCTTGATCGCCAGGTAGTCGGCGATCTGCGCGTGACCCGCTGCGTAGGCGAGGATCAGGAAGGTGCCCGAGGTGATCATCACCGGGCCGATCGCCAGGCCGTCGAGGCCGTCCGTCAGGTTGACCCCGTTGCTCGCGGCCACGATCACGAAGGCCGCCAGCGGCACGTAGGCCCAGCCCAGGTGGGGCGTGAAGTCCTTGAAGAAGGGCACGGCCAGCTCGCCGTCGAAGGCGGGGTCGGCGTAGATGAGCCAGGCCACACCGATGGCCAGCAGCCACTGCCAGAAGAGCTTGGTACGCGCCCGGAGGCCGTCGCTGTTGCGGGCGCGCACCTTCAGGTAGTCGTCGGCGAAACCCAGCACGCCGTAGCCGAAGGTCAGGCCGAGCACGATCCAGGTCGCCCGGTTCGTGAGATCGGCCCAGAGCAGCACCGACACGAAGAGCGAGAGCAGGATCAGCAGGCCGCCCATGGTCGGCGTGCCTTCCTTGGCCTGGTGGTCGGGGCCGATCTCGCGGATCGGTTGGCCGACGCGCATGCGGCCGAGCGCGCGGATGATCGCCGGGCCGACGAGGAACGAGAGGAAGAGGGCCGTCAGCGTGGCCGCCGCCGTCCGGAAGGTGATGTAGCGGAACACGTTGAAGACCGAGAACTGGTCGGCCAGCGGGACCAGGAGATGGAACAGCATCAGGCCTCCTTGCCGCGGGCTTCGGCCGCGCGGACCAGCATCTCTACGACCCGCTCCATCGCCATCGATCGCGATCCCTTCACCAACACCCAGTCGCCGGGCTGCAGCAGGGCGTCGACGGCCTGGGCCAGCTCCTCGTGGGAGCGGCCGACGGTGATGCACGCCTCGTTCATGCCGCCTCTCCGGGCCCCGTCCGCGAGATCGCTCGCGTGCTCGCCGAGCGCGAGCAGGCCGGTCACGCCCAGCTCGGCGGCCAGGTCGCCCATCGCGCGGTGGGCGGACGGCGCGGTGTCCCCGAGCTCGCCCATGCTCCCGAGTACGGCCCAGCTGCGTCCGCTGCCGGCGCCGCGCACGAGGCTGCGCAGCGCCGCGTCGGTGGACTGCGGGTTCGCGTTGTAGGTGTCGTCGACCAGCACGCAGCCGCGGTCGAGCTCCACGCGCGCCATCCGGCCCGGGACTCCGGCATAGGCCGCCAGCCCGCGCACGGCCTGGGCGAGCGTGGCACCCGCCGCCGAAGCGGCCGCCGCTGCCGCGAGCGCATTGATCACGGTGGGCTCCCCCAAGCCGGCCACGCGGACCTCGTGTCGCTCGCGGCCGTGGACCAGATCGAAGCCGAAGCCGCTGGCGCCGTCGGTCTGCACGGCTTCGGCGCGCAGGTCGGCGCCCTCGCTGCGTCCGAAGGTCAGGATCCGGGCCCGCGTGCGATCGGCCTGGGCCATGACGCGGGGATCGTCCGCGTTCAGCACGGCGACGGCATCGTCCCTGAGCGCGGCGATCAGATCCCCCTTCTCGAGGGCGATCTCCTCCTGGCTGCCGAGATGCTCGATGTGCGCCGTGCCGACGTTGGTGATCACGCCGACCGTCGGCCGGGCGATCTCCGCGAGAGGCGCGATCTCCCCGCGGTGGTTCATGCCGAGCTCGACGACGAGCGCGACGTGCTCCGCCTCGCGCTCGAGCAAGGTCAGCGGCAGACCGAAGGCGTTGTTCAGGTTGCCGCGGTTCTTCAGGCACGCTCCGGTCACGCCGAGGATCGCGGCGCACATCTCCTTCGTCGTCGTCTTGCCGTTGCTCCCGGTGATCGCGACGACCGGACCTCCGAAGCCCCGCCGGTGGCCGGCAGCGAGGGCACCCAGTGCGAGGGTCGTGTCGTCCACGACCAGCACCGGCACGGGGCAACCCTCCGGCACGGCCTCGCTGCGCTCGACGAGCAGCGCGGCCGCGCCCCCGTCGATCGCGGAAGCGAGGTGGTCGTGGGCGTCGTGGCGAGGTCCGCGGATCGCCACGAAGAGCGTTCCCGACGCGAGGCGCCTGGTGTCCGTCGAAACGCCCTGCAGCTGCATGGCTGCGCGGTCGGCGCCGGCCTGCCCGGCCAGGCGACCGCCGGTCCACGCCAGGGCGTCGGAGATCCGGAAGGGAAGGCTCACGCCCGGCGTCCCTCCAGCGCATGGCGCGCCTCGACCCGGTCGTCGAAGGGGAACTTCCGGGTG
>JAJDAR010000241.1 GCA_029261775.1 Deltaproteobacteria bacterium | reverse complement strand
ACCACTACGCCTGGTATCGAACGGTCAACCGGATCGAACGCGACGCCTGGCTCGGCATCACGGCCATCCCCTTCGTCGTGGGCCATGCCCTCGACCGGGTCGCGCTCCGCTGGGGCGACGTGCAGCTGGTCCCGGTGAAGGAGCCGCGTCGAGCCTGGCTCGAGCACGGAGCGCAGGTCAAGACGGCGCCTTCCTTCCGGGCGAACCTCGAAGCGATCGCCGCCATCGCGGCCGAACGGCAGGAGCCCCTGCTGCTGCTGACCTTCGCTTTCTACCGGGCTCCGGACTACGAGGAGCAGGCCTTCCTGCGCCGCGAGCTCGACTTCACCCGCCACCGGAGCCCGATCGAGATCTGGGGTCGGCCGGACCACGTCGTCGCCGCGATCGAGGCCCACAACCAGGTCGTGCGCGACGTGGCGGCCGGCCACCGCGAGACCTGGTTCGTCGACGTCGCGGCGCGGATGCCCGGGGTCCGTGAGGACTTCGACGACATCTGTCACCTGACCACGTCGGGCTCGCAGCATTTCGCCGAGCTGATCGGGCCGACGATGCAAGCGGCGATCGAGCGCCGACCCCGCTCCGAGCCGTGACTCAGACCGGGTCCAAAGGCCTCTCGTAGTCCGAGAGGCGCGGCACCTCCATCTCGGCCCGGAATCGCGAGAAGGGGAAGGGCCATGCGAAGGGGATGCCGCGATCGTCGAGGTACCAGCTCTTGCAGCCGGTGGCCCAGACGGTCTTCTTGGCGGCTTCGGTCCGCTCCTGCTCGAAGCGGTCGGCGGCTTCGGCGCTGGGCATGGCGGTCGGAAGCTCGCCCCGCTGCACCAGGGCCACGAGCTTCATGACGTAGGCGATCTGCAGCTCCGCGGTCATGATCAGCGAGAAGTTCCCGACCGGGCTGTTCGGGCCGTTCAGCATGAAGAAGTTCGGAAAGCCGGGAACGGCCAGGGCCAGGTAGGCAGAGGGCCGCTTCGCCCAGACGTCGTCGAGCAGCACGCCCCCGTGGCCGCGCACCGTCATCGGCCGAACGAAGCGATCGACATGGAAGCCGGTGGCCAGGACGAGGAGATCCAGCTCGTGGAGTCTGCCGTCCTCGGTGCGCACGCCGGAGGGCTCGATCCGGGAGATCGGCGTCGTCACCAGCTCGACATTCTCGTGCTGGACCGAGTCGTAGAAGTTGTGGGAGATGACGAGGCGTTTGCACGCGGCGCGGTAGTCCGGCCGCAGGTTCTCTCGGAGCTCCGGGTCGACGACGCGGGTCTCCAGGTACTCCCGGCAGGCCCTTTCGATCTCGTCGATGGCGGCGGACTCCCCGTCGAGGACGGTATTGGCGAAGCCGTCGTGGAAGCTCCGGGAGAGCTGCTCGTGGGTCTGCTTCAGGAGCTCCGGGTCCCGGCGGAAGGCCTCGCGCTGCTGCTCGCTGTACTCGATCTGGTCGACCGGCATCACCCATTGCGCCGTTCGCTGGAAGAGCGTGAAGTGGCCCGCCCGAGGTCCGAGGGCCCCCGTGATCTGGACGCCGCTCGAGCCCGTGCCGATCACCCCGATACGGCGTCCGTCCAGCGGCACATCGTGGTCCCAGCGCGCGCTGTGGAAGCAGGCGCCCGCGAAGCTCGCGATCCCCTCGATGTCGGGAACCTTCGGGTGGTGCAGGATGCCGGTCGCGGCGATCACCCACTCGAAGCGACCGATCGTGCCCGACGCGGACTCGACCTCCCAACACCCTGCGCCGGCCTCGTCCTCCTGCCACTCGCACCGCACCACCGGGTCGTTGAAGCGGATCCGGGCCTCCAGCCCATGGCGCTCGGCCATGCGCTCGAAGTAGGCCTGGATCTCCTCGCCGGGTGAGGCGAGGTAGTGCCAGTCCGGATTGAGTGCGAACGAGTAGGAATAGAGATGGGACGGAACGTCACAGGCGATGCCGGGGTAGGTGTTCTCGCGCCAGGTCCCACCCACCCGGTCGGCCTTCTCGAAGACCGTGAAGTCGAAGCCCGCCTCCTGGAGCTTGATCGCCGCGAGCAGGCCCGACATCCCGGCGCCGATGATCGCGAAGCGCCCTCGGCTTCTTGTCTTCATGGGGAGCTGCTCCTTCCGCCGCGCGCATGATGCCGAAGCCGCAGTCTTTTCGCCCCGGGGCCCCGCAGGTATGGTTCAGGGGTCGCCCTGAACCCGCATCCCTGGATTCCATGTGAAGCACGACGAGCAGGTCCGACTCCTCAAGCAGCTGATCCATCAGCTCGATACCGGCACCAACCTGGACGCAGGAATCGTGTTGCGCAATCCGGCCAGCGCCTACACCTGCCCCGATCTGGCGGCGCGTGAGCGGCAGGACTTCTTCCTCGGGTACCCGCAGATGATCGGGATGAGCGGAGATCTCCCCGAGCCGGGCTCCTTCCTGACCCTGGACGAGTGGGGCGCCCGCATCCTGGCCACTCGAGACGAGGAAGGCCGCTTCCGCGCCTTCCTCAATGCCTGCCGTCACCGCGGCGTGCAGATCGAAGCGCAGCCGCGGGGGAAGCGGAAGCACTTCGTGTGCCCCTTCCACGCCTGGACCTACTCGAGTGGAGGCGAGCTGGTCTCGATCCCCAAGCCCGATCACTTCGGCGAGATCGACAAGGGCTGCCACGGATTGATCGAGCTGCCCGCGCTGGAGAAGCACGGCGTGCTCCTGGTGCATCCCGGGCCCGACGGCGTCATCGACGCGGATCGGGTCCTGGAGGGTCTCGGGCCCGACTTCGACGATTGGGGTTTTGCCGACTACGTCCACGTCGCATCCGACGTCTACGACATGCCGCTCAACTGGAAGCTCGCGATCGATACCTTCGGCGAGACCTACCACTTCAGCTCGCTCCACCGGAACACGCTCTTCCCGATCTTCCACGGCAACGTGCAGGGCTTCGACCACTGGGAGCGCAACCACCGGATGATTCTCTGCGTGCGCGAGATCGACCAGCTGCGCCACCGGCCCGAGTCCGAATGGAAGCTCCGCGGAGCCGGCTTCCCGGTGTACTGGCTCTTCCCGAATGTGATCTTCAACGTCGGTCGGCACTCGATCACGGTCGTTCGCGTGGTCCCGCACCCGGACGAAGTCGGCCGGTCCGTGTCCCACGTCTCGTTCTACTTCGATCCGGACGAGCTCGGGAACCCGCAGGTCGAGGGAACCCCCGAGGAGTTCTTCGAGACCTTCGCGGCGATCATCCGCGACGAGGACTACGTCGCGGCATCGAAGTCGCAGCGGAGCGCCGAGTCGGGCCTGCAGGACTGGTTCCTGTTCGGTCGCAACGAGCCGACCTTGCACCACTATCACAACACCTATCGCAAGGTGCTCGGGTTGCCTCCGCTCGAGGAGGCCTGAGGCTCGACCGGAGTCCGTGGCGCAGCCAGCCAGCGGGCAGCGGGTCCGAGGGCACCCGGCGCAGCCGCAACCGGCCCCGGGGCGTGCCCGTATCGCGCGCCGTCCAGATGCTCGCGGATCGCGTCGTGCACCGATCGCGTCAGGCCGAAGCGCGTGAAGAGCAGGATCCCCGCCGCATAGGCCACTCCGGGAATCAGCGAGATGGAGAGCCTGAGCGCCGACACCGCCTCGGGCGACGGAGGGGTGCCCGGCTGCAAGCCGATGACGGACAACGCGAGACCGCCGAGCAGGCTGGCGACGCCCAGGGCGGTCTTGGCGGCGAGGTGCCAGCCCGCGAAATAGACGCCCTCCTTGCGCTCGCCGGTCGCGACCTCGTCCGAATCGATCACGTCCGCCTGCAGGCTCGGCGAGAGGACGTCGAGGGCTCCGACGGCGAGCCCGGCCAGCGCGCAGATCCCGTACAACGTGACCCGATCCCCCGCTGCGACCAGGCCCAGGGACGAGAGGCAGGCTCCGACCGCGGTCATGGCCCAGAGCAGCAGCGTCTTCTTCTCGAAGCGCCGGCCGAGCCGGAGCCAAAGGGGGATCGACAGGACCGAGCCGACGAAGACCAGGCCCATCATCGGTGCGAGCATCTCCGGCTCGTCGTGCACGTATTCGGCGTAGTAGGCGGCCAGCACCATCACTCCGCCCACGCCGATCTGCTGGAGGAAGAAGACGCCCAGCAGGATGCGGGCGTTGCGGTTCGAGAGGACCTGGGTGATCGCGGCCAGCGGAGAACGGCTCCCGCGCCCCTGATGGTCGGGGCGCTCCCGGATGAAGACCGCCGTTCCCAGCATGGCGAGGGTCGTCGCGATCGCTCCGACGCCGGCGATCCAGGCCAGCAAGGCGCGCGGTTCCTCGCTCTTGCCCACGAAGGCGAGGGCCACGAACACGGAGATCGCGCCCAACCCCCAGATGGCCCGGCGGATGCCGAAGATGCGGTTTCGCTCCAGGTAGTCGGTGCTCAGCTCGGCGGCCAGCGCGTCGTGGGGGAGTGCGAAGATCGTCCGGAACAGGAAGAAACCGAGCACCGCCGCGCCCATCCAGAGGGTTGGAGGCACGCCGCCGACGCCGGTCGTGGGTGGTGACCAGATGAGCGCGAAGCAGATCCCGACGGGAACCGCACCGACGAGCATCCACGGTCGCCGCCGGCCCCACCGGCTGCGGGTCCGATCGGACCAGTAGCCGGCCAGCGGGTCCGTGACCGCGTCGCTCACGCGCGAGAGCAACAGGATCCCGCCCATCACCGCGGGCGCCATGCCGAGCACGTCGGTCGCGAACTTCATGAGGTAGAGGCTGATCAGCATCAACATGAAGCCCTCTCCGGCGGCGGGTGCCGACAGGAGAAGGATCGTGCGCAGGGGCACCCGCTCGGGCTTCGACATCAGAAGCTGGCGGGCAGGGCGGCGAGACCGCGGAGGACCAGCCCCGCTCTGCGCGGCGGCTGGGCATCGGCGAGCGCGAGTCGCGGAAAGCGCGCCGCGACCTGACGGAAGGCCACGGCTCCCTCGAGACGGGCGAGCGAGGCGCCCAGGCAGAAGTGCGAGCCGAAGCCGAACGAGAGGTGGCGGCCTCCATCCCGCCGGATGTCGAAGCGCTCGGCATCCGGGAAGACCCTGGGGTCGCGATTGGCCCCGGCGAGCGACAGGGTGGCCTCTGCATCGGTGGGGATCGTGACCCCGCGGATCTGCACCGGCACGGCCGGCACCCGCGCCGTGAGCTGCACCGGCGAGTCGTAGCGGAGGACCTCTTCGACGGTGCTGGCGGCCAGTCCGGGCTCGCTGCGGAGAAGGTCCAGCTGGTCCGGATGGCGGAGCAGGGCGAGGGCGCCGTTGCCGATCAGGTTGGTCGTGGTCTCGTGGCCCGCGAGCAGCAGCAGGATGGCATTGGAGATCAGCTCGTCATCGCTGAGCGTTCCGTGCTCGTCCCGGGCCGCTGCCATGCCCGAGAGCAGGTCCTCGCGCGGCTCGCGGCGGCGCTCGGCCACGACGTGTCGGAGGTACTCGGCCAGCTCCCAGGCGCTCTCGGCGGCCCGGGCGAGGCCGGCCGTTCGCACCGAGCTGTCCAGCACGACGGCGATCTCGTCGGACCACTGCTTGAAGCGCGGCTGGTCGACGTTCGGCACGCCCAGCAGCTCGGCGATGGCGATCACGGGCAGCGGCGTCGCGAGATCGCGAATCAGGTCCACGTGGCCGTCGCCCCGCGCGACGACTTCGTCGAGCAACGCGGCACAGATGGCCTCGAGCCTGGGCTCGAGGCGCGAGACCATCCGAGGCGTAAACGCCTTGTTGACGAGTCCGCGCAGGCGGGTGTGATCGGCGCCGTCGATCCGAAGCATCATGTGCTTCAGCACCTGTCCCAGCCGACGGAAGGTCTCGGGGATCCCGTCGGCCTCGAGCTCGCTGGGGATGCCGAAGCTGGTGAAGCGCTCATCACGCAACACCCGCACCACGTCTTCGTGACGGGTCAGCCAGTAGGCGTGAAAACCGTTCTTGACCCGGTGGGCCACGGGCTCGTGCTCGCGCAGCGCCGCGTAGGTCGGGTAGGGGTCCGCCTGGAAGTCGGGATCCTCGAAGTCGAACGCGACGGCGGTGGCGGCAGGGGATTCGGGCGCAGACGGGCTGGCAGTCATGGGGGCTCCTGGGACGCTCCCGAGACCTCTGCAAACGGGGGACCAACGGTCTGGACCGGCGGCGCCGGCCATGCAGACGCGAGAGAGGCCGGGATGCAGGGCCCCGCGTGCAGATGCATGCAGTGCCCGGCATGCGCGGCTGCCGCCTGAACGGTCGAGCGGGCGCCGCCACCCTTGAGCCGCCTCGTGCCGCGGAGTAGGTTCCTCGCCACGAGGAGGCTTGCGCATGATCGTCGGGGTGTCCGGCCTGTACGCCGCGGGGAAGGGCGAGGTCGTCAGCTACCTCGAGGGTCGGAGCTTCGCGAGCTACTCGCTCTCCGACGTTCTTCGCGAGGAGCTCGCACGGCGCGGCGAGGACGAGACCCGGGAGCGGATGATCGCGCTCGGCCGCGAGATCCGCGTGGAAGAGGGCGAGGGCGGTCTCGCCCGCAGACTCGCCGCGCGCCTGGGGCACGATCGCAACTACGTGATCGACTCCATCCGCCACCCTGCCGAGGTGAAGGAGCTGCGCGCACTCGGCTCGGCCTTCAAGCTGATCTGGGTCGAGGCGCAGGAGGGCACGCGCTTCGAGCGGCTCCGGGCCCGAGCGCGGCCGGGCGACCCCGAGAGCCTCGAGGCGCTCCGCGAGCTCGAAGGCTCGGAGCTCGCCAGCGAGGAGTCGGGAGGGCAGCGGCTGCTCGACGTCCGGGCGCTGGCGGACCACACGGTCACCAACGACGGAAGCCTCGAGGTTCTGCAGGAGCAGGTCCAGGCCTTCCTGTCGGGCAACCTCCACTTCGAGCGGCCCGACTGGGACGACTACTTCATGAGCATCGCCCGGGTCGTGGCGACGCGGAGCAACTGCGTCAAGCGCAAGGTCGCCGCCGTTCTCACCATCGACCGGCGCGTGATCGCGACAGGCTACAACGGCACGCCGCGCGGCACCCGCAACTGCAACGAGGGGGGCTGCCCGCGCTGCAACGCTTTCGGCCCCGGCGGCACCGACCTCGGCGAGTGTCTGTGCTCGCACGCCGAGGAGAATGCGATCACGCAGAGCGCCTACCACGGCGTCCGGGTCCGCGAGGCGACGCTCTACACCACCTTCTGTCCGTGCCTGATGTGCACGAAGATGATCATCAACTCCGGCATCGGAGAGGTGGTCTACAGCGCCGAGTACCCGCTCGGCGAGGTCTCCGTGGACCTGCTCCGCGAGGCGGGGGTGAAGGTCCGGCAGATCTGAGAGCACTGCGCCGGGAGGCTCCGCCATGGCCCACGTCCTGATCGTCGGCGCCGGCCCCGCCGGAGCCAGCCTTGCCTACCTCCTCGCCCACCGCGGCATCGAGGTGACGCTGGTCGAGCGACAGCGCGACTTCGCACGCGAGTTCCGGGGCGAGATCCTGATGCCGAGTGGGGTCGCGGTCTTCGAGCAGATGGGACTCGCTGCCGCGCTCGCCTCCGTGCCCAGTTACAGGTTCCGAGATGGGGAGCTGCATCTCGGCGGCCGACCCGTCTTCCACGTCGAGCTGGACGACTCGCCGGCCACCCCGGTCGCGGTGTCTCAGCCCGGCATGCTCGAGATGCTCGTGGCCGAGGCGGGAAAGAGCGCGCACTTCCGGCTGGAGCGCGGCGCGGCGGTGTCGGCGGTGATCGAGGAGGGCGGGCGCGTCGTGGGCGTGCGGGCGCGAACCGAGGAGGGGGAGCGCGAGCTGCGTGCCGATCTGGTGGTGGGCGCCGACGGCCGGGGCTCCGCCGTGCGAAAGAAGGCTGGGCTCACCGCGCGCAACCTGGACACGCCGATGGACATCGTTTGGTGCAAGCTGCCCTGCCCGGATGACGTACGCGGCGTGCGCTTCTGCATCGGTGGGGGACACCTGCTGGCGGCCTACCGCACCTACGACCAGAGCCTCCAGCTCGGCTGGGTGATCCTGAAGGGAACCTTCGGCGAGCTGCGCAGCCGCGGCATCGAACAGTGGGTGGACGAGATGGCCAACCACGTGGCGCCGGAGCTCGGAGCGCATCTGCGCACCCACGCAGGGGCCGCGGGCCATCCCTTCCTGCTGAGCACCCGCGCGGACTGCGTGGAGAGCTGGAGCGCCCCGGGGCTGCTCCTGATCGGCGACGCTGCCCACACGATGTCGCCGGTCGGCGGACAGGGCGTCAACATCGCCCTGCGGGACACCCTGGTGGCGGCCAACCATCTGGTTCCGGCGCTGTCCGGCGCAGCCGTCGATCCGACCCGCCTCGACGCGGCCCTGCGCGCCATCGAGGCGGAGCGCATGCGCGAGGTGGGGCCGATCCAGCGGCTGCAGGCCCAGCCGCCCAAGGTCCTGCTCACGCGCTCGTGGTGGGGCGAGCCGGTCCGCCGGGCCGTCGGTGCACTGCTCGGTGTCGAGGCCATCCGCACGCGCCTGGGGGGGCGCGCGAACGTCTTCACCTCCGGCCTCACGGACGTGACGCTCCAGGTCTGAACCGGGCTTCGCTCAGCGCAGCGGCGCGCCGACCTCCTCGATGAACCGGTCGAGGGTGGCGAGCTTCTGGGGCATCGCGCCGAGGGTGAAGTCGGGCACGATCAGCTCGTCGACGCCGCTGTCGCGATAGGCCTGCACGATCTCGCGCACCTCCTTCGCGTTGCCGACGATCTTCGGTCGCCCGATGTCGCGATCCCGCATGCCCGCGACGAAGGCCTCGTCGTCGGAGAGGAAGAGCAGGGCGACGGCCGAACGCTGGATCGCGCTCGGGTCGCGGCCCACCTTGGCGCAGTGCTCGTCGAGGATCTTCATCTTGCGGCGCAGGGTCTCGACGTCGCCCCAGACGTTCCACTCGTCGGCAAAGCGCGCTGCGATCCGCAGCGTCACCTTCTCGCCGCCGCCCCCGATCAGGAGGGGCAGCGGGCTCTGGAGCGGCTTCGGCTCGAGGGACGCGTCGGTCAGCTGGTAGTGCTTGCCGTCGAAGCTCGCGCTCTTTTCGGTGAACAGCCCCTTGATCACCTGGCAGGCCTCTTCGAGCCGCGCCAGCCGCTCGCCGACGGTTCCATAGTGGATCCCATACTGCTCGTGCTCGTTCACCTGCCAACCGGCGCCGAGGCCGAGCACGGCGCGCCCTTGGCTGATGTGGTCGACGGTGGCCGCCATCTTGGCCAGTACGGCCGGGTGGCGGTAGGTGTTGCCGGTGACGAGGGTGCCGATCCGGATGCGCGGCACGCCGGCCGCGAGGGCGGCGAGGGTCGTCCACGCCTCGGGCCACGGAGCGCTCGTGTCGGCGGCGTCCGGCATGAAGTGGTCGGCGAGCCAGAGCCCGTCCCAGCCCGTGGACTCGGCGTGACGGGCGATCTCGAGCATCTCTGCAAAGGACTGGGTGGGATTGGGCCAGACGCTGAAGCGCATCACGTTCTCCTCGGTGTTTCGGGCGCGGGTTCCGTGTCAGGTCGTCGCGGGCGGGGCCGTGCGCCGCGCCTCGATCTCGGTCCGGAGCTCTCGTTGTCTGCGGGCGTCGATCGGGAAGCGCCACAGCGCGGTGATCACACCCAATCCGGCGAGGATCGGGACGGATGCCATCAGCAAGCGGAACCTCATCAGGGTGTCGGGGCCGTTCGCCGCTTCGGCGTCGAACCCGATCGCCGAGAGTGCAACGAAGCTGATGCCCACCGCAAGGGCCACCCCGAGCTTGGCCGTGAAGGTCAGCATCGCGAAGAAGGTGCCCGCCCGCTCTCCTCCCGCCGCGGCCTCTCGCAAGGCGCTGTCCTCGAGGACGACGTCGGCCATCATCGAGCGCATCAGCAGCTCTCGCGCTCCCGAATACAGGCCCATGGCCGCGAACGCCACGAGCCCGAGGCCGAAGCGGGCACTCGGCAGCAGCGCGACGAGGGTGGCCGCCACGCAGCCGAGCGCGGCGCCCGCGCACAGGGTCCGGTGCTTGCCGAGGCGGTAGCTGAGCTTCACCCAGAGCGGGATGGACGCCAGCCCCGCCAGCATCATGACCACGAGGTACACGCTGGCGGAGTCCGGAAGCTCGAGGACCTGCGAGACGAAGAACACGTGGAGCGAGGCGGCCGTGCCGATCTGCACGCCGATCAGCAGGTCTGCCGTGATGAGCCTGCGCAGCGAGCGATGGACGAAGAGGGTGGTGATCGCCTGGCCCCAGGGGAGCGGGACCTGTCGGGCGCGCGGAGCTTCCCGTCGCGTAGCCGTGGCCAACGCGACCAGGAACGGCAGCGGAAGCAGGATGAAGAGTCCCATCCGGGCGACCCGGTCGGGGAGCGCCCCGCTCGCGGGGTCCGTCTCCAGGCTGGCCGCGAAGACCAGCACGGACAGGCCGCCGAGCAAGGAGAGAACCTGCACCGCCCCCATGATCCTCGAGCGCTCGTCGTAGTCCTCCGACAGCTCGGAGGCCCAGGCCACGTGGGAGATCGTGAGCATCGTCCAGCCGACGTAGAGCACGAGGAGCCAGCCGAGCAGGTGCATGACGCCGGGCTCCGCCGGCGGCGAGAAGATCTGGTGGATCGAGAGGGCCAGGATCGGAACCGACGCGACGATCCACGGTCGACGCCGTCCCCATCGGCCCCCGAAGCGGTCGGCGAGGACGCCCAGGACGGGGTCGGTCACGCCGTCCCAGACCTTGGCGATCAGGAACACGATGCCCACGGTGGCCAGCTCGATGCCGAGCTCGGCGTACATGGCCGGGAGGAAGACCGTCATCGGCAGGAAGATCGCGCCCACGGAACCCGCGGGGGCCGCGAAGGCGAGCAAGCGGGGAAGGGAAAGACGTTCGTCGGGGTCGCTTGCTCTCACCAGGGGGCGCTCACCGATGCCGCGGCTCGTCGGCGAGGTACGCCCACATCTCCGACGACCAGCCGACATCCAGGTCTTCGTGGAGCCGACGTTTCCAGGGCCGACGCAGCACCTGCACCGTCATGCGCCGGGTGATCCGGTTCCTGGCAGCGAGCCGTCCGGCAATCTCCCAGGCGCGATCCATCAGCGTGTCGCCGGGGACGACCTCGTTCACGAGGCCGAGCTCGAGCGCCCTCCCTGCATCGATCCGCTCGTTCATCAGCAGGGCCCAGGCAGCCCGCTTGACCCCGAGCAGCTCGATCAGCGCGCAGTGGATGCCGTCGCCGGGCACCCAGCCCGCCTCGAAGTGCATGTCCCCGAAGACCGCGGTCTCCGAGCACACCGTCAGGTCGCACAGGAGCGGCAGCTCGAGGTGGAAGCCCGGACCGGGGATGACGCCCAGGGTCGGGATCTCGACCTCGTGCACCAGGCTGCTCAGCATCCGGCGGCCGTCGGAGTACATGTACTCGTAGCTGCAGCGGGCCGGGTCTTCTTCTTCGCCCTCGAAGCTGGTGTCGTCGCGGCTGGCGATCCAGCGGTCTCCGGCCGACGTCAGGATCATCACCTCGTTCTCGGGATCCGAGCCGACGGTGCGGAAGGCCTGGCCGATGGCGCGGTGCAGCTCCCAGCTCCACTGCACGTCGCCGCCGCCGGTGTGCATGCGCAGCAGGACGATCCCGTCCCGGCGCTCCATCTGGAAGTGCTCCGCGAAGCGCTCCCGGTACTCCTCGAACCCGGGATTCGGGACGTAGCGGGTGCGGGCCATGGCTTCCTCCCCGGCTTTTCGATCGACAAGCCGGAGGGTGCCCTGCTGTCTGTTCCTTGTCAATCGAAAAGGACGGAGGCGCTACGGGACCAGCAGCCGGGCCACGAACTCCGCGTGGGTCTCAATGGCGCTCCGCGTCTCCGGGTCGAGACCGGTCAGGCGCCGGCACTCCGGTGCGACGGCGAAGATCAGCGAGCCGGCGCCGACCATCGCGTAGAACGCATGGGGCAGGAGGGCCGGGTCGATGCGTCCGTCCGCCTCGAGGCGACGCTCGATCGCTTCGAAGCGCGGCCGCATGTGGGTGTCGATCAGCCAGGTCATGCGCTCGTCGGAGCTCTTGCCCTCGTCGACCATCAGGCGGAACAGCTCCGGATGGGCGGCGTTGAAACGCACGTACTGGCGAATGCCTTCTCGCAGGGCCTCCCGAGGATCTTCCTGCCCGGCGGTGGCGGTGTCGAGCAGGTGCGTGCCGAGCGTGGCGAAGACCCGATCGATGGCCGCGCGCCAAAGCTCGTCCTTGCTGCGGAAGTGGTAGGTGATCAGCCCCTGGTTGGTCCCGGCCCGCCGCGCGATGTCGCGGGTGCTGGCGCCGCGGAAGCCCTTCTCGGCGAAGGCCTCGAGCGCGGCCGCCACGATGCGCTCCCGGGTCTCCTCGCGCTGCTGGTCCCGGGTCGTGGTCGAGGCCGCCGTCATGGCGTCAACTTATTCAGATGACAAGCCAAACGCAAGCTGCTTCGGCCAGCAGTCTCCGGGGCTAGGGCAACAGCAGCCGCGCCACGAAGTCGGCATGGGCCTCGATCGTCTGTTGCTTGCGGGGATCGACGCCCGTGAGCCGACGGCACGTGGGCGCGACGGCGAAGATCAGCGACGCGGCGCCCGTCACGGCATAGAAGGCGTAGGGCGCGTCGCTCTCGTCGATGCCGGCGGCGCTCACCACGCCGCGCTCCTTCATGAACTCGAAGCGCGGCTTCATGTAGGTGTCGATGATCCAGCGCATCCGCGCATTGGAGCGGTTGCCCTCGGCCACCATGAAGCGGAAGAGCTCCGGGTGCCGGGCGACGTAGCGCACGTACTCCCGCAGGACCCCGCGCGCCCGCTCCTTCGGATCGTCGAACTCGAGCGAGGCCACGCGCTCGTCCAGCGCCTTCCCGAGGTCTCCGAAGATCCGTTCGGCCGCCGCCCGCCAGAGCTCGTCCTTGCTCGGGAAGTGGTAGGTGACCAGGCCCTGGTCGGTGCCTGCACGCTCGGCGATCTCTCGGGTGCTCGCGCCCTCGAAGCCCTTCTCCGCGAAGGCCTCGAGCGCGGCCCCGATGATGCGCTCCCGGGTGGCCTGGCCTCGGGGTAGCGGGGTCCCGCTCGTCCGTTTCTTCGTCATCTCCCGAAACTAGTCACTTGACAAACGAAGAGCAATCGCCGTAGCTTGTCATTCGACAAGTTCTCGAGAGGTGCGACGTCATGAAGTTCGGCGTGGTCTTTCCCACCTGCGAGATCGGCAACGATCCCCTCGCGATCCGCGACTTCGCCCAGGCGGCCGAAGCCCTGGGCTTTTCGCATCTCATCGCGTACGACCACGTGCTCGGGGCGCAGCACGGGGACCGCGCCTTTCCCCTGCACACGCCCTACAGCGAGCGCGACGCATTTCACGAGCCCTTCGTGCTGCTCGCCTACCTGGCCGCCGTGACCTCGACCCTCGAGCTGATGACCGGCGTGCTCGTCCTGCCCCAGCGCCAGACGGTGATCGTCGCCAAGCAGGCCGCCGAGCTCGCCGTGCTGTCGAACGGGCGCTTGCGGCTCGGCGTCGGCACGGGCTCGAATCCCGTCGAGTACGAGGCGCTCGGGGCTTCGTTCGAGGATCGCGGGCGCATGCTCGATGAGCAGGTCGAGGTCCTGCGCAGGCTCTGGACGGAGCCGCTGGTCGACTACCACGGCGACTTCCATCGCATCGATCGCGCCGGGCTGCTGCCGCGACCTTCCGCCCCGGTGCCGCTCTGGTTCGGCGGCAGGAGCGCCCCTGCTCTCCGCCGCGCGGCGACCCACGGTGACGGCTTCCTCTTCAGTCCCGCGATCGAACCGATCAAGGCGCTGTGCCGGCAGCTGACGGCGGCCCTCGACGCGAACGGCCGCCGC
>JAJDAR010000240.1 GCA_029261775.1 Deltaproteobacteria bacterium | reverse complement strand
GGCCGTGGTGGCCCTGCTTCGGGCCGTGCAGACCCTCCGCACCTACCCCGCCGACAACGAGATGTCGGTGCGGGCGCTGGCCGGTCTCGAGACCCCGCTGGCCGCCGCCCTGCCGATGGATCTCGGGCTGACGCCGACTGGGGTGTCGGCCGGGGGCGAGACGGTCGAGGGCCTGACCGACGAGCGCATCCGCATCCTCACCCCGCTCTTCCGGGACGGCATCCGCGAGGTCGGGTTGCGTCCGGGTCTGGCCGGCGAGGAGCTCAAGCGACTGGTGCTGGCCCTGGCCGAGGTCATCGATCCCGACGATCTGAGCCAGGACTACGTGACGCGGATCTGGGAGGCGGACCTGCCCCACGTCGACGTGCTGGCACTCGATCCCTACCTGGAGAGCGAGTACGGCGAGGACGTGCTCGAGGGCAAGGAGCAGGTCGAGGCCCGCGCGGACGCGCCGCTCCGCGAGGACTGGGCGGATCTGCCTCCCCCGCCGGAGGAGGCCTTCCGGGTCAGTGAAGAGGATCTGCTGCGCGTGGCGCAGGAGGTCGAGCACGCGGATCGCTTCCCGTCCTGGGGCCCTTTCATCGGCGCCCTGTTCGCCACGCTGCGCAGCCCGATCGGCGAGGCGCGCATCGCCGAGCTGGTCCAGATGGTCGAGGCCACGTTTCATCGGTGCATCAAGGGAAGGCTCTGGACCCTTGCCCAGATGGTCGTCGATCGGTTGCGCGGTGATCATCCGGCCGGGGTCGAGGCAGCGCTCGAGGCGGCTCGGAGCCGCATGCTCCAGCCCGACGGCCTGCGGCCGCTGCACGAAGCGCTCTGCGACACGGAGGCCAAGCCGGAGAGGCTTCGCACTCTCTGGACCTCCTTCGGCGTCGACGGCGTGGCGCCGATCCTCCAGTTCCTGACCGAAGGCGGCTCGGACGCAGCGGCGCGCACCTACGTGGAGGTCCTCTCTGCTCTCGGAATCGAGGTCCTGGAACCGGTGGCCGAGGCCTTCCGGGCGGGCGACGATGCTCTGCGCCCCCACCTGGCGAAGGTGCTCGCCTCCATCCCGGGACCGGATTCGGCGGCCGTCCTGGTCGAGGCCCTGGAGCGGCCGGACGATCCGATCCGTCCGGAGCTGGTCCGCGCACTGGGCGCCCAGGGCGACCGTGAGTGCGCCGAGCGACTGATCAAGATCGCCCTCGAGGATCCGGACCGGAAGTGCCGGATCATCGCTCTGCGCAGCCTCGGTGGCGCCTCCGGCCGGTTGGGTCAGGGGCGCCTCCTGGAGCGTATCCGCTCGAGCGCGCGGGCCTCCCTCGACGACGAGGAGCTCGACCTGCTGTTCCAGGCGGTGGGCCGCGTCGGCGACAACGAGTGCATCCCCCTGCTGGCGGGCCTGCTCAAGCCGGGCCTGTTCGGTCTGCGCAGTCGCCCCGCCGAGTGGCGCCGCGCAGCCGGGGCGCTGGCCCGGCTCGGCACCCAGGAGGCCCTCGCGGTGCTCGAGCCCCTGGCCTCCCACCGCAATGCCGATCTCGCGCACCTCTGTGCGGAGGCCCTGCGCGAGGCCCCGAAGAAGCGAGCATGAGCAGTCAAGACCTCGAGATCCTCAAGCAGAGCCGGGAGCTGGTCGCACGCTTCATGGGTCTGATGCGTGCGGCGCACCTCTACGATCCGGGCAACGACGCGATCCTCCACGCTGCAGGCGAGATCCTGGAGCTGGCGACCCGGATCCGTGGCGACGGCGTGGATCTCGAGGTCAAGGCGCGCCACGACTCCATCTACATCGGCGGGGAGCGGATCCGCGAGTCCGCGATGGGATCCAGCATCTATCACGGATTCATCGACGTCTTGCGGAGGGCGGGCCTCGGCTCCTTCACGATCGACGAAGACGCCCAGCCGAGCGATCTCGAGGACTTCTCGGGGTTGCTGATCGAGGCGCTCTCCGGCGAGCCGGGCAGCGTCGACATTGCCGCCCGGCTCGACGTGCGCGGCGTCCGCTCGATCGGGGTGGAGAAGCTGGACGACGAGGCCCTTCTCGCGCGCGAGGTGGACCAGGAGCAGATCGCCAAGCGCGTCTACCTGCGCTCGATCGGTGTGGTCAAGAACGTCTTCCACTCCATGCGGGCCGACGGCCGCGTCAACTCGCGCCTCGTCAAGCGCGTGGTGCAGCAGATGATCGAGGCGGTGGATCACGGTCACATCCAGAACCTGAGCAGCCTCAAGAACTACGACGAGTACACCTTCAACCACTCGGTGAACGTCAGCGTGCTGGCGATTGCGCTCGGGAGGCACGTCGGGCTCTCCCGCCGCCAGCTCTACGTGCTCGGTCAGGCGGGCATGCTCCACGACCTGGGCAAGCTCTGCATTCCCATCGAGGTGCTGAACAAGCCGGGCAAGCTGACCCCCGACGAGCTGAAGGTGATCCAGAACCATCCGATCGAGGGGTTCGTGTCGATCGCATCCAAGGTCGGCGTCTTCGACGACACGATCGACGTGGCGCTCGGTGCGTTCCAGCACCACATCAACCCCGACGGCACCGGATACCCGGAGGTGGCCCGTGACTCGACCCCGGGCTTCCTCTCGCGCATCGTCTCGATCGCCGACCGCTACGACGCGATGACCAGCGCCCGGGTCTACCGGAAGACCCCGATCCCCGCCTGGAAGGCCCTCTCCATCATGTACCACCGGCAGGGGAGCCAGCACGACAACGCGCTGCTCCGCTACTTCATGAACATGCTCGGAGCGATCCCTCTCGGCACCACCGTGCGGCTCTCGGATGGCTCGGTGGGCATCGTCGTGGCCGGGAACCCCGAGCCCGGGCTCTCGCACTTGCCCACGGTCCGGCTCGTGCTCGACGCCTCGGGCCAGGCCATCGGCAAGGAGGTGATCGATCTCGCCTCCCGGGCCAAGGGCGCCGACTGCCTGACGGTCGAGGAGGCGGTCGATCCCGCTCGGTACGGGATCGAGATCATGGACTACCTGCTCTAGCCAGGCTGTCCAAGGGGCGCCGCGCCTCTTCTCCCGGACGCACACACCCCTTCGCCACCAGAACGGGTGATTCGTGCTCACCGCCGCCGAGCTTCGGCTGCGCCGACGGACGGTTGACCCATCGGGGTCGACGAAGCATGTCCATGGGATCGTCTGTCACCTGTACCTGTGACAAGAACGCATTGATGCTTCTTGTTCGGGTGACAGTCCTCGCTCCTCCGAGCGTCAACGTGCCGTGTTCGGGGGATGTTTCGTCGTCGGGTCGAGAGGGAAAGGTTTTTCCAGTGCTCATCGACCACCGACTCGGTCTCCCCCTTCTTGGGTACGACCTGTGCGCGTCTTCTCCCATCGACTCACCGGTGGCGGTGACACGATCTCGTGTCATTTCGGGTTCGCGAGGGTTCAACGCGTGAGAACACGTTCGTAGGATTCAAACCAATCACCCGTTCGTGTTAGGTCATTGTTAGTCCTGAGGAAATCGATTTCCTCGTCGATGGAACCCTCTCCTTCAATCGTCTCTCCAGGTCGCCTTGGAAGCACTGCAAGTGGCCGTGATCGCGATGGGTTCTCACGCAACGCCGGGTGGGAACGGGAATTGCTTCAGGTACGAGCAGCTGAAGGTGGCTCCGGGCGGTTCGTGCGTCCGGAGTGCTCGGGAGAAGTGATGCGAAGCGATGAAGGTTCCCTCGACCAGCGGTTCACCCCGCCGAGCTGCTGGTGCCCGTCGGACCTCCGGCCCGGATCGGGCCCGGATGAGGGAGCTCATGGGGGGTTCCCCAGGCGGGGCCGTCCGACCATCGCTTCGCGAAGCCTCCCGCTGTTGTGCGCGCGCTGGGCGCGTGAGTCCTGAAGGAAGAAATTAGAGGGGATACAAGGCATGTTGAATCTGGGAACTAGGGGTCGCCTGCGCCGGCTGGCGTTGGTGATCATGGGCGCCGCGATGCTCTCGCTGGCACCGGGCGTGGCGTTTGCGCAGGTATGCGGAAACGGAGCACTGGAATCTCCCCCCGAGGGCTGCGACGACGGCAACACGGTCGGCGGGGACGGGTGCAGCGCATTCTGCACCATCGAGGACTGCGGAAACGCCATCCTCGACGTGGGTGAGACCTGCGATCCGGCCACCGGGACTTGCGGCGGGCCGTCGGGCGCAGGCTCGATCGCCTGCTCGGGGAGTCCGACCTGTGACAACGACTGTACGCCGGCGGCTTGCGGCGACGGCAACGTCAACGCGGCCGTGCCGGAGGACTGCGAGTCTGGCGGCGTGGATACCGCCGGTTGTGACGGCGATCCCGCCGGCACGCCTGCGGCCCAGAACTGCACCTTCGCGGGCTGCGGCGACACCCGGCTGAACACCGCCAACAACGAGCAGTGCGACGACGGCAACGCCACTCCTGGCGACGGCTGTGGTCCGAGCTGCAAGTTCGAGGTGTGCGGCAACGGCATCGTCGATCCCGGCGAGGCCTGCGACGACGGCAACGGTGTGAACGACGACGGCTGCGACACCAACTGCACGGCCACGGCCTGCGGCAACGGAATCGTGGCTGGTACCGAAGAGTGCGACGACGGCGCCAACGATCCCGGCGACGGCTGTGGCCCGACCTGTCTGATCGAGTTGTGCGGCAACGCGTTCCTGGATCCGGGCGAGGAGTGCGACCCGTGCAACCCGCTGCCGACCGCCAGCTGCGTTGGGCTCTGTCAGGACATCCAGTGTGGCAACGGCTAGGTCGATACCACGGAGAGCTGCGACCCGGGTAC
>JAJDAR010000239.1 GCA_029261775.1 Deltaproteobacteria bacterium | reverse complement strand
CTCGAGAAGGAGACCCGCGTCTCGGAGCTGGGCTGGCAGCTCGCGGACCCCGAGCTCTTCAAGGAGCCGGATCGAGTGCGCGGCGTCGAGGCCGAGCGCGCGGAGATCGGCGAGGAGATCGCAGCGCTGTACGCGGAGTGGGAACGGCTGGGTGCAGAGATCGCTTCGCTGACCGATGCCGAGAGCGGCGGCGAAGCCGCCTAGCCTGCCGGGCCGACCGGCGCAGCGCCGCAGGCCCGGGCCTGAGCGTGATTCCGAGTTGACGCCCTTCGCGGGGGCCCGTAGCTTTCGTCGCCCGCCTGTGCCCAGGTGGCGGAATTGGTAGACGCGCTAGACTCAGAATCTAGTGTTCGCAAGGACGTGCTGGTTCGACTCCAGTCCTGGGCACCACCCCGAGCCTCCCCATTCTCGAGGCTCTCTGCGCGACCCGCGGACCACTCTGAGCGACCCGCGGATGTAAGGTGTTCCGAGGAGCCTACCTGGGCTGAACGCCGCGTCTCCCGGGCTTCTCCGACGAGCGCGTAAGGCTCTCTCCCCGGTCGGCCGATCGATACGGCAGGGAGCCCGATGCCGATCCTCGCCGCCATCTCCGTCGCCGCCATGCTGCTCATCTCGCTCGCCGTGGGCGGACGTCTGCTGATGACGGCCCGGCGGACGCGTCAGATTCCCGAGCTCTTCTTCGGCTGCGGCTTCCTGTTCATCGGGCTCGGTCTCGGTCTGCAGACGCTGGGCTCCCGGTTCCTCTGGGTCGCACCGGGGGAGACGGCCACGGTGATGGCCACCCTCCTCTTCGGCATGGTCGTCGCCGGCGTGGTCTCCCTGCACGCCGCCGTCTGGCGGATCTTCCGACCCGATCATCTGCCGGGCTTCCTGTCCTTCGCCGGGGGCTCGGTCCTGGCCCTCGTCGCCTACGGCATGCGCATCGGGGCGGGTGAGTTCGCGGAGCCCGTCGTCGCAAGCGCCGGGATGAAGCTCTTCTTCTGCGCTTCGATCTCGGTCTTCACCTGGGGCGCGATCGAGGCGATCCATCTCCATTTCCGGCTGCGCAAGCAGGTCCGCCTCGGGCTCGCCGAGCCGCTCGCCGCCAACCAGATCGGTCTGTGGGGTGTCGCGGCCAGCTTGTCGGCGGTCATGACGGTGGTGGTCGGCTACGACCTGCTCGAGCTTCGACGCAGCCCCTTGGACGACCCCGTGAGCACCGGACTTCTCGTCACGACCGTCCTCGGGGCGAGCGGCGCCATGTGGTGCGCGTTCTTTCCGCCGCCGCGTCTGCGAGCGCGTCTCTCGGCCACGGGCTAGCGAGAGCGGGACGCCCCTGGGCGCCGAAGCTGCCCGGTCGAACGGGACCCGGCGACGAAGCCCCGCGGCCCGATGTCGAATTGCCCCACGAAAGCAGGGACTTGGGAGGTTTGACCGCGGGCCTTCCGGACCTAGGTTTCGGCCTTCCCCCCGTGCAGGAAGGGTGTGCCCTTGAGCGCAGAAGGTCCCGGCGACGGCGACCGCCATCAGGTCCAGGTCTACGGCGAAGAGATCCTCGAGATCCCCGCCCAGCTGCCCGTGCTGCCGGTCCGCAATGCGGTCGTCTTTCCGGGCATGAACGTCCCGCTCACGGTCGGGCGCCCTGGCTCGCTGATCGCGCTCGACGAGGCCGGCGACGGCGGATATCTCGTGGTCGCGTCCCAGCGCGACCCCGAGACCGAGAGCCCGAGCCTCGACGACCTGCACCCGGTCGCGTGCATCGCGCGCGTCGTGCGGGTGGTCGATGCGCGTCGCGAGGCGCGGCAGGCCCTGGTCGTCGGGGTAGTGCGCACGCGCATGAGCCCGATCCCGTCGGACGACTCCGCCCTTCGGGTCGAGGTGGACCCGATCGGCGAGCCCACGGTCGTCCAACCGGATACCGAGATCGCGCGGGAGCACGTGCTGCGGCTGGCCCAGCAGGTGATCGAGCTGCGCGACGACTACCCGGACGAGTGGAAGACCATGCTCACGCAGCTTCCCAGCCCGGGTCTGCTCGCAGACCTGATCGGCGCCAACCTGCCGATGAGCCTCCAGGAGCGGATCGATCTGCTGGCCGAGGCGGATCCTGGCCCCCGGCTCTGGCGGCTCGCCGCCTTGCTCGAACGCGAGGTCACGATCGCGCAGACCCAGCGCGCACTGAAAGAGGAAGAGCCCGACGAGGAGATGGATCCGGGGCGTCGCGAGCGGCTGCTGCGCCGGCGCATGCGAGACATCGAGTCCGAGCTGGGCGAGGCCGACGAGGGACAGCGCGAGGCGGACGAGCTGGCCGAGCGGCTCGACGCGGCCGAGCTGCCCGAGGTGGCCCGGTCCCACGCCGACCGCGAGCTGCGCCGCTACCGGGCCCTCCCCCAGCACGCGCCGGATCGCCACCTGCTGCGCACCTATCTCGAGTGGATGGCCGATCTGCCGTGGAACGCCCAGACCGAGGATCACCTCGACCTCGCGGCCGCCCGCGAGATCCTCGACGAGGACCATCACGACCTCGACAAGGTGAAGGAGCGCATCCTCGAGTACCTGGCGGTGCGCGTGCTCGCGCCCGAGGCCAAGGCTCCGATCCTCTGCTTCGTCGGCCCGCCGGGCGTCGGCAAGACTTCACTCGGCAAGTCGATCGCCCGCGCGATGGGGCGCAAGTTCGCCCGGGCCTCGCTCGGCGGCGTGCGCGACGAGGCGGAGATCCGCGGGCACCGGCGCACCTACGTGGGCGCGATGCCCGGACGCATCCTGCAGAGCATGCGCCGTGCGGACAGCCGCAACCCCGTCTTCCTGCTCGACGAGATCGACAAGCTGGGGGCGGACTTCCGAGGCGACCCGTCCTCCGCACTGCTCGAGGTCCTGGACCCGGAGCAGAACGGAAGCTTCTCGGATCACTACCTCGAGGTCCCCTTCGATCTCTCTCGCGTGCTGTTCATCGCGACCGCCAACACGCTCTCGACCGTCCCCGCGGCACTGCTCGACCGCATGGAGGTGATCGAGCTGCCTGGCTACACCGATCGCGACAAGCTCGTGATCGCGCGGCGCCACCTGATCCCGAAGCAGCTCGAAGCCCATGGGCTCGACGAGCAGCTCGTGAGTGTCGACGACGAGGCG
>JAJDAR010000238.1 GCA_029261775.1 Deltaproteobacteria bacterium | reverse complement strand
CAGGGCCTGCGCCGTGGGGACGATCTCGGCCCCAAGCGGAGCGGCTTCGTCCATCACGAGGCGCCTCGCCTCGGCGACCTCGATCCCGGTCTTCTGGCTCACCGGACCTCCCTCGCGTCCACCTTACCCGACCCGTCGACGTGCCGCGGCACCCCCGCTAGCGTGCCCAGATTCTAGGCAGCGAGTCCGGGGCGCGAGCCACCCCGGGCGGCCCGAAACGGGAGATCGGCTTGCAGGACGGTGACTTCCAGAGGCCTTGGGCCACGCCGCTCGAGATCGGACCGATCCGATTGGAGAGCCGTCTGGCCCTCGCTCCGATGTCCGGCGTGTCGACCCTGGCGGCCCGTCTGATCGCAGCCGAAGCGGGTGCCGGCCTCGTCGTGACCGAGACGATCTCGGCTCGCGCGTTGCTGCGGGGCACCGCGGCGGCGGAGGCGAAGCTGCAAAGCGGCTGCGGCGAGGACCTGCGCGCCGTCCAGCTCTTTGGCAGCGAGCCCGCGGATCTCGCCTGGGCCTGCGAACGCCTGGTCGATCGGGGCGTCCGCTGGATCGACCTCAACGCGGGATGTCCGGTGCCCAAGTTCATTCGGCAGGGGGCCGGGTCGGCCCTGCTTCGCGACCCCCTGCGGCTGGCCCGGATCCTGCGCAGCATGCGCCGGCAGGTGCCGGGCGTGCTCTCGCTGAAGATGCGCAGCGGCTGGGATGCCCGCTCCTGTCACGGCCCGGAGATCGCGCGACTCGCCGCGTCGGAAGGCATCGACCTGCTGACCGTGCATGGGCGCACCCGTGCCCAGCAGTACCGGGGACATTCCGATCCGGCACGGATCCGCGAGGTGGTCGAAGCCGTTCCCCAATTGCCCGTCCTCGCCAACGGCGACGTGACCTGCGCCGAGGACGTGCCCCGCCTGCTGGAGGCGACCGGCGCAATCGGCGTCATGATCGGCCGTGGCGCAATCGGAAACCCGTGGATCTTCGAGGATGCCCTCGCACGCGGAAACGCGGGGAGCGCAGGCGGGTTCCCGGGTGCGGCCGCGCGCCTCGCGACCCTGGAGCGCCACGTCGTCCTCGTGGCGCGCAGCACGACCGACCCGGAGGGCCGACTCCGGGAGCTCCGCCGCTACAGCGTCGCGTACTCCAAGGGCCTGCCTGGGGGTCGGCATTTTCGCGTGGCCGCCCAGCAGACGACGGACCCGGAGCAGCTGGTCGCGCTGGCCCGCGACTTCCTGTCGAGCCCCCCCACCCCACGGGCGGCGGCCGCGTGAGCGCCAAGGGCGGCGGCCGCGTGAGCGCCCGCGAGCTGGGCAGCGTCCTCGAGGCGATCCTCGCGGGGGTCGTGGTTCTCGATCGGGACGGCTCGATCGAGGAGATCAACTCGGTCGCGTCGAGGCTCCTCGAGCGCTCGCGGGAGCAGGTCGTCGGCTCCGCGGTCGAGGACCTCGTGACGCCCGACCATGCTCTCGCGCGACTGGGTCGCAAGGCGCTCGACACCGGCGTGGGCGTGACCGAGAGCCAGCAGCCCGTCGAGCGGCGCTCGAGTCGGGACGCCCTCGTCGACGTGGCGGCCACGCCCCTCTTCGATCGGAGCGGCAACGTCGACGGCGTGGTCGTCGTGCTCCGCGATCGCGAGGCTCGCAACCGGCTCGAGCAGCTCGAGCTGGAGCGCGAGCGCTTCAGCGCCTTTGGAAGGATCGCGGCGGGCCTGGCCCACGAGATCAAGAACCCGCTCGGCGGCATCCGGGGCGCTGGAGAGATCCTCGCCCGACGCGCCAAGGAGGCGAAGACGAAGGAGATTGCGGAGCTCGTGGTGAACGAGGCGACCCGGATCGCGAACCTGGTCGACGACTTCATGGTCTTTGGCCGCGGCGACCAGCTCTCGCTCGATCTCGTGAACATCCACCAGGTGCTCGACCACGTGCTCGATCTGGTGAGCCTCGACCCGCTTCTCGGATCCGTGACGATCGTCCGAAACTTCGACCCGTCGATTCCCGAGCTCGCCGCCGACCGCGATCGGCTCATCCAGATCTTCCTGAACCTCGTGCGCAACGGTCTGCAGGCGATGGCCCCGGAGGGCGGCACCCTGACGATCCGCAGCCGGGTCACCCTGGACTACCGACTCGTCACCGACGACGGTCACTCCATCCCGACGCTGACCATCTGGTTCGAAGACACCGGATGCGGCATGGACGACGAAGAGCTGCGCCAGGCGACGACCCCCTTCTTCACCACCCGCATCGGCGGCACGGGGCTGGGCCTCGCCATGGCGGAATACTGGATGGCCCAGCACGAGGGCACGCTGTACCTCGAGAGCGAAAAAGGAGCAGGCACCCGTGTGCGGGCTGCCTTTCCCATGCGGAGGACGATCCCGTGAGCAAGCGCGCACGTGTGCTGATCGCAGACGACGAGGATTCGATCCGCTTCGTCCTGCGCGAGACCCTCGAGAGCGGCGGCCACGAAGTCGTCGACGTCGCCGACGGCGATGCCGCGTTGGCGGCGATCGCGTCCGGCGACTTCGAGATCTGCTTCTTCGACATCCGCATGCCGGGCCCCGATGGGCTCGAGCTGCTCGACCGCCTCAAGGCGACGGGCCACCAGACCGCGGTCGTGATCATCACGGCGCAGAACAGCTTCGAGAACGCCGTCGAGGCGATGAAGCGCGGCGCCCTCGACTACCTCGCCAAGCCCTTCAGCACCGAGGAGGTGCTGCCGCTCGTCGACAAGGCACTCCGGGCGCGCGCGCTCGAGAGCGAGGTGCGCGAGCTGCGGCGCGAGGTCTCCGGACTTTCACAGCCGGGGGAGCGGCTGGTCGGGCGCAGCGCGGAGCTGCTCGAGGTGTTCAAGACGATCGGACGGGTCGCCCGCGGCGACGTCGCGGTGCTGATCACGGGCGAGAGCGGTACGGGCAAGGAGCTGGTCGCCCGTGCGATCCACGGCGCGGGTCCGCGGGCCGAGGAGCCCTTCGTGGCGGTCAACGCCGCCGCGATTCCCCGCGAGCTGCTCGAGAGCGAGCTCTTCGGCCACGAGCGGGGCGCCTTCACCGGCGCCGTCGAGTCGCGCGCCGGGCGCTTCCGCGAGGCCTCGGGGGGCACGCTCTTCCTCGACGAGATCGGCGACATGCCGGTGGATCTGCAGGCCAAGATCTTGCGCGTCCTGCAGAGCAAGGAGGTGACACCGGTCGGCGGACGGCGCGTGGAGACCGTGGACGTCCGGGTGATCGCCGCGACCCACCGGGACCTCGAGGTCGCCGTAGCCGAAGGAGCCTTCCGCGAGGATCTGCTCTATCGCCTTCGCGTCGTCCCGATCCACATGCCGCCGCTCCGCGATCGGCCCGAAGACGTCCCGATCCTGGTCGACCACTTCCTCGGGCGTTACGAGGGCGAGCTGTCGGACCAGCGCCTGGTGATGGCTCCCGCGACCCTCGAGCGCCTGGTCGACCACGACTGGCCGGGCAACGTGCGCGAGCTGGAGAATGCGATCAAGAGGGCGCTGGTGCTGGCCAGCAGCGACGTGCTGAGCCCGGAGGACTTCGACTTCCTGAACCGGCAGCCCGCGTCGACGAGCGGCGGCGACCTCGAGACCCGCATCGTCGAGGAGACGCGCGCAGCCCTGGCCCGACCGGACCCGGCGGTCTACCGGGAGATCCTCCCGCGGGTCGAGCGCGCCGTGCTCGGGACGGTGCTCTCGGCGACCGGCGGCAACCAGATCCGCGCAGCAGCCCTGCTGGGCATCAACCGCAACACCTTGCGCAAGAAGATCACCGACCTCGACATCCAGGTCCCGGGCCGAGAGTGAGCGGCGCGACCGCGTCGCCGACGAGTTCCGACGGTCGCGCGGGGCCGTGCTTCGCCGGATTGCACGTGCTCGCGGACGACGATCCCCGTTGGGGTCGCGACCCGGTGAGCCAGGCGCGCGCGGCCTGTGCGGGGGGCGCTTCCGTGGTGCAGCTGCGCGCCAAGCACGCCACGGACCGGGAGGGTCTCGAATGGGCCCACCGCATTCGCGCGCTCACCCGGGAGGCGGGCGTGACCTTCATCGTCAACGACCGGTTCGACCTCGCCCTGCTCGCCGACGCGGACGGCGTGCACCTCGGCCAGGAGGATCTGCCGCCGGCGCGTCTGCCCGAGGCAGCCCGACGCGCACTCGCGGTCGGTCGCTCGACCCACGAGCCCGCCCAGCTCGAAGCCGCTCGAAGCGAGCCGGTCGACTACGTGGCCTTCGGCCCGGTGTTCGGCACGGCCTCGAAGGAGAGCGCCTACGCGGCCCGGGGGCTGGCCGCGTTGCGCGACGCGGCCCGCTGCGTCGCGCCGCGTCCCCTAGTCGCGATCGGCGGCATCACGGCCGCGAATGCCGGCGACGTGCGCGCTGCGGGCGCATGGGGCATCGCGGTGATCTCGGCCGTGGCGGGCGCGCAGGACCCGGTGCGCGCGACTCGCGAGCTGGTGCGCGCCTTCGAGAAGGGGATCTCCGGGTGAACGACCTGGCACTCCGCGCTCTCAGCGCCGTCGGACTCCTCTCGATGATCGCGATCGCCTGGGCGGTCTCCGAGCACCGGCGCCGAGTTCCCTGGCGGGTGATCGGCTGGGGTCTGGGCCTGCAGCTGGGGCTCGCGCTGTTGCTGCTCAAGACGGCGCCGGGCCGGGCCTTCTTCGTCGGCGTGAACCAGGGCGTGATCGGCTTCCTGCGCTTTGCCGAGGAGGGCACCTCCTTCGTCTTCGGCCCGCTGAAGGAGACCGGCTTCTCCTTCGCGCTCGACGTGCTCCCCATCATCCTCTTCATGGGCAGCATCTTCTCGGTGCTCTACCACTGGGGAGTCGTCCAGCGCGTGATCGACGCGATGGCCTGGGTCCTGCGGCGCTCCCTCCATACCTCGGCCGCCGAGAGCCTGGCCGCCGCCGCGAACGTGTTCGTCGGCATGACCGAGGCTCCGCTGCTCGTCCGGCCCTACCTCGAGCGCATGACCCGCAGCGAGCTGTTCACGGTGATGGTCACCGGCATGGCGACCATCGCCGGCTCGGTCCTGGTCGCCTACGCCAAGATGCTCGGAGAGGGCGAGTTCTCGGGTCACCTGGTCGCCGCGAGCCTGCTGTCGGCCCCGGCCGCGATCCTGATCGCGAAGGTGATGATCCCCGAGACCGAGACCCCGCTGACCGCCGAGGCCGGCCACGCACAGGTCGAGCAGCAGGCCGTCAACTGGATCGACGCGGCGAGCCAGGGAGCCCTGGCGGCCCTGCGGCTCGCCGCCTACATCGGGGCGCTGCTGCTGGTCTTCGTCTCGCTGATCGCGTTGGTCAATGGCGTCCTCGGCTGGGCCGGAGGGCTGGTGGGCCTCCCCGACCTGACGCTGCAGCGGATCCTGGGCCTCGTCTTCTGGCCTCTCGCCCTGCTGCTCGGCGTCGCGCCCTCCGAGAGCTTCGAGGTCGCCCAGCTGCTCGGCGTCAAGACGGTGCTGAACGAGTTCCTCGCCTTCGACCAGCTGAGCCGCTCGATCGCGGCAGGCCACCTCTCGCACCGCTCGGCGGTGATCGCGAGCTACGCGCTCTGCGGCTTCGCCAACTTCGGCTCGTTGGCGATCCTGCTCGGCGGCATGGGCGGCATGGTGCCCTCTCGACGCCCCGAGCTCGCCGCCCTCGGCCTGCGCTCGATCCTGGCCGGCACGCTCGCGACGATGATGACCGGCTGCGTGGTGGGGATCCTGCTCTAGCCGGGGGCGCGCCTCCGCTCAGCCGGAGAGGAACTCCCGGATCACGGCGAAGCCGCGCTCGGGCTCGTCGCGATAGACGCCGTGGCCACAGCCCTCGAAACGCTCGAAGCGCACCAGCCCCTCGGGCAGCGCGGCCGCGATGTCCGCCTGGTCCTCGATGGGACAGACGGGATCCCGACTGCCCCCCAGCACGAGGGTCGGGCAGCGGACCGCAGCCAGGCCCGCCAGGTAGTCGTAGTGCATGGCCTCTCCGCCGGCGAAGTGGAACAGCAAATCGAGGTTCCAACGCACCCGGGTCATGAACTCCCGAGGCGTGGGCGCGCGGCCGTAGACCGAGAGCGCATCCCGCGTATAGGCTTCGAGCGTGTCCGGGCCCGGGCTCGTCCAGAAGCGCTCGGCGGCCTCGCGCGCCGTCTCCCCCCCGACCTCGGCAAAGCGCGTCAGCATGCGAGGCAGCTGCATCCGCGCGGAGGTGCTGGAGAACACCAGACGACCCGGGTGGTCGGGATGCCGCGTCGCATAGGCGATCGCCACCATGCCGCCGAAGGACTGGCCGAAGACGATCGGCTTCTCGATCCCGAGGGCGTCGCAGAAGCCCCGGACGTCGTCGGCCCACTGGTCGAGGCACCAGCGATCGGTGGGACCGCGCTCGCTGCGACCGTTGCCGCGATGATCGAGATACACGAGCTGGGCGACGTCCCGGAGCGGCTCGAAATCCGGCTTGAAGGTGCTGTGATCGAAGCCCGGACCGCCATGCAGGAGCAGAAGCGTCGGCTTCTCCCGCATCTCCCCACCGGAGGGCTCGAGCTTCTCTCCGTCGACGTCGAAGAAGAGCCGGACGCCGTTGACCTCGATCTCCATGGCACCTCCGGGCCGCACGGTAGCGCGGCGGACGGCTCAGGGGACGGCGGAAAGGTGCCCTCGCCAGCGCTCGGCGAGCCGTCGACCCACGGCACGGCCCGCGTGCAGGTTGCCGCGATCACTGAGGTGGGTGTCGTCGCGGCGGTAGGCCGAAGGGACGTCGCGAAGGACCTGCGTGAGATCGATCGCATCGGGCCAGGCGGCGGCAAGGGGGCCGCGAAGGCGCTCGATCGGCAGCTCCGTCGGATCGACCCCCAGCTCCCGGGCGAGGTCTTCGTCCGCCAGGACCCGGTCCGGAAAGACGACCAGCGCCGCCGGCACGCCGGCCTCGCGGGCGCGCTGCGCGAACCGCGCCAGCGCTCCGGTCACCACGTCGGTGGCCAGCCGCGGCTCCGGGCCGTAACTCGCAGCCAGGCGTCTGCGGACGAGCCGCGTGAGCTCGGCCGGGCTGGCCGCGGGCGGCGCCGCCTCGAGCTGACACTCGCCGCTGTCCCGACGAGCGGGCGCGCCGCCGCCTCGCACCAGCCGGCCGGCGCGCTCGGCGAAGAGGGCGTAGCGGAAGCTCCGCGAGTTCAGCGGATGCATTGCCCGCAGAAAGGCGGACTCGGGGAACCGGAAGTTGATCCCGGCCACCACCCGACGCGTCGTGGCCGGGAGGTTGTCGGTGAAGTCGTTCTCGAGAAAGAGTGAAAGGACGACCGCGTCGAATGCATGGCCCGTCGCGAGCAGGTGGCCGAAGAGCCGCTCGGCGTCGACCGGGCCGTAGCCCGCCACACCCGCGTTGAGGACGGCCAGCGGGCGACCCAGGCTCCGGCCGAGCTCGGCGACGGCGACCTCGGGATAGTTGCAGGCGGCGGCCCGCCCGCTCCCTTCGGTATAGGAGTCGCCGAGGAACAGCACGCGGGGCAGCGCGGCGCGCAGCGGGGCGGGCTCGGCGCTGCGAAAGCCGAGGGGCGAGCCGGCGTGGGGCTTCTTCACGAAGAGCCAGTCGCCATCGAACCGGCTGCGCAGCTCCCGATAGGGTCCGCCGAGGGGAGGGTCGTCGCCGCGGGAGGCGAGGGTCAGATCGATCCCGGTGAGCAGCAGCTCGAGAAGGAGCAGCGAGGCCAGGGCGGCGCGGGCCACGCCCGCGACCGCGAGCGCGCGGCCTCGCCGGATCTCGAGGGCGAAGAGCCCGAGCAGCGCTGCGGCGCACGCGAGGGCGACCCAGGACAGCAGGTCGTAGGTCTCCCTCCCTGCGTTGAACAGGCCGAGCGGCAACGCCCCGGTCCGATCCTGGATCCAGATCGCCGCCGCCGAGGCCGCCACGAGGGCCGCGAACGCGAGGCGCCCGACGGCTGCCCACCCCCCCATCGTCGGAGTCCCGCGCCTAGCGGCCTTCGAACTTCGGGGGGCGCTTCTCGAGGAAGGAGTTCATGCCCTCCTGGAAGTCCTTGCTGCGGACGAGAGGGAGCAGCTGGAGGAAGACATGGTGGACGTTCGCCTCGAAGGTCTCGTCCATGGCCAGGCGCATCATGCGCTTGGTGGCCTGCACGGCGAGGGGTGCGTTCCCGGCGATCTCCTCCGCCATCGCCATCGTCTCCTTCAAGACGAGGTCCGTCGGCACGACCCGGTTGACGAGCCCCAGCTCGAGGGCCTGCTCCGCGGTCAGCGTGCGACCCGTGAAGGCCAGCTCCGAGGCCTTGGCCCACCCGAGCAGGCGGGGGAGCAGCCAGGTCCCTCCGCTCTCGGGCAACACGCCCCGCTTGGTGAACGCGGCCGACAGCTTCGCGCCGTCGGCAGCGATGCGGATGTCGCAGCCCAACGCGAGATCCAGGCCGTAGCCCGCGGCGCCCCCGTTCAGCGCGCAGAGGGTCGGCGTGTCCGCCTGATGCAGGACCATCGGCGGGGCATCGCGCAGGTCGAACTTGGTCGGGGCCCCACCGACCCCGAGCCCCTGGCCCGAGCTCTGGTCCTTCAGGTCGAGCCCCGCGCAGAAGCCGCGACCCGCTCCGGTGATGACGATCGCGCGGACGTCGCGGTCGCGGTCCGCCTCGACGATCGCCTCCGAGAAGGCGGCCAGCATGCCCGTGCTGATCGCGTTCATGCGGTCCGGACGGTTCAGGGTGATCTTCGCGATGTGTCCGATCCGATCGACGAGCAGCTCGCTCACGGTGGGTCCTCCTGGCGTGGACCGGCAGTCTAGCGGCACCCGCAGGTGCACGACATTACTAAACCTTGCGTATTCGGCACCGCAGTGTAATATCCCGAGATGCGGCAGCCGACCGCCAAGAGCCTCACCCTCGACCTGCTCTCGACCCTCTCGGGGCGGAGCCTGCCGATCGCCGCCCTGGTGGCTGCGGGGGAGCTCTTGGGTCTGGCCGAGGGCAGCCTGCGCGTGGCCGTCACCCGGCTGCTCGCGGCCGGCCGCATCGAGCGGGACGAGCGCGGGCTGTACCGGCTCGGCTCCGCGGCCGCACCGATCGATCGGGAGGTGCGAAGCTGGCGACGTCTCGAGGAACGCACCCGACGGTGGTCCGGGGCCTGGCTGGCGGTCCACCGGTCCTCCCCCGCGCCGCGGGGCGCCCGACGGCGAGCGGAAGAACGCGCCCTGCGCTGGATGGGGCTGGCCGAACTCGAGCCCGGCTTCTTCGTGCGACCCGACAACCTGAAGGGCGGCGCCAAGGCGCTTCGCCCTTCCCTGCTGGGCCTGGGTCTCGACCCCGGGGCATTGGTGCTTCGCGCCGACGGTCTGGACCCGGCGCGGGAGGCCCGCGCCCGCGGGCTCTGGGACGTCCCCGCCCTGGAGGCCGCCTACGACCGCGGGGTCGAGTCCCTGCTCCGGAGCGAAGCGCGACTCGAAACCCTCGCCGAGGGAGAGGCGATGGTCGAGTCGTTCCGGCTGGGAGGCGAGATGATCCGGCTGCTGGTCCTCGACCCGCTGCTGCCGGCGCCTCTCGTGGACGTCGACGAGCGACGCCGGCTGGTCCGTGCCATGCGCCGCTACGACCGTGTGGGCCGCCGCGCGTGGGCGGGCTTCATGGAGAGTCACGGCGCGCCCACGGCCCGCGCCCCGGTCCACACCGACGGCGGAGCCGCCCTGCCCATGGCCCACGGAGAGCTGCAATGACGACTTCGCAACCGACGACGCCCGTCGGGAACGGCGCCGCCGGCCTGCCGGACGCGCCTGCGACCGACGCCTCCCGCCGCGAGGAGATGCCCGAAGCCTGGCAGAGGGCCCTGTCTCGCGACGAGATCCGCGAGCTGCTCGCCATGAACGACCTGCGCTCGTGGGGAAGCGTGCTTCTGGACTGGGGCCTGATCTTCGCAGCCATGGGCTGGGTGGCCGTGTGGCCGCATCCGGTCTCGATCGTGGTCGCCCTGTTCGTGATCGGCGCCCGCCAGCTGGGCCTGGCGGTGCTGATGCACGAGGCGGCACATCGCAGCCTGTTCCGGAGCCGACGGGTCAACGACTTCGTCGGACAGTGGCTCGCGGCGTATCCTCTGTGGACCGACTGCGACGGGTATCGAGCCTACCACCTGCAGCACCACGCCAGGACCGGTTCGGCCGAGGACCCCGATATCGGGCTGATCGCCCCCTTTCCCATCACGGGCGCGAGCCTTCGGCGCAAGATCTGGCGCGACCTGTCCGGCCAGACGGGACGCAAGTTCGTGCGCGCGTCCTTCCGCCGCAGCTTCGGCCGCTGGCAGGAGCCCGACGGCCGCCGGATGGCGATCGGCTTCCTCGTGACCAACGGAGTGCTGCTCGCGGGGCTCACCGCGCTGGGCCATCCCTGGCTCTACCTGCTCTGGGTCGGCGCCTTCGTGACGACCAACACCCTGGTCACACGCATCCGCTCGATCGCCGAGCACGCGCTCACCCCCGACGCCGAAGATCCGCTGGGCAACACCCGGACGACGCGCGCCCGCTGGTGGGAGCGACTGCTGCTCTGTCCCAACCGGGTCAACTTCCACCTCGAGCACCACCTTCTGATGACCGTTCCCCACTACAACCTGCCCCGCATGCACCGGCTGCTCGAGGAGCGGGGCGTGCTCGAGCGGGCCTGCGTCGAGCGTGACGGCTACCTGGCCATCCTGCGGCAGGCGGCGTCCGCGCCCGCCTGAAGCCACCCGAAGGGGCGCTCAGGCCTCGAAGGGGAGCCGCACCGAGAAGCGCGTGCCCTTGCCCAGCTCGCTTTCGACGAGCAGCTCGCCCCCATGGGCACGGGCGATCTCGCGGGCGATCGGCAGGCCGAGGCCGACTCCCGGCGCCTCGCTGCGATTGCCCACCCGGTGGAAGGGCTGGAAGATGCGGGGCAGGTCGTCCTCGGCGATTCCGATGCCATCGTCGGCGACGTGGGCGACCAGCGAGCCCTCGTGCTGCTCGAGCTCCACGCGGACACGGCCGCCCGCGGAGCTGTACTTGATCGCGTTGTCGAGCAGGTTCGCAAACAGCTCGTGAAGCCAGGCGGCATCGCCCGGAATCACGACCGGCTCGCCCAACGCGACGTCCAGCGTGACCGCGGCCTCCTCCGCCAGCGGCTCGAAGAAGTCGACCACCTCCCGGAGCAGGGCGCACAGATCCACTGGTGTCGTCTGCTCCGGCGAGAGCCCGGCCTCGGATTGCGCGAGTCGCATCATCGAGTGCACGACGTTCGAGAAGCCTCGCACCTCCTCGGCGGTCTCGACCAGCGCCTTGCGGATCTCCTCGGGGTCCCTCGGCTGGCCGAGGGTGACCTCGAGGCGGCTGCGCAGCGCATTGAGGGGTGTGCGCAGCTCGTGGGCCGCATTGCCGGAGAAGCGACGCATGCGCTCCACGCTCCGGGAGATGCGGGTGATCATCTCGTTCAGCGTCTCCGCCAGCTCGTCGAGCTCGTCCCCGGACCCGGTGGTCGGAATCCGCTCGTCGAGGTGGGTGCCCGAGATGCGCCGGGCCGTCCGGTTCATCTCGGACAGGGGGCGCAGGCTCCCGCGCGCCAGGGCGTAGCCGAGCGCAGCCGTGAAGAGCAGCAGCACCGGCATCGAGTAGAGGTAGATGTCCCGGACCTCCCGGGCGTTGCGCACGAAGGGCCGCATGTAGAGGGCCCCCTGGACGTGGGCGCCTCCCGCCGGCACGGCCATCAGCAGATAGGGATAGCTGTCGCCGAAATCGACTTCCTCGATGAAGGGTCCCTCGCCCGGCCCCGTGCGCAACGGGGTGGGATGGCGTTCGAGGGAGCCCCGCGCGAAGACCAGGATCCCCTCCGCGTCGTGGATGGCGAAGCCGAGCTTGAGATCGTTGTCGGCGCTCGCCAGGTCCTGCTCGACGAGAGCCACCAGCGAGGGGAGATCCTCCCCGGCCAGGCGCGCCTGGTCGGCGACCTCGGCCAGCAGCAGCTCGAGCACGAGCTGGGCGTCTCGCTCGGTGCGCCGCGCGATCTCGGTGTAGGTGAAGGTCGCGAAGACGGACACCGTCACCAGCAGCGCGAGGGTGTAGCGAAGCGTCCACTGCGCGCCGATCGAGAGTCGCCGCCTCACGAAGGCCTTCCGATCGGAGCCGGGCGTCTCAAGCGCCCGCCGCGTTTCGATCCTCGAGCACGTAGCCGACCCCCTTCACCGTGTGGATCAGCTTGGGCTCGAACCCGTGATCGAGCTTCTTGCGCAGGTGGTTGATGTGCACGTCGATCAGGTTCGAGTAGCTGTCGAAGCCGTAGCCCCACACGCGCTCGGTGATCATCGCGCGGGAGACGGCCTGGCCTCGGTGGCGCAGCAGGTACTCCAGCAGCGAGAACTCCTTCGGTGTGAGCTCGATCGCGGTCCCGCCCCGCTCGACCGCGTGGCGCCGCAGGTCGAGCACCAGATCCGACTCGCGAAGCTGTCCGTCGTCGGGCTCCGCAAGCGAGCGCCGGGCGACCGCCTGGATGCGCGCCAGCAGCTCTGCGAAGGCGAAGGGCTTCACCAGGTAGTCGTCGGCGCCGAGGTTCAGGCCCTCGATCCGGTCGCTGACCTCACCGCGAGCCGAGAGGAAGAGCACCGGGGTGTCGATCGAGCGCTCGCGGACGGCCCGGAGGATGTCGAAGCCGGAGGAATCGGGGAGCATGACGTCGAGGATCATCAGGTCGAAGGGGCCGTTCAGCGCCTTGTCCATCCCTTCCTTGCCGTCCGCCGCTGCCTCCACCCGGTAGCCGCGCTCCGCCAGACCCTTCTGGATGTACTCGCGGGCGGTGGGGTCATCCTCGACGTAGAGGATCCGGATCATGCTCCTGCCTTCCTGCCGCGCGGGGGGCGCCCCCGATCGCGGACGCACGGCGTCGCGGAGAGTCTCGGGGGGCGCGATGAACGGGCCGTGAACCCCAAGGGTGCCGCGATCAGACGCCCGCGCCAGGTGCGGGCCCGGAACCGTTTGACGGGGGCGCGAGGCCGGCCGAGGAGGGCGTCGCCCCGCCGCCCTGGCGGCGCAGCAGCACGAGGTTGCGGGCGTAGACGACCCAGCCCACGGCCTGGCCGATCAGGAAGATCGGCTCCTCCCGGTGGACTGCGTAGACCGCCATCATGCCGGCCCCGACCAGGCTCAGGTACCAGAACGCCACGGGCACGTAGCTGCGCCCCGCGCGCTCCGAGGCGATCCACTGGAGCAGGAACCGGGCGAAGAACATCGCCTGGCCCAGGGTTCCGAACACGATCCAGAACCAGGAGTCGTTCCATGCGTCCACGGCAGATCCTCCTCCGAGAGGCGTCCTGCCGGATCCTCCCCCACGAGCTCCGAGAGGCGTCCTGCCGGATCCCCCCCCACGAGCGGGCGCACTCTCGCGGACCGCCGCGATCCAGGCAAGGCGAGTCGAATCTTGACACGAACGTCCAGATTCCCGAGGTTGTGCGCCCCATGCAGCTGCTGGCCCAGGAGGAGTACGGGCTGCGGTGCCTGACGAGGCTCTCGCGGCACGACGGCGACGGACCGCTGACGATCCAGGAGATCGCGCGGGCCGAGGGCCTTTCTCCGGACTACGCCGCCAAGCTGCTGCGCGAGCTGCGCCGCGGCGGGCTCGTGACGAGCACCCGGGGCGCGGCAGGCGGCTATCGGCTCACCCGTCCCGCCGGTGAGATCACGGTCTGGGATGCGATCGAGGTGCTCGGCGGCTCGCTGTTTCCGGAACGGTTCTGCGAATGCCACCCGGGCCTGCAGAAGGACTGCGTACGCGGCACGGACTGCGCGTTGCGCGCGCTCTGGCGGCGGGTCGACGGGGCGATCCGCCGGGTGCTCGTGGGCATCACCCTCGACGACCTCCGGCGCAGCGAGCCGGAGATGATCCGGTGGCTCGCGATCGACGAGCCCCGAAACGCGGAGATCTCATGACCACGATCAAGGAAGGCGACGTGCTCGAGGCGCTGCGCCCCATCATCGACCCGGACTTCGGCAAGAGCATCGTCGATCTGGGCTTCGTCCAGGACGTGCGCATCGACGGCGGCCACGTGGCCTTCCGCATCGAGCTTACGACCCCGGCCTGCCCGGTGAAGGACGAATTCCAACGCCAGGCTCAGCAGCGCGTGGGTGCGATTCCGGGAGTCGACGAGGTCGAAGTCACGATGACCGCGAACACGCGCGGCAGCCGCGGTCCGGCCGCCAAGGGCGGCGACGTGCTGCCGGGCGTTCGCAACACCATCGCCGTCGCCTCGGGCAAGGGTGGGGTCGGCAAGAGCACCACGGCCATCAACCTGGCGTTGGCCCTGCGCGCGAGCGGCGCTTCGGTCGGGCTCATGGACGCGGACGTCTATGGCCCCTCCCTCCCGTTGCTGTCCGGAGTGAACCGCCGCCCGGAGACGAAGAAGGAGGGAGACGCGAACAAGATCGTCCCCCTGGAAGCCCATGGCCTCCGCCTGATGTCGATGGGCTTCTTCGTCACCGACGACTCGCCGATCATCTGGCGCGGACCCATGGTGCACGGGCTGATCCGCCAGTTCCTGGTGGACGTGGATTGGGGCGAGCTCGACTACCTGGTGATCGACCTGCCGCCCGGTACCGGCGATGCGGCCCTGACCCTGACGCAGCAGGCGCCGATCTCGGGCGCGGTGATCGTCACGACGGCCAACGATCTGTCCGTGATCGATGCCCGCAAGGGGCTCAAGATGTTCGAGAAGGTGGACGTGCCCGTACTCGGCATCGTCGAGAACATGGCCTATTTCGTGCCGCCCGATCTGCCGGATCGCAAGTACTACATCTTCGGCAAGGACGGCGGAAAGCGGGTCGCCGACGAACTCGG
>JAJDAR010000237.1 GCA_029261775.1 Deltaproteobacteria bacterium | reverse complement strand
GGTCGAGGAGATCCGCTTCGTGCTCTTCGGCGAGCCCGCCTATCGGGTCTTCGAGATGGTGAACGATGCGGCCAAGGTGGCCGCCCAGATGGAGCGCATGCGCGCGCGGACGTGAGCCATGGGTCTGCTCCTCCACCAGCTGGCCTCGGCGGCCTACCTGCTCGCAGCCATCGCGGCGGTTCTGGCCGTCACGGTGCGCCGGCCCGAGCTCTCACGCGGTGCCGCCTTCGCGCTGGGGATCGGCGTCCTGTTGCATACCGCGGCGTTCTGGCAGCTGCACACCCTCACGCCGACGCCGGCGATGAACTCGCTCCCGCTCGCCATCTCGCTGGCCAGCTGGATCGGCGTGCTCGTCTACCTGCTGCTGCTGATCCGCGTGCGCGGGGAGGGGCTGGCCCTGGCGGTGGCGCCGGCGGCATTCCTCGGCACGGTCTTCGGTTGGCTCTCGCTGCAGGACCCCAAGGCCGCCGTCGAGCCCCTGCATCCGCTCTGGTCCCACCTGCACGTGCTGCTCGCCAGCTGCGGCCTCGCGACCCTCGGAGTCGCCGGCGCCGCAGGGCTGCTCTACGTGCTCCATCACCGTGGCATCAAGACGAAGCGCAGTCGCGTCGGCGCGGGACTGCCCGCGCTCGAGACCCTCGACCGGGTCAACACCATCGCGCTCGGTCTCGGCTTCCTGCTCCTCACGCTCGGGGTCGTCACCGGCGTGCTGTGGGTGCGGGCCACGCAGGGCCTCTTCTGGGCGGGCGGCATCCACGCGAATGCCACGCTCATCGCCTGGGCGGTCTACGCCGCGGCCACCTACGCGCGCTTCGGCCTGGACGTCGGCGCGCGTGCCTCGGCGGTGGTCTCGGCCGCCGGCTTCGCCTTCCTCTCGCTGGCGGTGGTGGGCATCGGAGCCATGCGATGACGTCGCGCGGGGGCAACCGGACGAGCCGGGCCGAGGTGGGCCGATGAACCTCCTGCTGCTCGGCATGAGCCATCGGACCGCACCCCTCGATCTGCGCGAGCGCTACGCCGTCGCCGATCTGCGCCCCGCCCTCGAGAAGCTCGCCGCCAGTCCGGACATCGAGGAGTGCGTGATCGTCTCGACCTGCAATCGGGTCGAGATCCTCGTCCTGACCCGCGCGCCCGATGCGGCCCGTGTGCGCCTGCGCTCCTTCGTCGAGCGCGATCTGCCCAACCAGTCGGAGCGTCCCGCGCCCGAGGAGCTCGATGCGGCGCTCTACGACCTGAGTGACTCGCGGGCCGTGCGTCACATCTTCCGCGTGGCCTGCTCGGTGGACTCGATGGTGGTGGGCGAGCCGCAGATCCTCGGGCAGGTGAAGGATGCCTACCGCGACGCGGTCGCCTGCGGGTCCTGCGGCCCGATCCTGAGCCGGCTCTTCCAGCGGGCCTTCGCGACGGCGAAACGCGTGCGCAACGAGACGCGCATCGCCGAGCGACCGGTGTCGGTGGCGCGTGTCGCCGTCGATCTGGCCCGCGAGATCTTCGAGAGCCTCGAGGACAAGACCGCGCTGCTGATCGGAGCGGGGGAGATGATCGAGCTGGCCCTCGACCGCCTGCGCGACGGGGGGCTGGGCCACGTACGCATCGCCAACCGCACACCCGCGCGCGCCGCAGCGCTCGCCTCGCGCGTCGGCGCCAGCGCGCACGGGCTCGACGAGCTGCCGACGCTGCTGGAAGACTCGGACATGGTGCTCACCTGCATCGGTGGCGACCGCCCGATTCTCGACCGCGCGAGCGTCGCTGCGGCCCTGCGCGAGCGGCGGCACCGCCCGCTCTTCGTGATCGACATCGGCGTGCCCCGCAACGTCGCGCCCGACACCGAAGAGCTCGAGTCCGTCTACCTGTACGACCTCGACGACCTGTCGGATCGGGCCGAGGCCAACGCCCTCGAGCGACGCCGCGACGTGGATCGCGCCGAGGCGATCGTGCTCGAGGAGGTGCAGCGCTTCGAGGGATGGCTGACGGCGCTGCGCGCGGTGCCGACCATCCGCACCTTGCGGGCCCGGGCCGAGGCGATCCGCAGCGCCGAGGTCGCGCGGGGCCTGGCGGGTCTCTCCCTGCCCGAGCCGGAGCGGGAGAGCATCGACGCGTTGACGCGTGCGATCGTGAACAAGCTGCTTCACGCGCCCCTCTCGCGCCTCCGCCAGGAAGTCGACACGGAGGAAGGCCTCGCCCACCTCGAGGCGGCGCGGGTGCTTTTTGCCCTGGACGACCCCGAGGCTCCCGGGGCCGGGTCCACGGATCCGGATGAGGAGAAGTCCTGATGCGCGCCAGTGCCTGGGAGAAGGTTTGATGCGGGTCCGGATCGCGACGCGCGGTAGCGAGCTCGCCCTGGCCCAGTCGGGTCAGATGGCGGCGAAGATCGAGGCGGCGCTCGGCTGCGAGACCGACCTCGTCACGATCCGGACCGAAGGGGACCGCATCCAGGACCGCTCCCTTGCCAAGATCGGCGGCAAGGGGCTCTTCGTGAAGGAGATCGAGCAGGCCCTGCTCGAGGGCGCGGCCGACGTGGCGATCCACAGCGCCAAGGATCTGCCCCCCGAGCTGGCCCCGGGCCTGGTCATCGCGGCCTGCCCGCTTCGGGCCGATCCACGCGACGCACTGATCGCGCGCTCCGGCGGCGAGCGCGGAAGCTGCCTGGCAGACCTCCCTCAGGGCGCGCGCATCGGGACCGGCAGTGTGCGTCGCGCGAGCCAGCTGCTCGCCTACCGCCCGGACCTCGTCCCCGTGCCGATTCGCGGAAACGTCGATACGCGGATGCGCAAGCTCGAGAGCGACGATCTCGACGCGGTGATCCTGGCTTGCGCGGGGCTCGATCGACTGGACCTCTCGGTCCGCATCCACGAGCGCATCGATCCACGTCTGATGCTACCGAGCGCCGGACAGGGCACGCTGGCCATCGAGACGCGAAAGGGCGACGCCCTGGAGGCCGCACTCGGTGTGCTCGACCATGGGCCGACCCGGCGGGCGTTCACGGCGGAGCGCGCCTTCGTCGCGGCGTTGTCCGGGGACTGCCACGCCCCGATCGGGGCGCTCGCCGAGATCGGCAGCGACGGGCGTCTGCGGCTGCGCGGGCGCGTGCTCGCCCACGACGGAAGGCGCGAGGTCTCGGCCGATGCGAGCGGCTCGCCGGGCGAAGCCGAGGCCCTCGGCCGGGGTGCCGCCCTCGAGGTGCTCGGCCGGGGTGCGGAGGCGCTGATCGCCGCGGCCCGGGCGGCGGCCGGGGCGTGAGCTCCGGCGGCCGGGTCTTCCTGGTCGGCGCGGGACCCGGCGCGCCGGATCTGCTGACGCTCCGCGCGGCGCGCCTGCTCGAGAGCGCGGACGTCGTCGTCTACGACTCGCTGGCCTCCCGGGAGCTCCTCTCGCTCGCGCCCGAGGCAGCCGAGCGCATCGACGTCGGCAAGCGCGGCCACGACGCGCCGACCCGCACCCAGGCGGACATCCAGGCGTTGCTGATCGATCGGGCCCGAGCGGGCAAGCGGGTCGTGCGACTGAAGGGCGGAGACCCCTTCGTGTTCGGTCGCGGCGGCGAGGAGGCGAGCGCGTGCCGCGAGGCCGGGATCCCGTGCGACGTGGTGCCCGGGGTGAGCAGCGCGCTCGCGGTCCCGGCCCTTGCGGGCATTCCCCTGACCGACCGGCGCCACGCCGCGTCCTTCGCCGTCGTGACGGGCCACAAGGATCCGACCCAGGTGCGCGAAGCCATCCGCTGGGCCGGGCTCGCCACCTCGGCCGACACCCTGGTGATCCTGATGGGGATGCGGAACCTGAAGGACCTGGTCGCCCGGCTGCTCGACGGTGGGCGCTCGCCGGACACCCCGGCCGCGGCGATCATGGACGGCACCCTGCCGAGCCAGCGCGTGGTCGTCGCACCGCTGTCCGGGCTCGCCGACGCCGTGACCGAGGCCGGCCTCGTCGCTCCCGGCGTCATCGTGGTGGGGCACGTGGTGAGGCTGCGCGAAGAGCTGGGCGCGTGGGATCGGCTGCCGCTGTTCGGGCGCCGCATCCTCGTGACCCGACCCGCGGCCGGCGGGCAGGCCTGGGCGGGCGCCCTGCGGGAGGCCGGCGCCGAGCCCTGGCTGGTGCCGATGATCGAGATCGAGCCCATCGTGGCCTCACCCGAACTCGACGCGGTATTCGCTGCCTGGAACGAGATCGACGAGCTGCTTCTGACCAGCGCGAATGCCGCGCGGCAGCTCGCCGCGCGTGCGCGCGAGCGGGGCTTCGATCCGCGTCGGCTGGCCGCCACCGCCCACTGTGTCGGGCCGGCGACGGCCCGGGCCGCGCGCGAGGTGGGCTTCGCGATCGGAGAGCTGCCTCTCGAGGGCTTCGATGCGGTGGCGCTGGCCGAGCGGCTGCTCTCGGCGGGCGATCTCGGCGGGCGACGTTACCTGCTGCCGCAGGCGGAGGGCGGGCGGGATCTGCTCGCGAGCACGCTGCGCGGCGCCGGCGCCCGGGTCGACGTGGTGCCGGTCCATCGCACCGTGCCCCGCAGCTTCGACGCCGAGGCGGTCCGCACCGCGCTGTCCACCGGAGGCGTGGACGCGGCGATCTTCGCCAGCCCGTCGGCGGTCCGCAGCCTGGTCCAGGGCGTGGGCCGAGCGCCGGCACGTGCCCCCGGTGTCCGGACCGTGGCGCTCGGGCCGGCGACCACCGAAGCTCTGCGCGAGGTCGCCATCGAGCCGGACCTTCAGCCCGGCTCGGCGTCGATCGATGCGTGTATCGAAGCCCTGTGCGCGAGCTGGGGCGGATCGGGAGGGGATCGATGAGCTTTCCGCAGACGCGACAGCGGCGTTTCCGTCGCAGCGCCGCGCTCCGTGCGATGGTCCGGGAGACGCGAGTCACGCGCGACGACCTGGTCCTGCCCCTCTTCGTCGTGGAGGGGAAGGGCGTCCGCGATCCTGTTTCCTCCATGCCCGGCGTGCATCGGCACTCGGTCGACCAGCTCGTGCTCGAGTGCAAGGAGGCCCAGGATCTGGGGGTCCCGGCCGTCATCCTCTTCGGCGTGCCGACGCACAAGGACGCCCGGGGCTCGGGCGCCGATGCGGCCGACGGCATCACGCAGCGCGCGGTCGAGGCGCTCAAGCGCGAGGCGCCGGATCTGGTGGTGATCACCGACGTCTGCCTCTGCGAGTACACCGATCATGGCCACTGTGGCCTGGTCCGGGACGAGGTCGTCGAGAACGATCCCTCCGTCGCCCGGCTGGCCGAGACTGCCCTCTCGCATGCACGCGCGGGAGCGGATGTGGTCGCACCCTCCGACATGATGGACGGCCGGGTCGGCGCCATCCGGACCCGCCTCGACGAGAGCGGCTTCGAGGACGTCGCGATCCTCGCCTACGCGGCGAAGTTCGCGAGCGCCTACTACGGGCCCTTCCGGGACGCGGCGGAGAGCACGCCTGCCTTCGGGGATCGGCGGGCGTACCAGATGGACCCGCCGAACCGCCGCGAAGCGCTGCGCGAGATGCGGCTGGATCTCGAGGAGGGCGCGGACGCGTTGATGGTGAAGCCCGCACTGCCGTACCTCGACGTGCTCAGCGATGCGGCGCGGGAGTTCGACGTGCCGTTGGCCGCGTATCACGTGAGTGGCGAGTACGCGATGATCCACGCCGCCGCCGAGCGCGGTTGGATCGACGGCGAGCGCGCCATGGACGAGGCGCTGCTGGCCATCAAGCGCGCGGGGGCGGATCTGATCCTCACCTACGCCGCGATGGACGTCGCGAAACGCATCGCCGGGGAAGGCTCAAGGCAGTGAGCCTCGAGTACAAGGTCGTCGAGACCAGCGACGTCACGGCGGAGAGCCTGGAGGAGATCCTGAACGAGTGGACCCGGGCCGGCTGGACCCTCGACTCGATGCAGTTCGCCATGCGCGACGCCTCCAAACGGCCCGCCATGGCGTTCGTCTCGTTCACCCGCTCGGTGCCCGACTCCGAGTGATCCGCTCCTCCTCCGTCGCCGCCGCGCCGACCAGCTCGGCGAGCGCTTCGAGGGATGCCTCCCGCTGCGCCTCGCTGGCGCCGGGGACCTCGGTGCGTACGACCAGGAGGTCCATGCCGAGGCGCTCCCGGTAGGCCGCGATCCGGTCCGCGACCTGGTTCCGGGTCCCGACGATCGTGCGGTCTTCGAGCCGGCCCTCCGCGGCGCGGGCGAGGGCCCGGGGTGTCGGGCCGCGTGCCAAGGGGCGGGTCTCGCGCTCCAGGGCTTCGCGCACCCCGGCGGCGGCAGCATCGTCCGCGGCGAGAAAGGCCGTGCGCATCACCGGCACCTCGGGGGCCCTCGGATCGAGAGGGCGCTCGAGCGCCTCGCGCCAGATCCCGTAGTTCTCGGACAGGATCTCGAGCGTCTCCATCGGAGACGCGAGATAGGGCAAGCCGTGGCGTGCCGCCTGGGCCAGGCCCTTCGGGCCGAAGGCCGCCACCACCAACGGCGG
Source organism: Deltaproteobacteria bacterium (assembly GCA_029261775.1). Taxonomy (GTDB): domain Bacteria; phylum Myxococcota_A; class UBA9160; order UBA9160; family UBA6930. The sequence continues at coordinate 1,146 of JAJDAR010000237.1, read as the reverse complement.
ATGCGGGTGCTGGGCCGGTCGCAGCTCGAGCCGGAAGTCGCCGCCGTCCGGCACGCCGAAGTGGGGGCCATCGAGGGCGAAGGGGACACCGCTCCACGCGGCGAGCAGGGTGGCGAGGGACTCGTCGAAGCGGTCGCGCTTGGTTCGGGCGACCACGCCGAAGGCTTCGAAGAGCGGAGGGCGGAAGCCGCGACCGAGACCCAGCAGCACCCGCCCCCCGGAGAGCTGATCGAGCAGGGCGACCTGTGCGGCGACGTGCAGCGGGTGCTGCACCGGCAGCAGCAGCGAGGTGGTGGCCAGGCGGATGCGCCGGGTGCGCGCCGCGAAGGCGGACAGCGCGATCAGGGGCGAGGGTGTCGCCGTCGGGTGGAAATGGTGCTCCGGGAGCCAGACCGAGTGGAGCCCCATCTCGTCGGCGCGCACGGCGAGATGCAGGACCCGCTGCCACGCCGCTGCGTCGGCCCCTGCGCCGAGTGCCACCCCGAGCTGGAGCGTCCTCAAGAGCCGGTCACCCGCTTGCGCGGGCGTCGCGACCGCGTCCGGGGGGTCACGACCCGGCCTGTCGATCCCGAGGCATGCCGAGCGCGTAGGGCATGAGGGTTTCGAGGAAGTTGACCTCGGCGCCGAGCGAGGCGTTCAATCCGGTCAGCAGCGCGAGCACCCGCCCGACCAGCACGAGGTGGTGGGGGATGCGCACGATCGGATTCTCGCGCACGCGCTCCGGCACCTCTTCTCGCAGCCGGGCCATCGTCTCGGGGTCCACGCGGCCCTCGCGGCGCACCTCCTTCGCCACGCCGAGCATCAGCGCTGCGATGTCGTGCAGGCTCTCGTCCCGACCATCCCGGGTCTCGAAGCCCAGATCGATCAGCGCCCGACCCATCGCCTGCTCGTCGCCCTGGAGGAGCGCCGCCGCGAAGACCAGCACCTGTTCGCGAAAGCGCGCGGGAAGCTCCTTGGTGAGCCCGAAATCCAGCAGGATCAGGCGCCCGGTCTCGGGCTCGACCAGCAGGTTGCCCGGGTGGGGATCGCCGTGGAAGAAGCCCTCGACGAGCATCATCTCGGCGAAGCTCTCGATCAGGGTGCGCATCACGGCGGTCAGGTCCACGCCGGCCGCCTTCAGCGCATCGACCTCGGTGATCTTCACGC
>JAJDAR010000236.1 GCA_029261775.1 Deltaproteobacteria bacterium | reverse complement strand
CGGCGTCGAGGAGGAGGTCGCCTCCTACAGTCGATTCAAGGGTGGCGCGACCTTCATCTTCAGCTTGAACGACGGCATGAGCTTCAAGTTCCACGAGGTGCCGTCGGCCCGCACGACCTACTCGTACAACGTGCCGCGGGACCGCTTCGACGACACCCTCCTGCAGGCCGCCGTCCGCGCCGGCGCGCAGCCGATCGAGCACTCGGTGGGCCTCGAATCGGCGGATGGCCGGAGCCTCCGGCTCGACGAGGCCAGCCTCGCGGCGGTGCGTCCCATCCTCGGCGGCGAGCCCGACTGGATCGTCGATGCCACCGGGCGAGCCCGGCTGGTCGCGCGCTTCCTCGACCTCCCCACCATCGAGGGAGCCCGCAAGGACGCGGCCCTCCACGCTCACATGGAGGGCGTTCCGATGGAGACCGAGGGAAACGTCCACACCGACCGGCTCGAGCACGGATGGAGCTGGCGGATCCCGCTCCGCGATCGGGTCTCGGTAGGGCTGGTGGTCGGCGCCGAGTTCCTGCGGCGCTTCGGCAACAGCGCGGAGGAGCAGTTCGACCGCTTCCTCGAGCAGGATGGCGTGACCCGGGAGTGGTCGAAGGAGAGCAAGCGCATCACCCCGGTCATGCGATACACCAACTACCAGCTGCGGACCGAGCAGGGCGTCGGGCCCAACTGGTCGCTCGTCGGCGACGCCTTCGGCTTCGTGGACCCGGTCTTCTCCAGCGGGATGCTGATCGGCATGCAGAGCGCGGAGGCCCTGGCCTCTGCGATCACCGCGGGAACCGACCAGGCCTTCCGCCGCTACGAGAAGTTCGTGCTGCGCAATCTGAGGGTCTGGCAGCAGGTGATCGGGTACTACTACGACGGTCGCTTGCTGACGATGTTCCGGGTCGGAGAGTACGTGCGACAGACCCTCCCAGGTCGGATGATGGACTTCCACTTCCGGCGGCACATGCCGCGCATCTTCACGGGCGAGGGCACCACGAACCCCTACAGCCTGGGGCTCGTCGACTTCATGTGCCGGTACGGGCTCGCGGGCAACGATCCGAAAGAGCTCGAAGTCCGCTAGCCGTCATGCGCTTCCACCCCGAGGCACGCCGCGAGCGCTACGACGCCATCGTCGTGGGGAGCGGGCTCGGAGGTCTCACCGCCGCTGCCAAGCTCGCCCAAGCCGGACGGCGGGTACTGGTGGTGGAGCGCCACGACCGGGTCGGCGGCTACGCCCATGCCTTCCGCCGCGGCAGGCATCTGTTCGACAGCGCGGTCCACCTCGTCGGCCGACGGGTGATCGAGGAGCTGCTCGCCGATCTCGACGTCTCCGACCTCTGCAGCCTGCTCCCGGTGGACCCGCTCTACACCTGCGAGCTGCCGGGCCTCTCCCTCCGTGCTCCTTCGGGGTTGGATGCGTTCGCAGACGTCCACGCCGAGGCCTTTCCCGCAGAGGACAAGGGCATCCGCGAGTTCCTGACGGAGTGCGCGGACATCGCCCGGGAGACGGGCCAGACCCACGAGCTCGCGACACCCACCGACATCCTGCGAACCCCCGAGCGCTTTCCGGCGCTGCTGCGCCACCGGCGCGCCACGGTGGCCGACGTCCTCGACCCCCGAGTGCGCGATCCGCTGGCCCGCGCCGCGCTCACCTCGCTGTGGCCCTATCTCGGCCTGCCGCCGCGTCGCCTTTCCTTCCTCTACTGGGCCACCATGCTGCTCTCCTACCTCGAGGGCGGCGCGATCTATTGCCGCGGGAGCTTCCAGCGGCTAGCCGCTGCGCTCGCACAGGCCGTCGAGACCCACGGCGGTGAGATCCTGCTGCGCAGCCCGGTGCGCCGGATCGCGGTCGACGGGGGATCGGCCGCGGGCGTCGTGCTCGAGAACGGCCAGCGCATCGCGGCGCCGATCGTGATCTCCAATGCCGACGCCAGGCAGACCGTCTTCGAGCTCGTCGGGCGGGAGCACTTCCCGTCGCGCTACACCCAGCGCCTGCGGGCCCTGCGCAGTTCGGTCTCCGCCTGCGTCGTCTATCTGGCGGTGGCGCGCGAGGCCGTCACCGGACTGGGGCACGAGACCTTCTTCTACGGACAGTCCGATCACGAGGCGAGCTTTCGGGACGCCCGCCGCGGTGAACCCAGCTGGTTCACCGCCACGGTGCCGACCGGCCTCGACCCCGAGCTCGCGCCCGAGGGAGAGGAGCTGCTGACCCTGACCACGCTGATCTCGGCCGATGCCGGGCCGTGGCCGGCGCGGAAGGAAGCGCTCCGCGAGTCCTTGATCGACGCGGCGGAGACTCGCCTGCCCGGTTTGCGCTCCCAACTGCGCTTCCGGGAAGGCGCCACGCCGCGCACCCTCGAGCGCTACACCCGCAACGAGGACGGAGCGCTCTACGGCTTCGAGCTGTCCCCCGCCCAGGTCGGCCCCGGTCGGCCGGATCACGCGACCCCGCTTGCGGGCCTCTACCTGGCCGGCCACTGGACCCAGCCTGGCGGCGGTGTGACCGGCGTGGTGACGTCGGGGATCCAATGCGCCGCCAAGGTGCTGCGCGAGAGCACCGGACGGGCGAACCGCTAGAAGCGACCGCCTGGGGGACGGGCGAACCGCTAGAAGCCGCCTACCTCGGGGATCACCTCCTTGGCCAGCGTCTCGATCGGCGCGAGCTCATGGACGTTCGGAACGTTCACGATCGCGTGCTGGATGCCGATCTCCGAGAGCTCGCGGAAGTGCGCGATGACGTCGGGGACCGACAGGTGGTCCGGGCCGAGGCGCACCGTCGAGAGCGAGGTGCGCTCGATCTCGTCGAAGTCCCGCTCGACGTCCTCACAGTGCGCCCGCAGGACGTCGAGCTTCTGTGCCACGACCTTCGCACCGGCGAAGGTGAACAGGTTGCAGGCGTCGGCGTACAGCGCGACCAGCCGGAGCGTCTTGCGCTCGCCCATGCCTCCGATCAGGATCGGCGGGCGCGGCCGCTGCAGCGGCTGGGGAACGCAGAGGGTCTCCGCCAGCTGGTAGTGGTGCCCGTCGAAAGGCCCGTCATCGTCGGACCACATCTGCTCGGCGATCTGCAGCGCCTCTTCGAGTCGCTCGAAACGCTCGCCCAGCGCCGGAAACGGCACCCCGAGGCCACGATGCTCGCGATCGAACCAGGCGGCCCCGATCCCGAGCGTCGCGCGACCCTTGGACAGCACGTCGAGGGTCGTGAGCGTCTTGACCAGGAGGGCGGGATGCCGATAGGTCACGCCGGTCACGAGCGTGCCCAGACGGATGCGCCGGGTGAGCCCGGCCAGGAAATGCAACGCGCCGTAGCCCTCGAGCATGTCGTGCTCGGCGGGGCCGACGTTCGGGATCTGGAAGAAGTGGTCCATCACCCAGAGGCTCGCGAAGCCGCCGTCGTCTGCGATCTGGGCGATCTCGCCCAGCGTGCCAGCCAGCGCCTCCGAGCCCTCGGGCCAGGTGAAGCTCGGGACCTGAAGACCGATGCGCATGGCGCCCCTCCCTGGGGGCGACTCTACGCGACCCCCGTGCGGGCCGGTACCATGCCGCGATGGCGGAGCCCGCGCAGCAGAACGGCCGCTCGGGGGCCCCGCCGGAGACCCGGGAGAGCCGCGCGGCGGAGGGAAGAACGGGGCTTCCGGCCTACCTGGCCGTCACCTCCTCGTGGTTCGGCGGTTGGGGCATGCAGCAGGTGCTCTTCCCCTGGCTGGTCGTCGGCGTGCTCGGCGCCAGTGCCGAGACGACGGGGCTGACGCAGATGTCGGTGCTGCTCTCGAACCTGGCCCTGCTGCTGGTCGGGGGCGCGGTGGCCGATCGCATCGAGCCCCGTCGACTGCTGACCGCACTGCACCTGGGCTCGGCGCTGCCGATCGGCTTGCTGCTCACGGCCGTGCTGGGCGGCTGGCTGTCGCTCCCGGTCCTCGTGGGATGCGGCGTGATGATCGGCGCATGCAGCGCGTTCAACGTGCCGGCACGCGACAGCCTGCTCCGCCAGGTCGCGGGCGACGACGTCGCGCGCACCGTGACGCGCGTTACGACGGCGCAGTTCGCGAGCCAACTCGTGGGCATGGGGGTCGCGGGCGCGGCGCGCTGGATCGGCACGCCCTTCGCGCTGGTCGTCCAGATCTGCATGCTCGCGTCGGGAGCCCTGGTGACGCGCCGCCTTCCCCGCCGACCGGCTCGGCTCGCCGCCCCACCGAGTCAGCTCTCCCTGGACGAGATGACCATCGGTCTGCGCATCGTCTGGCGGTCCGAGCTCCGCCCCGTGCTGCTGCTGGTGGCGGGCGTCGGCCTCTTCTTCATGGGCAGCTATCACGTGGTGTTCCCGCTGCTCATCCGCGACGTCTACCACGGCAGTGTGGCTCAGCTCTCGGTCCTGATGGGCATGTTCCCCCTCGGCACGATCCTCGGCAGCATCATCCTCCTCCGCCGCGGGGGGATCCGCCGCAAGGGTCGGGCCCTCGCCCTGGCCCTCGCGTCCGGCGCGGGCTTCCTGATGATCGGCGGAGCCGGCCTGCCCTTCCCCGGCCTGGTCTTGACGACCTTCGGTTGGGGGCTGTGCGGCTCCGTCTTCATGAACATGAGCCGCACCCTCTTCCAGGAGCGCGCACCCGAGGCCGAGCGGGCGCGCGTGCTGGCCGTCAATCAACTGGGCTTCCTGGGGGCCGCCCCCCTGGGTTCGATCTTGTCGGGCTACGCCGTCGCCACCCTCGGGCCGAGCCATGCGTTGATGGCGCTCGGCGCCGCGATGGGGCTGCTGGTCCTGCTCGTCAGCCTCACCACCCATGCGACCCGAATGGAGTAACGATGACCACACCGGCGCGAGATCTCGAAGACAAGACGGTCCTGGTGACCGGGGCCAGCTCGGGGATCGGCCGCGCGACGGCCGTGGGTCTGGCGGCTCGGGGCGCCAGGCTGCTCGTGCAGGGCCGCACACCGGAGCGCTGCGCCGAGGCGCTGGCCGAGATCCGCGCCGCCGCCCGGGCGCCGGTGGAGCTGATCCAGGCGGACCTCGCTTCGCTCGCCGGCGTCCGCGCCATGGCGGAGGAGGTCGGTCGGCAGACCGATGCGCTGGACGTCCTCGTGAACAATGCAGGCGTCACGATGGTGCGGCGCCAGACGACCTCCGACGGTTTCGAGCGGACCTTCGCGGTGAACCACCTCGCCTACTTCCTCGGCACCGGCCTGCTGCTGCCGCTCCTGCACGCTGCGCCCGCCGGTCGCATCGTGAACGTCGCCTCCGAGGCCCACCGCTTCGGCCGGCTCGACCTCGACGATCTCGACAACGAGAAGCGCTTCTCCGCGATGCGTGTGTACGGCCAGTCGAAGACGGCGAACCTGCTGTTCAACCTCGAGCTGGCGCGACGTCTGGCGGGCACCCGCATCACGACGAATGCGCTCCACCCCGGCGCGATCCGCAGCAACCTCGGGCGCGGCGGGGGTCCCCTGCTCGACGGCCTCCAGCGCGTGATCGGCTTGTTCATGAAGTCGCCCGAGCAGGGCGCCCGGACCTCGATCCATCTGGCCAGCTCCCCGGATGTGGAGGGGACGAGCGGCCGGTACTTCATCGACTGCGCCGAGCGCAGCCCCGCCGCCCATGCGCGGGACCCGGAGCTCGCACGGCGCCTGTGGGTCCTCAGCGAGGAGCGCGTCGGGCTCGCGTACCCCTAGGAAGCCGTGGAAACCCTCTGTCCCCCAGGGGGACGTCTTTTCATGACCTCTCGGGCCTTGCACCATTGCATCCGCATAAGCGGATGAATAGACTCCGGTCCTCCCGTCCCGTCGACGCCGGGCCCCCCGCCCGTGCCCCATCTTTCCGCGCGAACCGCGCCCACCAAGGAGCCCCTCATGAGCGATCGACCCGCTTTCAAGGTCGCAGACCTTTCCCTCGCCGAGCTCGGCCGCAAGGAGATCCGCCTGGCCGAGCACGAGATGCCCGGCTTGATGTCGCTGCGCGAGCGCCATGGCAAGGACCAACCTCTCGCCGGCGTGAAGATCATGGGCAGC
>JAJDAR010000235.1 GCA_029261775.1 Deltaproteobacteria bacterium | reverse complement strand
GAGGCCGAGCGTCGCGGCCGCGACAAGGCCAAGGTGCTGCAGGACGCCATGCAGCTGGCCGTCGTGACCCTGGTGGTCGCCTTCTTCTCGGTGGGCGCGGCCCGCTGGGTGTTCTTCATCGGCGGCTTCTTCCTGATGGGCGACTTCATCAAGAAGGTCATCGAGCCGGGCCTGCGGCGACGCTGGATCGAACGCGAGGTGAGCCGCGAGCTCCACCACGAGGTCGCCGTCCACCGCAAGCGGACCCTCGGTGAGCACGCGCGGCACATCGAGCATCTGGCGGCAGGTGTCGCCCACGAGATCCGCAACCCGATCACGGCGGCCAAGAGCCTCGTCCAGCAGATGGGCGAAGACCCCGGCTCGCGCGAGAACGTCGGGTACGCGGAGGTCGCGCTCGAGGAGCTGGGCCGCGTGGAGCGCAGCATCTCCCACCTGCTGCGTTTCGCGCGCGAAGAGGGCGTCCGGACCGAGCCCGTCGAGCTGCGCGAGGTGGTCCGCTCGGCCCTCGACAGCTTCGGCGACCGGATCGACCGCGATGGCGTCGCCCTGGAGACCCGCCTGGAGGGGCCCTGTGCGCTGGAGGGCGACCCGGAGAAGCTGCGCAGGGTCGTCATCAACCTGGTCGCGAACGCGCTCGACGCGATGAGCGAGGCCGGCGTTTCCCGACCGGCGCTCGAGGTCGAGTGCGGCGAGGACCTGGCCGCGACCCACGTCTGGCTGCGCGTCCGGGACCACGGCCCCGGCATCGGGGCGGCCGACCCCGACGAGATCTGGAGCCCCTTCTTCACCTCCAAGGGCGAGGGGACCGGTCTCGGTCTGGCGATCACCAAGAAGATCGTCGATGCCCACGGCGGAACCATCGACGCGGAGTCCGTGCCCGAAGGCGGCGCCACCTTCGTCGTGATCCTGCCGAAGCAGCAAGCGGCGAGCAGCGGCTCCGAAGAACCCGCAGACGAGGCGACCTGATGACCGAACCCCGCATCCTGTTGGTCGAAGACGAAAGCGCGATCCGCCTCGCCCTGTCGGGGCTGCTCAAGCGCGCCGGCTTCGAGATCGAGCAGGCGGCCACGGGCGAGGAGGCCCTCGAGCGGCTTGCGCGCGAGGACTTCGACTTCGTGCTGACCGACCTGGCGCTCGGCGAGGGCGCCTCCGGGATGGACGTGCTGCGCCTGTCCAAGGAGCGCCAGCCGGAGACCCCGGTCGTCATGATCACGGCCCACGGCAACGAGAAGATCGCGGTCGAGGCGATGAAGGCCGGCGCCGACGACTACGTGCCGAAGCCCTTCGACAACGACGAGATCCGGCTGGTGGTGCGGCGCTGCCTCGAGCGCACCGCCCTGGCCCGCGAGAACCGCATGCTGCGCGCGCGGGTCGAGAAGGACTACGGGATGGGCAACCTGATCGGCTCGGGCCCGGCCATGCGCCAGGTGTTCGAGACGATCGAGAAGGTCGCAGAGACCGATCTCACCGTGCTGATCCGCGGCGAGAGCGGGACCGGCAAGGAGCTGGTGGCGCAGGCGATCCACGAGAACAGCGCGCGCAAGGGGCGGCCCTTCGTCGCGGTGAACTGCGCGGCGATCAGCGCGGAGCTCGTCGAGAGCGAGCTGTTCGGCCACGAGAAGGGGGCCTTCACCGGCGCGGATGCGCGGCGGGCCGGCCGCTTCGAGACCGCCGACGGCGGCACGATCTTCCTGGACGAGATCGGCGACATGGCGCCGGAGACCCAGGCCAAGGTGCTCCGGGTCCTGCAGGAGCAATCCTTCGAGCGGGTCGGCGGCAATCAGCCCCTCGAGGTCGATGTCCGGGTCGTGGCCGCCACCCACCGGGACCTCGAAAAGGACGTGGCCGACGGTCGCTTCCGCGAAGACCTCTACTATCGCTTGAAGGTCGTCGAGGTCCAGCTCCCCGGCCTGCGAGAGCGGCGCGAGGACCTCGGAGCGCTGGCCGAGCGCTTCGGACGGCAGGTGGCCGAGCGGCTGGGCCGCGAGCAGAAGCCCCTCTCTGACGCCGCCCTCGGTGCCCTGGCCCGACACGCCTGGCCCGGCAACGTGCGCGAGCTGCGGAACGTGATCGAGCAGGCCATGGTGCTCAGCTCCGGGCCCGAGATCCAGGTCGAGGATCTGAACCTCCCTGGCGCGCCCGCCGTAGCACCGCTCGATGGCGCGCAGCCCTTGCCCGGCCAGAGCTTCTCGGACGCCAAGAAATCGGCGGTCGAGGGCTTCGAGCGCACCTATCTGCTCCGCGCCTTGCGGACCCACGACGGGAACATCTCCCGCACGGCCGACGCGATCGGCATGGTCCGCCAGAGCCTGCAACAGAAGATCCGGGACCTCGATCTCCGCGACGAGGACTGGAGCTCGGACGATTAGCGCGCCCACTCTCCGCGTGAGCGGAGGCAGGAGGATCCCATGACCACGACATCCCACCGCCCCGGCTTCTTCGGCCGTCTCTTCGGCTTCGTCTCCGGCTGGGCCACGAGCTGGCTGCGGGGCCGCGAGGAGCAGAACCCGCAGGCGGTCTTCGAGAACGCGATCGCCGAGCGCGTCGGGCAGTACCGCGAGCTCAAGGAGGCCGTCGCCGGCATCCTGTACATGCGCAACAAGCTCGAGTCCGAGCTCGGCGACCGACGCGCCGAGCTGTCACGCACCCTCGAAGACATCCGCCGGGCCGTGCGCCGCGGCGAGGACGAGGTGGCCCTGACCCTGATCGCGCACAAGCAGGTCTTGACCGACGACATCGCGCGGGCCGAGCAGGAGTTCGAGGAGCTGAAGGCCCAGGCCGAGGAAGCCAAGACCAACCTGGTGCGGTTCCGCGAAGAGATCCGGGCCCTCGAGCGCGAGAAGGGTCGCATCGTCGTCACGCTCGCCAACGCCCGGGCCCGCCGCCGCATGCAGGAGGCCATCGAAGGCCTCTCCGTCGATGCGGACATGCGCGCCCTCGAGAGTGTGCGCTCCCACGTGGCGCGCATCACGACCGAAGGCCAGCTCGACCGCGAGCTGGGCTCGGACGACGATCTGCAGGGCAAGCTCAAGGCGATCCGTCGGGAAGCCACCCACGAGGCGGCCCGCGAGGAGCTCGAGCAGATGAAGCGTCAGATGACCGGTGCCGCGCTTCCGGCCCAGGCCGCGAGGGCCAAGGTCGCGGTGCCGGTGGCCTCGTCGTGAGCTCGGCAACCCACGCGGGTGACGGGCGCTCGGCGCCCCGCCGCGCACGGCGCAGGAACCGCTCCTTCGACGGGGATCCGGCCTTCGACCGCGTCGATTGGGAGAGCGAGGATCCGGCGTTCCGGCGGATCGTCCGCCGGGTCGAGGGTCGCGCCCGGGCCGAGGAGCAGGTGCGGGTGCTCGGGCTCGGGTACCTCGTGCTGAACGCGCTGGGTCT
>JAJDAR010000234.1 GCA_029261775.1 Deltaproteobacteria bacterium | reverse complement strand
GCGCCCCGGAGGCGCCGCGCAACCCCTTGCAAGAGCGGCGGAAATCGGGGCAAAAGGGCGCCGGCGAGGGCGGCTGGGTCGATTGCCCTCCCCGGGGGCTTCTCCTACTCTCGCCGCCCGCAGACCCAGGCCCTGGCCCGCTCGATCAGCCGATTCGGCGGTTCCCAGCGAGGCGGGCGCGAGGAGAATTCGATGGCTGCCCGCTCCGTGTTCACGTCCGAGTCCGTGTCGATGGGCCACCCGGACAAGATGTGCGACCAGGTCTCGGACGCGATCCTGGACGCCATGCTCGCGCAGGACCCGGCCTCGCGCGTGGCCTGCGAGACGCTGACCACCACCGGGCTCGTGATGATCGCAGGCGAGGTCACGACCCAGGCGGAGGTCGATCTCGCCCCGCTGATCCGAAGCGTCGTGCACGACATCGGCTACACCGACTCGGACATGGGCTTCGACGCCTCGACCTGCGCGGTGCAGATTGCGCTGGGCCGCCAGTCCCCGGACATCGCCCAGGGCGTGAGCGAGGGGGAGGGGCTGCACAAGGAGCAGGGTGCTGGCGACCAGGGCATGATGTTCGGCTACGCGTGTCGCGAGACGCCGGAGCTGATGCCCGCGCCGATCCTGTTCGCGCATCGTCTCATCGCAGCCCATCGCGGCAAGCTCGAGAGTGGCGAGATCGACTACCTGCGGCCCGACGCGAAGAGCCAGGTCTCGATCGAGTACGAGGGGGAGGTGCCCGCGCGCATCTCCGCCGTCGTGCTCTCGACCCAGCACGCTCCCGAGGCCGGGCACGACAAGATCCGCAAGGACATCATCGAGCAGGTGATCCGCCCGACGCTGCCGGCCGACCTGCTGGACGACGACACCATCTACCACGTGAATCCGACAGGGCGTTTCGTGGTCGGCGGCCCGATGGGCGACGCCGGCCTGACCGGCCGCAAGATCATCGTCGACACCTACGGGGGCATGGGCCGGCACGGCGGCGGCGCGTTCTCCGGCAAGGACCCCTCGAAGGTCGATCGCAGTGCGGCCTACGCGGCGCGCTGGGTGGCCAAGAACCTGGTCGCGGCGGGGGTTGCCGATCGGGTCGAGGTCCAGCTGGCCTACGCGATCGGCGTGGCCGAGCCCATCTCGATCCGCGTGGACACCTTCGGCACGAGCCAGGCCGACGGGCCGGAGCTCGACCGCCTGGTGCGCAAGCACTTCGACCTGACGCCGGCCGGCATCATCGACGCACTCGGGCTGCGGGCGCCGATCTACCGGCCGACCTCGTACCACGGGCACTTCGGTCGCGAGGGCTTCCCGTGGGAGTCCACCGCGAAGGCCGAAGCGATCCGGCGAGACGCTTGATCGTGCTCGAAACCTTCTCGCTGGAGCTCCCCGCCGGGGGCCATCCGATCCTCGTCCAGGCGTCGGCGCATGGGGCCCACCCGGTCCTTCTGCAGGCGGCGCCGGGCGGCGGGCCCTTCGAGTTCCTGTTCCCCATGGCCCTGATCTTCCTGATCTTCTACTTCCTGCTGATCCGCCCGCAGCAGAAGCGGCAGAAGGAGCACGACGCGATGCTCAAGGCCGTCGAGAAGGGGGACCGGGTGGTGACGACCGGGGGGCTGCACGGCGAGGTCGTGGGCACCTCCGACGAGGTGATCACCCTCGACGTCGGCGCCCAGAAGGGACAGCTCCGCGTGAAGGTCGAGCGCTCGAAGGTCGAACGGAAGATCGAGAAGGGAACCTCGGAATGAATCTGCGCTGGCGTCTCGGCCTCGTCATCGGCTTCGTCGTCCTCTTCGGCTGGCTGGGAATCGGAGGCTTCTTCCCCGAGGAGCAGCGCTTGGAGGCCTGGTGGCTGCCCGACGAGGGCGTGCGGCTGGGGCTCGACCTGCGCGGCGGCATCCACATGGTGATCTCGCCGGATCTCGACGTGGCGCTGTCCCAGGAGCTCGAGACACTGCGCAAGGACTTCGAGGCGCGCCTCGAGGACGACGGAATCACCGGCGTGAGCGTCCTCGTCGTCGACGAGAGCGTCCGCCTCCGCCCGAGCGGGCCGGCCGACGCCGAACGGATCGCTGCGGAGATCGGCGACTGGACCTTCGAGGACGTCGCCCGGCCGACGGACACGGAGTTCGTGGTGACGCTGACGGCGGATTCGCGCGCGTTGGTGCGGGACAACGCCATGGCGCAGGCCCTCGAAGTGCTGCGGCGGCGGATCGACGATCCCCAGACGGGCATCCCCGAGTCGGTGATCACCAAGCAGGGGCAGGATCGGATCCTGATCCAGATCCCCGGCATGGATCGCGTGCCCGACATCTTCCGGACCACCGGCTACCTCGAGTTCAAGATCGTCCAGGCGAGCCAGCCGACCGAGGCCCTGCTTCGGGCGCAGTTCCCGGACGGACTGCCCGAGGGGTCGGAGGTGGCCCTCCAGTACGACCGCGAGACCCGGCGGATCCTGAACGCCTTCCTGCTGCCGAAGCAGCCCGACATCACGGGCGAGCACCTGGCCGACGCCCGGGTGGGCTTCGACACCCAGCGCAACGAGTGGCTGGTGAACTTCAGCTGGGACGCCGAGGGCGGTCGGATCTTCGGCGACCTGACCCAGGCCAACGTGCAGAAGCCGCTGGCGATCCTGCTGGACGGCGAGGTGCACAGCGCGCCGGTGATCCAGACGCGGATCTCCCGCAGTGGTCAGATCACCGGGAACTTCACCTCCCAGGAGTCGACGGATCTCGCGATCATCCTGCGCGCCGGTGCGCTGCCGATCCCGCTCAAGATCGAGGAGGAGCGCACGATCGGCCCGGCGCTGGGCGCCGACTCGGTCTCGAGTGGATTGCAGGCCAGCGTGGCCGGGCTGCTGGTCATCGTGGTCTTCATGGTCGGCTACTACCGGCTGTCCGGCGGCTACGCGAGCGTGGCCCTGTTCGCGAACCTGCTGCTGATCGCCGGTCTCATGTCGCTCTTCGAGGGCACCCTGACCGTGCCGGGCATCGCCGGACTGGTCCTGACCGTGGGCATGGCCGTGGACGCCAACGTGATCATCTTCGAGCGCATCCGCGAGGAGCTGCGCGCCGGGCGTGCCACGCGCGCCGCGATCTCCGCGGGCTTCGAGAAGGCGCGTTGGACGATCCTCGACGCGAACATCACGACCCTGATCACGGCGGTGATCCTGTTCAACTATGGAACCGGTCCGATCAAGGGATTCGCCGTGACGCTCTCGGTCGGCATCCTGACGAGCGTCTTCGCCGCCCTGGTCATCACCCGGCTGCTCTACGAGCTGAAGCCGGGCAACCGGGCTGTCGCCGAGCTCTCCATCTAGCCCCCTTCGCGAGGAGACTTCGCGTGCCCGTCCAGATCATCAAGCCCGGAACCCGGATCGACTTCATCGGGAAGTGGAAGATCGCCGTCGCCCTCTCGCTGGTGATGATCGTCGCCGGTGCGGTGGGCGTTGCGACCCGAGGCTTCCGCCTGGGGATCGACTTTGCCGGCGGCACCGAGGTGCTCGTCCGGTTCCACGAGGGCGTCCAGGTCGACGAGGAGGTCATCCGGACCGTCCTCGGCGGGCTGGACATCGAGAATCCGAGCGTGATCCGCTACGGCGAGGTCGCGGACCGCGAGTTCCTGATCAAGTTCAAGGGCGAGCGCCGCATCGAGGGCGTCGAGCTGCAGGGCGACGGGGCCGTGGACGTCCGGAACGACCGGATCCTGGCCCTCGACGCCGCCCTGAGCGGCGAAATCGGGCCCCACGACCGGCAGCGCGTCGAGTTCGTCGGCCCCAAGGTCGGCGCCGAGCTCCGCGAGGACGGGATGAAGGCCATGGCGATCGCGGGCCTGCTGATCCTGCTCTACGTCGGCTTCCGCTTCTCGACCCGCTTCGCACCTGGGGCGGTGGTCGCGCTGATCCACGACGTGCTGATCACGGCCAGCATCTGGGTCTTGTTCGGGCTGGAGTTCGACCTGCGGGTGTTGGCCGCGCTGCTGGCCATCATCGGCTACAGCCTGAACGACACGATCATCGTCTACGACCGGATCCGCGAGAACATGGAGCTGCGCACCAAGCACGACCTGGTCGACGTGCTGAATCGCAGCATCAACCAGACGCTCTCGCGAACCCTGCTCACGTCCATCACCACGATGGCGGCCGTGCTCTGCCTGCTGATCCTCGGCGGCGAGGTCGTGCGGCCCTTCGCCCTGGCCATGGCCATCGGCGTGATGGTCGGCACCTACAGCTCCGTCTACATCGCCGGCCCGACCCTGCTCTGGCTCGAAACCCGCTTCGGCGAAACCACCGGCCCCGCCACCCCCGCCAAGAAGCAAAAAGCCACCGCCTAGCTGTTGACAAAGGGGTCGGGTCTCTCAGTCAACTGTTCGGTCGGACGGCTCCGGAGTTGACCGAGAGACCCGACCCCTTTGTCAACTCTGCCAAACAACTTGAGAAGGAAGCCGGGCTTCTTTCTTGAGTTGTTGCTGGGTCAGCTGTTGGCGGCCGCGGCGGCGGGTTGGGGCTGGGGGGTGGTGCTCGCGGAGGAGCTGGCCTTGGCGCCCATCTCGACGGCGCCGTTCAGGACGGCGCCTTCGGCGACCACCAGGCGGGGTGCGCGGACGTCGCCGTCCACGATGCCGCTGGCCTCGACCTCGATCTTGTCGGTGGCCGCCACGTTGCCCGTGACGTGGCCGATGACGATCACGGCCTTGGCGGTGACTTCGGCCTTCACCTCTCCGTCGGCGCCGATCGTGAGCTGGTTGTTGGGAAGGTCGATGCGACCGTCCACGTTTCCGTCGATCTGGAGATCCTCATTCCCCGTGAGTTCTCCCTTGATCGTGATCGACTTGCCGATGTTGGCCACGCTGGCTCCTCCTCGA
>JAJDAR010000233.1 GCA_029261775.1 Deltaproteobacteria bacterium | reverse complement strand
GGCGGCTCGGGCGTGTGGTCGCCTTGAAGCAGCTGCCGGACAACCTTCGCGACCACCCGACCGCGGTCCAGCTCTTCCTACGCGAGGCGCGGTCGGCGGCGGCCCTCAACCACGCGAACATCGTGACGCTCTTCGATGCCGACGGAGAGGACGGCGACTACTACCTGACGATGGAGCTGCTCCAGGGGCAGCCCCTCGACCACATCCTTCGCACTCGCAAGCGTCTGCGGCCCCGCGACGTGGCCCGGCTTGGCACCCAGATCGCGACGGGCCTCCAGTACGCCCACGCCAAGGGCATCGTCCACCGCGACATCAAGACCTCGAACCTGTTCTTCACCGAGGACAAGGTCGTCAAGATCATGGACTTCGGCCTCGCCAAGATGGTGGAAGAGGTGCGCCGCGCCGTGACCGTGGTCGGCGGCACGCCCTTCTACATGGCGCCCGAGCAGTCGGCGGGGGAAGCGGTCGATCACCGGGCGGATCTCTACGCGCTGGGGGTCACCCTGTACGAGCTCGCCACCGGATTCGTACCGTTCCGCGAAGGCGACGTCGCCTACCACCACCGTCACACGGCCGTGCCCGACCCACGGGAGCGGGTGCCGGACATCCCCGAGGAGTTCGCCTCGCTGATCCTCGAGCTCATGGCCAAGGAACCCGAAGACCGGCCGGCGGAGACGGCGGCCGTGGCAGCCCGCCTCTCCGACCTGGCCGACTCGCTCGCCTAGCCCCCGTCAGCGCTCGATCTCGAAGCCCTCGGCCCGGCCGTCCCAGGTCTCGGGAGTCAAGCCCCGCTCGCGCAGCTTGAACTTCTGCACGCGGTTCGTCGGAGTCTGCGGAAGCTCGTCCAGGAACTCGACGTAGCGGGGCACGAAGAAGTGGGGCGCATTGTCGTTGACGAAGCGGCACAGCGCCTCGGCCGTCAGGGTCTCTCCGGGTTTCAGGACCACGCAGACCTTCATCTCGGCCTCGGCCTCGAGCTCCGCCGACACGATGCCGTGGGCTGCCGACTGCTGGACCGCCGGGTGCGCGTTGACCATCGCCTCCACGGCGAACGACGAGATGTTCCGCCCCTTGTAGCGGATGAAGTCCTTCTTGCGGTCGACGAAGAAGAACTCGCCGTCCTCGTCGCGCCGCATCAGATCCCCCGTGTGGTACCAGAGGTTCCGCCAGGCACTCACGGTCGCCTGCGGGTCGTGCCAGTAGCCGTTGAAGATCGCGTACGGCACCTGGGGACGCAGGGCCAGCTCGCCGGTCTCGCCAGCCGCCGTCTCGCGGTCCTCCTCGTCCAGCAGCCGCACCTCCAGGCCCTCGACGGGATCGCCGAGCGAGTTGGGCTTGTAGGTCCCGCCGGGCTGGCGCGCGAGCGCCAGCATCGCCTCGCTCTGTCCGTAGCCCTGATGGATGTCCTCGATCCCGAAGCGCGCCTTGAACTTCGGGATCAGATCCTCCGGCATCGGCACCATGCTGGCCGACCGGACCGGATTGTCGAGATCGTCGTCACGCCCGGGCGCATTCCACAGGAACATGTGCATCGCGCCGAGGGTGAAGACCATCGTCGCGTCGTAGTAGCGGGTGCGGTTCCAGAAGTCGCTCGCCGAAAAATGCGGGTCCATCGCGCAGGGCACGCCGGTCACCAGGGCGCGGAACACGTTCGCGACCCAGGCGGCCGTGTGGTACATCGGCAGGCAGCTGTAGATCACCTCCCCTTCGCGCAAGCCCGCGTTGATCGCGCCATTCAGCGCGGCGCGGACCCAGACGTTGTGGCTCTGCATGACGCCCTTCGAGCGACCCGTCGTCCCGGAGGTCCAGAGGATGCAGGTCGTGTCACCGTAGTGGAGGCCGGTGTCATCGGGCTCCTCGCCCGAGAGCTTGCGAAACTCCTCGAGGGGCTCCATGGGCACACCGAGGTCGACCTCCGGCGTCCCTCGCACCAGCACACGCTCGAAGGGCAGCTCCCCCAGCTCGGCGACGCGGGGCAGCACGCTCGCGTCCGCCACGAGGATCCGCGCCCGCGAGTCCTCGAAGGTCTCCCGCAACCAGATGCCCTTGTAGTCGGTGTTGGTGGGCGTCCAGATCGCACCGAGCTTGTTGAGCGCGAGCGCCGAGAAGACGACGTCCGTGCTGCTTCCCATCATCAGACACACCGTGTCTCCGGCGCGCACACCGCGCTCCTGGAAACCCCGGGCGAACCCGTTCACCAGCTCGTTCGCGCGGCCGTAGCTGTAATGATCCCGATCCTCGATCAGGAAGTCGGCTTCCGGAATCGCTTCGGCCTGCCGGCGCAGGCAACGGCCGAGCAGACGGTCTCCGGTGTCGTCGGTGTCGAGCCAGTGCATGATGCCCTCGTGACGGCGGGGGATGAGACTCTACTTGAGGCAGAATCGGGCCGGAATGGCCGCGCAGGCGGCCCGGAGGTGTGCGATGAGTCGTTGGTTCCGGGCGGGGTCGCTGGCGATCGGTGCCGTCGTCCTCGGCGGACTGATCCTGGCCCTGCTGCTGGCCGGGCTGCGCTGGGCCCAGGTCGAGCTCTTCTACCGCCCCCTGGCCCCCGAGCGGCTCGAGGAAAAGACGCGCTATCTGGACGGCGTGCCCGCGGCGGCGGCGGACGCGCCGAGCTTCGTGGTCATCTTCTTCGACGACCTCGGCCACGGAGACCTGTCGAGCTACGGCAACCAGCTGGTGCGAACGCCGGCCATCGACCGGGCCGCGGCCGAGGGCCTCCGGATGACCAGCTTCTACTCGGCCTCGCCCGTCTGCACACCGTCTCGCGCCGCGCTGCTGACCGGGCGCTTCCCGGTCCGCTCCCACACCGATCGGCACGTCTTCTTCAGCGACGAATCCCCGATCGCAACGCTGCGCAAGATGCTCGGGCTCGGCAACGAGCTGATCCGCGACGAGATCCTGCTGCCGGAGGTGCTGCGAGCCGCCGGCTACGCGACGGGCATGGTCGGCAAGTGGCACCTCGGTGGGATTCCGGGCCATCGGCCGACGGACTTCGGCTTCGAGGACTGGTTCGGAGTGCTCTGGAGCAACGACATGCAGCCTTTGCACCTCTACCGGGGCGACGAGATCGAGATCCGCGACGAGACCCCGCGGAACTTCCTCCGCAACTTTCGCGACGAGGACGATCCGCGGGAGCTTCGCGGCGTCGATCAGCGGCTGCTCACCCGCCGCTACACCGAGGAGGCCATCCGCTTCCTCGAGGCCCAGGGAGATCGTCCCTTCTTCCTGTATCTCGCCCACAGCCTGCCGCACGTTCCCCACTTCGCCGATCCCGAGTTCGCCGGCCGCTCGGCCGGAGGCGTCTACGGCGACGTGGTCGAGGATCTCGACCGCAGCACGGCGGCCGTGCTGGAAGCGCTCGAGCGCCTGGGCCTGGCCGAAGACACGCTCGTGCTGATCACCAGCGACAACGGCGCGGACTACAACGGCAGCCCGGGCTTCCTCCGCGGGCGCAAGGGGGAGGTGCTGGAGGGCGGGCAGCGCGTCCCGATGATCGCGCGTTGGCCGGGTCGCATCGCCCCGGGGCAGGTCACGGACGCGATGGGCATGAACACCGATCTCTTCCCGACGCTGCTCTCGCTGGCAGGGCTTCCCTCCCCGGCGGATCGCGTACTGGACGGCCGGGACCTGACGCCCGTCCTGACGGAGGGCGCCGGGAGCCCGCACGAGGTGCTGTACTACTTCCCGGTGAGCGACGGGTTGCCCGCGGGCGCCCGCGGCCCGCGCTTCAAGTACCTCGCCTCGACGGGCGACGTCGGGCGGGACAAGCCGATCCTGACCGACCTGGCTCTCGACCAGGAGGCGCACAACCTGATCGGCCTGTTCCCCGAAGAGGGGGCCCGGCTTCGCGCGGCCGTGGAAGAACTGAGCGCGTCGATCGAGGAAAATCCCCGAGGCTGGAGGTAGCCGGCCCGGGCCGGGCCGCTACCGGAGGCCGGGCAGCACCTCGTTGGCCACGAGCTCGAGCGAGCGCCAGGCCAGCTCCGGCGGAAGGCCGCCGACGAGGGGCTGAAGGAGCAAGGGAAGGCCGGTCTTCGCGAGCGCAACGGCCTCGGCGGGGTCGAGGATCCGGTAGTTCGCGTTCTCGGCGCGCAGGTCGGCGACGCTCTTCGCAAGGGAGCCACTCGCCGCCGTCGCCCCCGCAGCCCACTCACCGTACATGCGGGCGTCGTGCAGCATGTAGGGCCCGACCTCCTTCCATGCCGCGTCGACGTCCTCGGCGACGTAGACACTCGTCGGTGTATCGGGCGGCGGATTGAAGAACACGCCCGGAGCGGTGCCGGCCTCCTGGCAGGCCTCGCGATAGAGCTGCTCGAGCTCAGGAGGGCCGCCCTGAGTCAGCATCCCCATGCCGAAACGCGCGGCCCGACGAATGGCGGCTGGCGAGGACCCGCCCATCATCAACGCGGGCCCGCCCGGGGTGAGCGGCAACGGCGTCACCTGGACCGGGCGCCCCTCGTACGCGAAGCGCTCGCCGCTCCACGCCCGCTTCATCGCCTCGAGGCATGCATCCATTCGCCGGCCGCGCTGACGCATGTCCCGGCCGAACATCGCGTACTCCTCGGCGCGGTAGCCGAGCGCGCAGACGTACGAGACCCGGCCGCCGGACAGGATGTCGAGCACGGCCATCTGCTCGGCGAGCTCGATCGGGTCGTGCAGCGGCACCAGCAGGGCCGCCACCTGGATGCCGACCGTACGGGTGCGACCCGCCAAGGCCGAGGCGAGCACGAAGGGCGCCGGGAGGTAGCCGTCGGAGGAGCCGTGGTGCTCGGAGACGAGGAGCTGCAGGCAGCCGTGGGCCTCGGCCCAGCTGGCCATGTCGAGTGCCGCGGCGTAGAGCTGCTGGATCGGCGCGCCGCTGGCCGGTGCCCGCATGTCGAATCGCAGGGTGAACATGGCTCCGGAATCCTTTGGGAGACAGACTGTATATTGTATACAATCTCTCGACGGCCTCCGAGGACTCCCCGGCGCGGCCTACCCTTCTGTACCACGTCCGGGGCGGCCCCCGACCCGGCACCCAGCGGAGATGTCATGAGCGAGGAGCTGATCACCCTCGAGTTCGACGGGCCGGTTGCGGTCCTCTCCAACAACCGCCCGGACAAGCACAACGCCGCCAACGATGCGATGGATGCGCGCCTCTGGGACCTGCTCGCCGAGCTGCACGACGACCACCCGGAGGTGCGGGCCATCGTCTGGCGAGGCAACGGCAAGAGCTTCTCCTCCGGGCGCGACGTCGGACAGCTGGGCGTCCGAACCGAGGACATCAGCGACCTCGAGTTCATCGAGCGCGGTCACCGCGGCGCCCAGCTCTTCTTCAGCATGCCGGCGCCGATCCTGGTCGCACTCAAGGGTTGGGTGATCGGGGGCTCCTTCGAGCGCGCGCTGCTCTGCGACCTGCGTTTCGCAGCCGAGAGCACGCGGATGATGCTCCCCGAGGTCAAGCACGGTGTGATCCCCGACAGCGGCGGCACCGCACGCCTCTTCCAGATGGCCGGGCACGGCCTGGTCTCGGACCTCGCGCTCACCGGCCGCGTGATGGAGGCCGAAGAGGCGCTTCGCCACGGCATCGTGTCGCGCGTCGTGCCCGATGAGCAGCTCGACGAGGTGTGCCTCGAGGCCGCCCACTCCATCGCGAAGGCGCCGGCCTTCACGGTCAAGATGTTCCGCCGCAACCTCGGGCTGCTCGCCCACGACGAGGTCCGACGCTCGATCGTCGACGAGGCCGCGACCCAGAGCCTCGTGTTCTCCTCGGACGACTACGCCGAGATGAAGGCTGCGCGCGCGGCGGACCGCGAGCCGAAGTACCGGCGGCGATAGTTTGAGCTGGGAGGAAGAGGTCGAGGGCCTGCGAGCCCGCCGGGAGGCTGCAGAGCAGCACGGCGGAAGCGAGGCCGTCACCAAACAGCACGCACGCGGCCGGCTGACGGTCCGCGAACGGGTGACCGCCCTCGTCGACGAGGGGAGCTTTCGGGAGCACGCGGGCATCACGGGCCTGGGCGAGGAGGACGATCAGGGTCGCCTCAAGAGCTTCGTGCCCGCGGGCGTGATCGTCGGCACCGGACGGCTCGACGGTCGACCGGTCGTCGTGTGCGGCGACGACTTCACCGTGGCCGGCGCCAGCTACTCGGCCGCCGGAATGAAGAAGGGCGTCTACGCCGACGAGCTGGCTGCCGAACGGCGCCTGCCGATGGTGCGCCTGCTGGAGGGCGGCGGGGCGCGCATCAGTGGCCTCGGCCAGCGCGGCCGCTCGGGCTACGACCTGACCCAGCCCTCGGTCGCCAACGTTGCGATGGTGCGGACCCTCCAGGAGGTTCCGGTCGTCTGCGCCGCCCTGGGGCCCGTGGCCGGCTTTCCCGCCGCGCGCCTCGTCACCTCGCACCTGTCGATCATGACGAAGCACACGTCCCAGGTGCTGATCGGCGGACCGGCCCTGGTCGAGCGTGCGACCGGCGAGAAGCTCACCAAGGAAGAGCTCGGCGGGCCGCAGGTCGCCCTGCGCAGCGGCGTGGTCGACAACCTGGCCGAGGACGAGGACGACGTCTGGCGACAGGTCCGCCGCTTCCTCTCGTATCTTCCCAGTCACGTCGGAGCCCCTCCCGAGATCCAGCCGACGGAGGATCCGGTCGAACGGCGGGAGGAGGCGCTCCTCGAGATCATTCCTCGCGAGCGGCGCCGCGCCTACAAGATGCGCAAGCTCCTCGATCTCGTGGTCGATCGCGGTTCCTTCTTCGAGATGGCGCCGCTGTTCGGCCGCAGCCAGATCACCGGGCTGGCCCGCCTCGGCGGGCGGCCGGTCGGCGTGCACGCCAACGATCCGGTGCACCAGGGCGGGGCGATGACGGCCCAGGGCGCCCGCAAGGTGCGGCGTTTCGTCGAGCTCTGCGACCAGTTCAACCTGCCCGTGATCGCTCTCGTCGACGAGCCCGGCTTCCTGATCGGCAGCGAGAGCGAGCGGGCCGGCACCATCCGCTTCGGCGTCGAGGCGCTGGTCGCCGCGATGCAGAGCCGCGTGCCGTGGGCCTCGGTGATCGTGCGCAAGTCCTTCGGAGTGGCGGCCGGCGTCCACCTGGGCCCCGGCAGCACGACCTTCGCATGGCCCTCTGCCGAGTTCGGTGCGATGCCCATCGAGGGCGGCGTGGCCCTCGCCTATCGCAAGGAGATCTCCGAGGCACCCGACCCCGAGGCCCGGCGCCGCCAGCTCGAGGACGAGCTCGCGCAGGCGCAGTCCGTGTTTCCTCGCGCTGAGGAGTTCGGGGTCCACGACCTGATCGATCCCCGCGAGACCCGCCCCGCGCTGTGCGGCTGGCTCGACGAGGTGCAGCATCAGCTGCAGGCCAACCTGGCCCTGGGAACGCCCCGCTACAGCGCGCGCCCCTGATCCGATGGAGGCAGCGCGCGGGACCCGATGGCTGGGAGACCTGCGCGGGCGGGCGCTCTGGGCCGTGCTCGGCTGCTTCGCCTGTCAGCTCGCCATCGGCTTCGGGTACACCTTCTCGCCGCTGATGCACTTCGTGATCGGCGATCTGGGCTGGAGCCGGGCCGAGTGGGCCTCGGCCGTGAGTCCGCGCATCTTCGTGATCGCCCTGGCGAGCCCGATCATCGGCGCCCTGGTCGTCCGCCTCGGCGCACGAGCGATCCTGGTCTCGGCGGTCGCGGTGCTGTTCGTCTGCGCGATCGGTCTGTCGCGCGTCGAGACGAGCGGCGAGCTGCTCGCCTGGAACCTGCTGCTCGGCGTCGCGTTGGTGGGGGTCGGCGACGTCGTCGTGGGGCACGTGGCCGTCAAGTGGGTCCGCGAGCGGCGAGGCCTGGCCCTCGGCCTGATCTACATCGGCTCGAACCTGGGCGGGATGGCGCTCGTCCCGCTCGCGACGGAGATGGCCAGCGACGGCTCCTGGCGGGAGGCGTGGCGCACGATCGGCGTCGGCCTGGCGCTGCTCCTGCTGCCCATCGCGATGTTCGCGGTGCGCGAGCCGAGACCCGGCGAGGTCGCAGGATCGGACCCGGGCGACGTCTCGACCTCGGACGGGAACGAGCCGAGCCTCTCCCTCTCCGAGGCCGTCCGAACGCGCAGCTTCTGGATCCTGGGCTTCGTGCTGTTCTCGTACTTCGCCTTCTTCATGGCGATCACCGACCACCTGGTGACCTTCCTGATGGACGAAGGACTCTCGCGGGGCGAGGCGGCGGGCGCCTTCACCCGGGCCATCGGTATGGGCCTGGTCGCCAAGCTCGCCTACGGCGCGATCGCGGATCACGTCTCGCCGAAGACCGGCGCCCTGCTGAACACGGCGGTCTTCCTGGCGAGCTCGCTCCTGTGCCTGATGCTGCCAGGCGAGCCCTGGCTCGCGCTCTTCATCGTCACCTACGGCTTCGCGGCGGCCGCCCGCGACGTCGTCTACCCGCTGATCGTCGTGCACTGCTTCGGCGCCCGGTATCTGGCGCAGATCTACGGGGCGCTCACGGTGATGCTGCTGCTCGGGGGCTCCCCCGGCTCGATCCTGGCGGGCGCCGCCTCGGACCAGCTCGGCGGCTACGCCCCCGCCTTTGCAATCTTCGCGGGGCTCAACGCCGTCTCCCTGCTGCTGCTGTTCTTCGTGCGCCGGGAGTCGCGCTGAGCGAAGGGGCGGGTCGCGGAGCAGCCCGCCGGCCCGAGGACCGGCGGGCATTGACGACTCAGCCTGCGAGGACTTCTCCCGCAGCCGGCACTGTGCGCTTCGGACGCGGCAGGAAGCGCGGGACCCGGGCCTGGTAGCGGCGATAGGTGTCGCCGAAGTGCTCGACCAGATCGCGCTCCTCGACGCGGACGGCGATCAGGATGTAGGCGGTGCACACGGCGGCAAAGAGCAGGTGCCCCACGGTCATGCTCGGCGTCGCCCAGACGGTCAGGAACCAACCCCAATAGAGGGGGTGCCGCACGTGCGCGTAGAGCGACGGCGTCGTGAAGGGCTTGTGGGTGTAGTCCGTTCCGCGGAAGTAGAGCACGACCTGGCGCAAGCCGAAGAGATCGAAGTGGTCGATCAGGACCGTGGAGACGAAGACGAGGCCGAGCCCTGCGACGAAGAGCCCCAGCAAGGCGACCTGCAGTACCGGGTGGGCGGCCTCGATCAGCACGCCGGGCAACGGCTGCCAGAAAGCGAAGAGCAGCCACAGCGCGACACTCGAGAGCAGCACGTAGGTACTGCGCTCGAGGGGCTCGGGAACGAACTTCGTCCACCAGCGTTTGAAGCCCGGGCGGGCCATCACGCTGTGCTGGATCGCGAAGACCCCGAGCAGGGCCAGATCGACGATCAGGGCCAGGCCGGGCGCGCCGGGCACACCCGAGTCGATCGACTTCGGCACGAAGAGGTTCGTCAGGAACCCGGCCGTGTAGAGAAAGGTCGCGAAGAAGGCGAGATACGAGAGCAGTCCGTAGACGAGGAAGGCGGTGCGTTTCATGGTTCGGATCCTCCTGCGGTGACGCAGTCGAACCCTACGGTGGACGGACCTTCCCGATCCTTACCCCGCTCTTACCCCTCGTGGATCCCGACCTGATCTCTCTGAAGTCCCTGTTTCGACTGCATTTTTCAGCGCCTCCGACCCTGCCGCCGCGGCCTCTGGGCCATCAGCGCGTCGATGACCCGCAGTCCCATCGGCTCCCAGGCCCGCGCGAAGAGCGCGTCCGGTCGCGCATCGCGGACCTTGGCCAGGGCGAAGTCGGCGTCGAGATCCTCCTGGCAGGCCACGTAGTAGGCCAGGACCAGGCCGCTGCGATCGCGACCCATGCTGCAGTGGACGAGGGTCGCGCGACCCGCGGCCGCCTGGGCCTCGAGAAAGGCCTGGGCCTCGGGCAGGCGCTCGATGCAGGCGGCCTCGGTGCTCTCGTCGGCGACGTCGTCAGCCGGCAGCTCGACGACCGCATACTCCAGGCCCGCGGCGCGCAGTGCATCGGCATCGACCTCGCGGCGATCGAGAGAGAGGACGGCGCCGAGCCCGCCTGCGGCCAGGGCGGCCGGATCCCAGGGCGCGCGGTTCGGCCCGGGGCGGCCCGCCAGCTCCCCGTCGACGACCCAATACACGTACTGCACGAGAGCCTCCGTTCGATGGCCTGGGAGGCTAGCGACCTCGACCGAAGGCGGAAGCGTCGCGGATCGGCGATGGCTCAGGTCGGCGCCAGCTCCTGCATCACGTGGCGCAGGATCGACTCCGCGGCGTCGCCCGCTTCGACCGCGCAGAGCACGGCGACGGTCAGCGGACCGGCAGGATGCTCCGCTGCATGGAAGACACTCGCGGTATAGCCGGGCCCCCCGCCGTTGTGGCCGAAGATCGGGCCGTGAGGCGAGCGCCGGTCTCCCATCAGTCCGAGTCCGTAGCTGGGTTCGACCGACGGTGGCGCCGCGAAGCCGATCGGACGCAGCTCGGTCATGGCAGCCAGCCCCTCGGGAGAAACGAGGTCGCCACCTGCCAAGGCGGCGAGCACCCGCACGCACTCGCCCGCCGTCGAGCCGAGCGTCGCGTGGAAGACCCAGCCCGGATCCATGCTCTCGCGAACGTCGCGGAGATCGCCGTCGGTCGCGAGACGCGTCGACACGCCGCGCTCGAGACGGCCGTAGTCCGCGGGCGACTCGAGAGCAAAGGTGTGCTCCAGCGCGAGCGGCTGCAGGATCCGGCGCCGAAGCACCTCCGCGACGTCGCACCCGTCCACCTGGGCCGCGATCTCCTGGGCCAGCCGGTAGCCGGGGTTCGAGTAGGCGAAGGTCTCCCCGGGTGGAGACTGGAGGCCCTGGCTCCAGGTGTGCTGGCCGTACTCCTCGCGAGTCCAGGCCCTGCCGGGATGGTCGGCCAGGGCCTGGTGGTAGGCGGGCAGCGCTCCATAGTCGCGCAGACCCGCACGATGGCCGAGCAGCTGGCGGACGGTGAAGGTCTCCGCTCCGGGCACTTCGGGGTGCCAGCGAGCGACCGGATCGTCCAGCGAGAGCTTGCCTTCGTCGGCCTGCTGCACGAGGGCGGTCGCGATCCACGGCTTGGCGACGCTGTAGACCGGGAAGCACGCGGGCGACGAGCTGACCTGGTGGCTCACCTCCGTGGGGTCGTCTCCAAGACGAGCCGCGAGCGCGCCGGCACCCCGACCCGCAAGGCCCGCACGGAGCCACTCCGCGGCACGCGCCGGCTCCAGACCGCTCAAGAGCGGGCGTCCGGGGGCGCGGCGGGGCGGGGCCTGGACATGGGGGGATCGTAGCCCGCCGGACGGGCGCCCCGACCCGAGGTTCAAGCTCGGCGCGGAACTGGTCGATGCGGGATTCGTGCGTGTTTTCGCCAGCCTGCTCGTGTTGTTGCTCAGCCTCGCGGGGCCCGCCCTCGGCGTGATGGTCAAGTACCGGACGGCGGACGGGAAGGAGGGCTATGCCTCGCCCGACCGCGTGCCCGCGGGCGCCATCGTCGAATCCGAGGACTACCGGCCCGATGGAGCCGTGGTGCTCGACCGCACGCCGCGCCGGAAGCCCATGGCCGTGAAGAAGAAGCCCGCCGCCAAACCCGCGGGCAGGAATGCCCACGACCGCGTGACCGAGCTCTCGCGAGACCGCTGGTCGACCAAGGCCGAGCGCGCCCGCGAGAAGCTCTCCGAGGCCGAGCGCGACTACGAGCAGTGGCGCGTGCGCTGT
Source organism: Deltaproteobacteria bacterium (assembly GCA_029261775.1). Taxonomy (GTDB): domain Bacteria; phylum Myxococcota_A; class UBA9160; order UBA9160; family UBA6930. The sequence goes on along the minus strand of JAJDAR010000233.1, from coordinate 3,408 downwards.
CGCGGTGTGGAAGAGCGCCGATCCTTGTACGAGGTGCCGCCCGGCTGCAGCACCTACGAGAAGGGCAAGCTCGAGGCCGCCGCCGCCAAGCTCGAAGAGGCGCGGGACTGGGCCGAGGACGGTCTCTACGACGCCTGCCGGCGGGACGAGAACTGTCTGCCGGGGTACATCCGCTAGGGCTGCGATCGCGCCGGCACCGCACGTCGCGGTACCCTCGCAGCATGCCTTTCGCCCCGATCCGCGATCTCGAGATGTACTACGAGCGCGCCGGGAGCGGTCGGCGGCTGCTCTTCCTGAACGGGAGCGGGGGCGATCTGCGGGCCCGACCCGGCCCCTTCGAAGGCCCGCTCGGCGCCCACTTCGACCTGCTGGCCCACGATCAGCGCGGCCTCGGTCGCACCAGCAAGCCGGACGGGCCCTACACCATGGCCGACTACGCCGAGGACGCGGCAGCGCTGCTCGACCACGTCGGCTGGGATCGCTGCAGCGTGATGGGCGTCTCGTTCGGTGGCATGGTCGCCCAGGAGCTGGCGGTGCGGCAGCCCGATCGCATCGAGCGGCTGGTGCTCTGCTGCACGTCTCCGGGGGGCGCCGGTGGCTCGTCGTACCCGCTGCACGAGCTGCAGGAGCTGGGCTCGAGGGAGCGCATGCTCCGCTCCCTCGAGCTGTCGGACCAGCGCATGGACGCCACCTGGCGCGCCGCGAACCCGGACGCGATCGAACGCGTGCAGAAGTTGATGGAAGCACGGGGCGCGGTCGGCGCCGGGGAGCCCGATCGCGAGCGCGGCGCCCGCCTGCAGCTCGAGGCCCGCCGCCACCACGACGTCACCGACCGGCTCCCCGCTGCGGGCATGCCGACCCTGATCTGCGCCGGAAAGTACGACGGCATCGCGCCGCTGCCGAACAGCCAGGCGATCGCGGCAGCGCTTCCGGACGCGACCCTCGAGGTCTTCGAGGGCGGGCACATGTTCCTGATCCAGGACCCGCGGGCGAACGAGCGGATCGTCGGGTTCCTGTCGACCGTTTGAGCCCGGAGCGGGTCGCCCCCGCTCAGGGGCTCTTCGAGCGAGGAAGGCGGTCTTCGCGCAAGCGGCTGCGGCGCACCTTGCCCGCGTCATCGCGCAGGGGCTCGGACACGAACTCGAAGCTGCGCGGAATCTTGTAGCGCACCAGCTGATCGGCGAGATGGGTGCGCAATGCCGGCTCGTCGAGCGGCGCTTCGGCCTGGACGATCGCGTGCAGGCGCTGACCGAGGTCCTCGTCGGGGAGGCCGATCACCGCGCTCGAGCCGACGGCCGGGTGCGCGTCGATCGCGGCTTCGACCTCCGCCGGATACACGTTCTCGCCGCCAGTCACGACCATGTCGGTCCGTCGGTCGACGAGGTAGAGGAAACCGTCTTCATCGACGTAGCCCATGTCGCCGAGGGTCTCCCAACCGTCGGCGCTGGCCGTGGCCTCCGCGCCCAGGTAGCGATACGTCGAGCCCTGGCCGCCCGGCGGGAGCATGAACACCTCGCCGATCTCACCGGGCGGGAGCACGTCGCCGTCGGGCCCGACGATGCGGACCTGGCGACCTCCCGTGGGCTTGCCCACGGACCCCGGATGGGCGAGCCATTCCGCGCCGGAGATCAACGTGCCACCGATGCGCTCCGTTCCGCCGTAGGCCTCGAACATGCGATCGGCGCCGATCCAATCGATCCACGCGCGCATCAGCCACGGCGCGCAGGGAGCCCCGGTCGAGACCACCCGCTCGAGGGCCGAGAGATCGGCGCTCGCCCGCTGCTCCTCGGGAAGGCGGATCATCCGATGGAGCATCGTGGGGACCATGTTGACCCACTGGATGCGCTCGGCCGTGAGCAGGTCGAGGCATTCGGCTGCATCGAATCGTGTCATCAGGACGACCAGGCCGCCGCGCAGGAGCGTCTCGCGCGAGTTGAGGAAAGGACCCGTGTGGTACAGGGGTCCCGGGATCAGCACGTGCGTTCCGGGCCCGATGCCGTAGTGCGACGCATCGGGGTCGAAGCTCGCGGGGTTCGCATCCACGATGAGCTTGGGTCGGCCGGTGCTTCCACCGGATGCGATGGCTTGCCCGGCCGGGGCAACGCGGTCTTCGTGGGCGCCATCGGACAGGTCGGGCGGGGCCTCGGCTCCGACGGGAAGCAGCTTCCGGCCACCCGCCGCCTCGGGATCGCCGCCCAGGACGAGGGCGGGGTCTGCGAGCGCGATGATCTCGCGCTGCTCGGCGGCCGGGAGCCTGGCGGAAAGCGGGGTGGGGACCGCCCCGAGCTTCCACGTCGCCAGGGTCGCCTCGAAGAACTCGAACGAGTTGGGCAGCGCGATGCAGACGCGGTCCCCCGGCTGGACCCCCAGGTCTGCGTAGAGGCGGGCCAGGCGATTCGACCGGGTCTCGAGGGTCCCGCGGCTCAGCCGGCGGCCCTCCCAGACGATCGCGTCCGCGCCCGGCTCCAGGTGGGCCAGGCGGGAGAAGGCGGCGGGAAAGGAGATCTGGGGGGGCATGAGGGGTCCACCGAGCGTGGAGTCGTGGCGAGCCGGGGGCCGGGACCTTGCCGCAGGACCGGAAAAGCCGCCCGTGCGGCTGATTTTGGGTAGACAAAGTAAAATATTCCCTGTAAACCCTACTCATGGGACGCCAGGCGCTCAGCGCCGAGGAGATCGAGGACTTCCGCGCGCGCCTGGTCGAGGTGGCCACGGAGCGCATCGCCCGCGACGGCTATGCCGACCTCACCCTGCGCGGCCTGGCCCGGGATCTCGGCTGCAGCCCGATGACCCCCTACCGCTACTTCAAGGATCGCGACGAGATCTTCGCCGCCGTCCGGACCGCGGCCTACCAGGAGTTTGCCGAGGCTCAGGAGGCGGCGATCCGGCCCGACCAGACTCCGCTCCAGCGCCTGGCCGCGTTGGGCGAGGCCTATGTGCACTTCGCCGTGCGCCGCCCCAACGCCTACCGCCTGAAGTTCTCGCTCTCGCAGCCGGACCCGGGCAGCTATCCCGAGCTCGCCGAGGCCCAGCTGCGCTCCTGGTTGCCGCTCTCGAACGCCGTCGCCGACGCCGTCGCGGCCGGTGATCTCGCGGGCGACCCGGAAGTCCTGGCCCACCTCTTCTGGAGCAGCACCCACGGGCTCGTGACCCTGCACCTGGCCGGCAAGCTGCAGCTGGGTCACGACCTCGCCGAGCTGCTCCCTCCCTTGTTGACCGCGCTCGTACGCGGCACGGCCGCGCGCCCCGACGAGGTCCCCGACGACCTCCTGAAAGGAACGACTCCATGACGACGTCTCCCTACCTGGAAGGCAACTTCGCACCCGTCGCCGAAGAGCTGACGGCCCACGATCTCGAGGTGCGCGGCGAGCTGCCGCGCGAGCTGAACGGGCGGCTGCTGCGCATCGGACC
>JAJDAR010000232.1 GCA_029261775.1 Deltaproteobacteria bacterium | reverse complement strand
CGGAAGACGGAGGATGCGCGCGAGGCGCAGGAGGCCTTCCTGGAGAAGCGCAGGCCGCGGTTCAAGGGGAGGTAGGCAGCGGGGAGCCGGCTCTGCCTATGGAAGCTCGTCGATCTCCTCCAACGTCAGCCCCATCGTCTCCGGCGCGTACTTCATCACCAGGATCGCCCCCAGCACCGGACCGATCGAGACGATGGCGATCGAGCCCGAGAGGCCCAGGGTCGAGACGAAGGTGCCGACGAGCAGGGGGACGCCGACCTCGGTGATGCGGCCGAAGAAGTTCGTGGTCCAGCCGTAGCCGGTGGCGCGGAGCTCGGTCGGGAAGAGCTCGGCGGCGTAGACGTGGGTGGCCGTGTTCGCCGCGCCGAAGCCGAAGACCGTGGCGATCAGCGTGGCGTACTGCAGCGGCACCGTGCGGACCTGGAAGAGCAGCATGATCGAGATGGCGGCGAACACGTACAGGAACGCACAGACCGGTTTGCGACCGATGCGGTCGATCAGTGCGCCGGCGAAGAAGTGCCCGGCCACCCCGCCCGCGTAGCCCCAGAACAGGATGTCGCCGACCTGGTGGGCGCTGAAGCCGAGATCCTCCCGCACGTAGATCACCCAGAAGGCCACCGCGGGCGAGATCACCAGGTAGACACAGTTCCACAGCACGGTCACCAGCAGGGAGCGACGGCGGTAGCGCGGCGTGAACGGGATGCGGGCGTTCCGCCACTCGCGCCGGAGGATCTCGCGCACGGACTCGCGGGCGCGACCGGCGCTCTCCTCCTGAACGGCCTCGAAGCGCCGGGTCTCCCGCAGGCCGAAGCGCAGACCGAACACGAGCACGAGCGGGACGACCGCCAGCAGGTAGAGGACGCGCCAGTCCTCGCCGTCCACCGCGAGACCCAGGCTGCGCTGGATGGAGGCCACCACCTCGAGACCGAGATCGCGCACGGCGTTGCTCTCGGGCGCCACGCAGTCGCCGGCGGCCACGCTGCCGGTCTCGCAGGTCTCGAGCAGGATGTAGGGGTGGAGCTTCGCGATCAGCATCACGCCGACCGTCGCGAAGCTCGTCAGGATCGCGATCGCGCGGCCCCGTAGCCTGGCCGGGAACTCCTCGCCGACCATGATGATCGCCAGGGCGTACTCGGCGGAGAGGAAGAGCCGGGCCACGAACTGGAAGAAGGCGAGCCCGACCCAATCGGTGACGAAGGCCGTGGCACCGTTGAAGACGGTGAACCCGACGATCGTGATCATCATCAGGTTCCGGCGACCGAAGCGATCCGCGAAGAGCAGGAAGACGAACGAGCCCATCACGCCGAGGCGGGTGATGGCGAAGACGTAGGCCCACCAGTCGAGATCGATGTCGAGGGTGGCCCTTGCGTCGGGCGCGGCGACCGTGAGCATCGCGGCATCGAAGCCGTCGAAAAGGGTCGCAGTCGACAGCAGGACGAACAGGAAGGCGAGATACCCGTTGACGCGTTCGGCCTCGACGCCTCCGGCTCCACGGCCCTGCGCACTCACGGACCGGAGCATACGTCAGGTCGCAGCGGGGCCGTGAAACGGCCCCGCGCTTCCGGGGGACGCCCCCAGACGGCGACGGGCAGCGCCACGGCCCCGTCCCGACCCGTCCAGCACCAGGCCACCCCTGCCCGCTCGAGGCGCTCGCGCACCTCGCGGTGGGGAAAGCCGAATCGCGAGAGCCACGGTGCCGAGACGATCGCCACCCGAGGCGCGACCGCCCGCAGCCACCCCGGCCCGGTCGAGGTGCGACTGCCGTGGTGACCAACGACGAGGAGCTCGGCGCGAAGATCGACCTGGCGCGACAGCAGCTCCTGCTCGACCTCGCGGGGTGCATCCCCAGGCAGCAGCACGCGGTGCGCGCCGAGCGCGATGCGCACGATCAGCGAGCGGGCGTTGCGGTCGGCAGGTGGGGCGTCGCGCGGCGGCCAGAGCGGGGCCACCCGGAGGTCTCCGAGCTCGACCTCCGGGGACCCCGCGCCGCGCTCCCGAACCGGAACCCCCAGCTCGCGGGCCACGTCGACCAGCTCGGCGAAGCCCGGCTCGCTCGTGCCGCCATGGGGGAGCCAGAGCTCGCGGGTGGCGATGCTGCGCAGGACGGCGGGCAGGCCGCCGCGATGATCGCTGTCGGCGTGGGTCGCCACCACGAGATCGAGGCGCCGCACGCCCCAGGCGAGGAGCGCCGGCACGACGACGGAACGGCCCCGATCGAAGCGCCCCGGCACCGCCGCCCCGCCGTCCACCAGCACCGTCGCGCGCCGGCCGCGCACCAGCACGGCATCGCCCTGCCCGACGTCGAACGCCACCACGGCGGGCCCCGGGAGCGGCCAGTCCGGGGCGGGGCCCCAGGCCAGGACGACGGACACCAGGCCGAGCACGACGAGTCGCGATCCCGTGCCGGCCACCCGCAGCCCCACGCACGCCAGCGCCGAGCCCGACGTCAGCGCAAGCAGACCCGGGCGATGCAACGGCCAGGGGGGTGCAGCGTCGGCGAGCGGCGGCAGGGCCTCCAGGCAAGCCGCGGTCCAGCCCGCAGCCCATGCGACGGCGGCTTCTGCCCCCGGCCAGGGCGCCAGACCCGCGGCCAGCAGCGCCAACGGGAGGAAGCCGGCACCCACCAGCGGCACGGCCACCAGGTTCGTCAGCAGCCCGAGCGGCGAGGACTGACCGAAGTGCCAGGCGAGCAGCGGCGCCGTCCCGAGCAGCGCCGTGGCCGTGACCCGGAGCGCCGCCGCGAGCCGGCGGGTGAGGCCGCGACCTCCGTCGATCGGGTCGATCGCATCGATCGGCTCGGGGCGCGCGTGCACGAGGGCGGCCGTGGCTGCGAACGAGAGCTGCGCCCCGACTGCAAAGAGCACGGCCGGATCGATCCAGAGCAGGATCGAGGCGGCGAGCGCCAGCGCGTCGCCTCGTCGGGCGGGCCGGCGCCGCAGGGCGGCCAAGGCGACCGCCGAGAGCAGGACGAAGGCCCGTCGGACCGGGACCCCCGCGCCCGTGATCACCACGTACACCGCCGCCGCCGCCCACGCACAGGCGAGGCCCACCCGTCGCCCGTCCCAGCCCAGGCCCAGGCGCCAGGTGAGCCGCGCCACCCCCGTGCGCCCGATCCCGAACGCGAGTCCGGCCACCCACGCCAGATGCAGACCGGAGACGGCCAGCAGGTGCGCGATGCCCAGCCGCGCGAACGCCTCGCGGAGCGGTGTCGGCAGGGCGGCGTCCTCGCCGAGCGCGAGCGCCGCGAGACCGGCGCCGCCGAGCCCGTGTCGGGCCAACCCCTGCCGGGCCTCGGCGCGAAAGCGCGCCAGGGGCCCGGGCCGGCAGGCGGCGGAGACGGGTGCGACCAGGCGCGGGTGGAGCAGCCGCCCCCGAGCCGAGACGCCGTGCCGCGCCGCGACCCGTTGCGGGTCCGGCGAGCCCGGATTGCGTCGCGACGGGACGGGCGCGATCCGCACCCAGGCCCGCACCCGGCAGCCCGCAGGCCGGCTCGCCAGACCGTCCTGGGCGTCGCGGTCGGCGAACAGCTCCAGGCTGCGCGGCACACGTGCGTCTCCCCAGAAACCGGGAACCGATCGGATCCGCCGAAGCTCGACGCGCGCGCTCGCAGCGCCGTGGGTGACCGCCGCGATGTCGGCCTCGATCCGCGCCGTCACGGGGCCGGGCGGGCGATCGGCGCGGGCCTCGGCGAGACGCGCTCCCAGTGCACTCGCCCCGCAGAGTGCCGCCAGCAGCCCGACGACGAGCCCGCTCGCGCGCCCCCCCCCACCGGAGCCGCGCCAGAACAGCGCAGCCGCGATGCCGTGCACGCCGAGGCCGATCGCCCAGCCGAGCGGCAGACCGACCTCGACCGACAGCACGCCGCCGACGCTTCCCAGCAGCCACAGCGTTGCGAAGGACAGTTCCGGAGGGCTCCGGGGACCGGGACGAGCAGGCTAGCGAAGGAGAGGGGGCCGGCGAGGACGGCGCTCGCGCTAGTGGAGCGTCTGGTCCGTCGCGTCCGTCTGCGTCCGCATGCGCACGACGTACGCGGCGAGCACCTCGAGGGCCTCGTCGAGCTTGCGCAGCTCGTCGCTGAAGTCGGCCATCAGCTGCTGCATCTCGCCGAGATCGCTCACCGTCTTGCGGACGCTGGCCTCGTCGCGGGCCTGCAGCGCGCAGGCGGTCGCCACCCCGGTCAGCAGGCCGTCGTAGCCCCCGTCGGTGATCCAGGGAAGCTGGGCCTCGACCCGCTCCCGCACGGCCGTGGCCAAGGGCTTCGGGACACCGCGATCCTCGAGATCGCGCTGGAGATCGTGGGGGCTGCGTCGCATGCCGTCTCGAGGAGCAAGCGCCATGCCCGACCGGGCGGTGTGCAGCTCTCCGGCAGCCGTCTCCGGAACGCCCCGGAACTGCACCTCGTCGAGGCCGAGGGGCCGGAAGTCGGCGGGCGCGGTCGGGGGCACCCCGACTTCCTCAATGTTGGAACTTCCCTTCCTCCGCCGGCTCCGGCTCGACCGCGTCGGCTCCGGCCACCGGGCCCTCGACCGGCGCGCCGTCTGTGCCCTCGACCGGCGCGCCGTCTGTGCCCTCGGCCGGCGCGGCCTGCGGCTCCTCGGCCGGCGCGGCCTGCGGCTCCTCGGCCGGCGCGTCCTGCGGCTCCTCGGCCGGCGCGTCCTGCGGCTCCTCAGGGATGGCAGCCGCACTCGTCTCGACTTCCTCATCCGGCAGCTCGAGCGCCCGGAAGAAGCCGTGGATGCGTCGCGCGTCCTTGCCGGAGAGCGCGCTCACGGCGCCCAGGGCCTCCACGGTGGCGTCCCGCACGCCGCGGAGCGAACCCAGCTCGCGCAGCAGCGCCCTTCGCTTGCCGGGGCCGATCCCCGGGATCTCCTCCAGGATCGACGTCATGCCGACCTTCTGGCGAAGCGCCCGCTGGAACTCGATCGCGAAGCGGTGCGCCTCGTCCCGCACGCGCTGTAGCAGCAGCAGGCCTCGGGAGCTCGGCGGCAGCAGGACGGGATTCACCCGATTCGGCAGGAAGATGCGCTCCGCCTTCAGCCCGCCCGAGCGCTTGACCCGTTCCGAGGGGCTCTCGTCGTCGCGCTCCTTTGCCAGGGCGCAGTGCTGGAGCTCGAGCCCCTGATCGCCCGCCAGTGCCGTCACCACCGCCAGCTGTCCGCGGCCGCCGTCCACCATCAGCAGGTCCGGCAGCGGATCGCCGTCGACCTTGGCGAAGCGACGCGCCATGACCTCCCGCATGCAGGCGAGGTCGTCGCCGGCCGGTGCCTCCTGGATCCGGTAGCGGCGGTAGCGGTTCTTGTCCGGCTGGCCGTCCACGAACACCACCCGGCTCGCCACCGCCAGCGTGCCGGCCAGATTCGAGACGTCGTAGCACTCGATGTGACGCGGCAGGCTGGCGAGGCCGAGCTTGTCCTGCAGCTCGGCGAGCGCCGCGTCGACGCTCTCGCGGTTCTCGATGCGCTGGGTCAGCGAGAGCTCCGCGTTGCGGGTCGCCATGGCCACCAGCTCGCGGCCCGTGCCGCGCTGCGGAACCCGCACTTCCACATTCCGGCCCGCGCGCTCGCCGAGCAGGCTCTCGAGCGCGGCCTCGTCCCCATCCGCGGCCACGGTCAGGATCTCGCCGGGGATCTGCCGCTCCAGGTCGAGGCCGTAGTACTGGCCCAGGAAGGAGCTCATCACGTGCCCGTCGTCGATGCGGACGTCCGAGAAGGGGTAGTCCGCCGAGCCCACCACCCTGCCCTCGCGCACGTGCAACACCTGCACCACGGCCTCGCCGCCGCGCCGCGCGAGGCCGAACACGTCGCGATCGATCTGCCGGTCGCTCACGATCTGCTGGCGCTCGACCGTGTTCTCGACCGCCTGGATCCGATCGCGCAGCCGGGCCGCCTCTTCGAAGCGCTCCTCGGCGGCCGCCGCCTCCATCCGCGCCCGCAGGGTGGCCACCAGCTCTCCGGAGCGGCCGCGCAGGAACAGCGCCGTTCCCTGCACGAGGTCGGCATAGGCCGCGGGCTCCACCCGGTCGCAGCAGGGGCCGGGGCAGCGCCCGATCTCGTACTCGATGCAGGGCCGGCCCCGGCGCGCGTAGTCCCGGAACACGCCGTCGCTGCAGGTCCGCAGCGGGAAGATGCGCCGCAGGTTCGACAGCGAGTGCTTCATGCCCGTCGATGACGTGTAGGGCCCGAAGTACTGGGCGCCGTCGCGCTTGAAGCGGCGAACCATCGTCAGGCGCGGCCAGGTCTCGCGCGTGTCGAGGCGCAGTGCGAGGTACTGCTTGTCGTCGCGCAGCCGCACGTTGAAGGGCGGCTTGTGCTGCTTGATCAGCTCGTTCTCGAGCAGCAGGGCGTCCTTGACCGTGGGTGTGACCAGCACGCCCACATCGGCCACCCGCGCCACCAGCTTCGGCACCTGCACCCGGCCATCGCCCCCCGAGAAGTAGGAACGAACGCGGGTGCGCAGGTTCTGGGCCTTGCCGACGTAGAGGACCTTGCCGCGGGAGCTCTTCATCAGGTACACGCCCGGCTGCGTCGGCAGGCTGTCGAGCCGCTCGTTCAGGTCACGCGTGCGCTGGTCTTCGGCCATCTCTGCGGTCCGCCCGCTCGGCTGCCCGGCCGGACTCAGGTCGTGGCCAGGCGCTCGGCCTCGAGCTCCCGGATCCGGTCGCGCAGCATCGCCGCCCGCTCGTACTCGAGGGCTTCGGCCGCCTGGGTCATCTCGTCGCGCAGGGCGTCGATCACGACCGGCAGCTCATGGGCCGGAATCTCCGGCTCGGCCCGCTCGTCCTTCTTGGGCACCGTGACGTAGTCGGCCTCCCAGATCGAGTCCCGCAGGCTCGAGATCTTCTTCTGGATGCTCTGGGGTGTGATGCCGTGGTCGAGGTTGTACTGGCGCTGGATCTCGCGGCGCCGGTCCGTCTCCTGCAGGGTCCGCTTGATCGAGACGGTCTCGACGTCCGCATACAGGATCACCGAGCCCTTCACGTTGCGGGCCGCGCGTCCGATCGTCTGGATCAGGCTGCGCGCCGAGCGCAGGAAGCCCTCCTTGTCCGCGTCGAGGATGGCGACCAGCGAGACCTCCGGAATGTCGAGGCCCTCGCGCAGCAGGTTGATGCCGACCAGGACGTCGAAGACGCCTTCGCGCAGCTCGCGGATGATCTCGGTGCGCTCGATCGTCTGGATGTCGGAGTGCAGGTAGCGGACCTTCACGCCGTGATCGGAGTAGTAGTCGGTCAGCTCCTCGGCCATGCGCTTGGTCAGCGTCGTGACCAGCACCCGATCTCCCGAGGCGACCCGGGCGCGGATCTCGCCGAGCAGGTCGTCCACCTGGCCCGCGGCCGGCCGCATGTCGACCTGGGGATCCAGCAGCCCCGTGGGCCGGATGATCTGCTCGACGGCCACGCCGCCGCAGGCCTGCATCTCGTAGTCGCCCGGAGTGGCAGAGACGTAGACCCGGCGATGGGCGCGCTCCTCCCACTCCTCGAAGCGCAGCGGGCGATTGTCGAGCGCCGAGGGCAAGCGCCAGCCGAACTCGACCAGCGTGTCCTTGCGCGCCCGGTCACCCCGGGACATGCCGCCGATCTGCGGGACGGTGACGTGGCTCTCGTCGAGGAAGAGCAGCCCGTCGTCGGGGAAGTAGTCGTAGAGGGTGTACGGTGTCTCGCCCGCCTGCCGCCCGTCGAGCCAGCGGGAGTAGTTCTCCACCCCGTGGCAGAAGCCCATCTCCTGCAGGCTCTCCAGATCGTAGAGGGTGCGCTGCTCGATCCGTTGCGCCTCGAGCAGCTTGCCCTCCTTCTGGAAGGTCGAGAGGCGCTCGGTCAGCTCGCCCTTGATGCCCTCGCAGGCCTTCTTGATGCGCTCTTCCGTCGCCACGTAGTGACTGGCCGGATAGATCATCGCGCGCTTCGGCCGCGCCAGGACCTTGCCGCGCAGCGGGTCGATCTCGGCGATGCCCTCGACCTCGTTGCCGAAGAACTCGATGCGCAGGGCACGCTCGCTCTCGTACTGGGGGATCACCTCGACCACGTCACCGCGCACGCGGAAGGTGCCGCGCCGAAAGTCGTGATCGTTCCGGTCGTAGAGCATGTCGACGAGCTGGCGCAGGAAGGCGTCGCGGTCGATCTCGCTGCCGACCTCGACGTAGGCGTGCATCGACCCGTAGGCCTCTGGCGAGCCCAGGCCGTAGATGCACGACACGCTCGCGACGACCAGGACGTCCCGCCGCGTGAGCAGCGAGTGCGTGGCGGAGTGCCGGAGCTTGTCGATCTCGTCGTTGATCGACGAGTCCTTCTCGATGTAGGTGTCCGTCGAGGGGAGGTAGGCCTCCGGCTGGTAGTAGTCGTAGTACGAGACGAAGTACTCGACCGCATTGTTCGGGAAGAGCCCCTTGAACTCGGCGTAAAGTTGGGCCGCCAGGGTCTTGTTGGGGGCCATCACCAGCGCGGGCCGGTTCAGCGCCTCGATCACACAGGCCATCGTGAAGGACTTGCCGCTGCCCGTGACGCCGAGCAGGGTCTGATGCGCGAGCCCGGCCTCGAGACCCTCGACGAGCTGCGCGATCGCGCGGGGCTGATCGCCCTGCGGCTCGAACTCGCTGACCAGCTGGAACCGTTCGCTCACCCGCGCCTCCAGATCGGCCCGTCCGGTGTGTCCTCGATCGTGATGCCCTCGGCGGCCAGCTCGTCGCGCAGGCGATCCGCCTCGGCCCAGTCCTTGGCCGCGCGGGCCGCCTGGCGGGCCGCGACCCGCCCGTCGATGCGAGGGTCCGCCTCCTGGATCGCCTGGGGGAGCTCCGCCGTCAAGAGGTCGAGCCCGAGCCAGCGGTCGTATTCTGTCAGCAGATGACGTCGCGCGCCCGGAGAGAGCGTCTCGTCCCCGGCGACCTGGCTGGCGGCCGCCAGCGCGCGCGGGGCGTTGAGGTCGTCGTTGACCGCATCCCAGAAGACGGTCCGCGCCGCTTCCATCGCCGGCGCCTCGCCCTCCGCCGGCTCGCCGGCGAGCGACTGGGCCTGGGCGACGAGGCGGCGGTAGCCGGTGTCCGCCGCGCGCAGCCCTTCGTCCGCCACGTTCTGCTGCTTGCGGTAGTGGGCCTGGAGCAGGAAGTAGCGGAAGGCGAGCGGCAGCAGGCCCATGTCCACCAGGTCCTGCACGACATAGATGTTGCCCTTGCTCTTGGCCATCTTCTCGCCGCCGAAGACCAGCCAGTCCTGATGCATCCAGATGTTGACCCAGGGCTCGACGCCCAGCGCCATCTCGCTCTGGGCGATCTCGTTGGTGTGGTGAACGGTCAGGTGCTCGACACCACCGGTGTGGATGTCGAAATGATCGCCGAGATAGCGCGTGCTCATCGCCGAGCACTCGATGTGCCAGCCGGGAAAGCCCCGGCCCCAAGGAGAGTCCCATTCCTGCTGCCGCCGCACGGCGGGGTCGGCGAACTTCCAGAGCGCGAAGTCGGCGGGGTGGCGCTTGTCGTCGACGTCGCCGATCCGCTTGCCGCCCTGCTGCTGCTCCAGATCGAGCCGCGCGAGGGCCGTGTAGCGGGGGAACTTCGAGACGTCGAAGTAGATGCCGTCGGCGATCCGGTAGGTCGCGCCCTTGGCCTCGAGGGTCTCGATCATCGCGATCTGCTCGGCGATGTGCTCCGTGGCCTTGCACAGCACGTCGGGCGGCAGGCAGTTCAGGCGCTCCCGGTCGTCGAGCCACTGCTTCGTGAACTCGGCGGCGATGTCCCCGGCGCGGCGTCCGGTCTTCTGGGCCGCGAGCTCCATCTTGTCGTCTCCGGCGTCGCCGTCGTCGGTCAGATGGCCCACGTCGGTCACGTTGATCACGTGGGTGACGCGAAGACCCCGGGCGCGCAGGGCCCGATTCAACAGGTCGGCGAACACGTTGGCCCGCATGTTCCCGATGTGCTGGGCCGAGTAGACCGTCGGGCCGCACGAGTAGATGCGCGCGTGCCCCGCCTCGAGGGGCTCGAAGCGCTCCTTGCGACGGGTGCGGGAGTTGAAGAGGCGCAGCTCGGTCGTCATTCCCCGTTCCGTTCCAGCAGCACCACCGCGATCGCGGCGATGCCCTCCCCGCGCCCGATCGCGCCCAGGCGATCGGTGCTGGTGACCTTGACGTTGACGCGATCTTCGGGCGCGCGCAGACCTTCGGCCACGCCCTTGCGCATTGCGGCCTGATGCGGCGCGAGGCGCGGCTGCTGGGCGATCACCGTGGCGTCGCAGTTGCCGACCCGGTAGCCCGCCTGGTCGGCCAGGGCCATCGCGCGCCCGAGCAGCTCGCCGCTGGCGATGCCCTCGAGGCTGGGATCGTCGGACGGAAAGTGGCGGCCGAGATCGCCCTCGCCGAGCGCGCCGAGCACGGCGTCGGTCACGGCGTGCAGCAAGGCATCGCCATCCGAATGTCCGGCCAGCCCGCGCTCCGACGGGACGTCGACCCCGCCGAGCACCAGCCGACGGCCCGGCACCAGCGCGTGCACGTCGAAGCCCTGTCCGACGCGGATCCTCATCGCTCGACCTGCTGCAGGAGATGGGCCTCGGCCCAGGCCAGATCGAGGGCCGTGGTGATCTTCCGGTTCGCGGGGTCGCCCTCGACCATGCGGACGGCGACGCCCAGCCGCGCCACGAGGCCGGCGTCGTCGGTGCCGAGGTGGCCATCGGCGCGGGCCTTCTCGAGCGCCTCGCGAAGGATCTCGATCGCGAAGACCTGCGGGGTCTGCGCGGCCCACAGGGTCTCGCGGGGCGGGGTCTCGGCCAGACGGCCGTCGCTCACGCGGTGCACGGTGTCCGTCACGGGCGCGGCGAGGAACGCGGCGCCGTGGGCGAGGCCCTCGCGCACCACCCGGCCCGCGTCGGTGGCCGTGACCAGCGGGCGCGCGGCGTCGTGGACTGCCACGTGGGTGACGGTCGCCGGCAGGGCTGCCAGCCCGGCGGCCACCGAGTCGGGCCGCTCGGCGCCCCCGGCCACGGCGGGGAGCAGCTTCGCATTGTCGTGATCGACTCCTGCCGCGGGCGCCCAGGCTCGCTCCATCCCTGCCGGAACCACCGGGAGGAGCGCTTCGATCTCGGGGACCGCCGTCAGGGCCGCCAGCGAGCGCGCGAGCAGGCTTCGCCCGCCCAGGGCCAGGAAGGCCTTGGGCGGCGGGGCCGGGACCTCGAGAGCACCGGACGTCGCCAGGCTGCGGCGCAGGCGCTCCCCTCGGCCGGCGGCCAGCACCAGAGCGGCCACGCGCATCCGGGCAGGATAGCGATTCGCGCGGTCCCCCGGGGCTGCTAACGTGCGCGGGCGTGCCTGGGCAGAGCTGCTCATCGGGGGGTGCTGCGC
>JAJDAR010000231.1 GCA_029261775.1 Deltaproteobacteria bacterium | reverse complement strand
GTCGAGCTCGTACGTGATCGGGGCCGCGACGATCCCAGTGCCGGCGGGCGTCTCCCACAGCTTCTCGCCGTCGGTGGCGCGGTAGGCGACGAAGGTGCCGTGCGCCGTGCCCTGGAACACGAGGTTCCCCCCGGTGCTCAGGGCTCCCCCGTTCCAGGGGCCCGCGTATTGAGCCCGCCAGACCTCCTTCTGCGTCACCGGATCCCAGGCGAGCAGATGGCCGGATACCACGTCCCGGGGGAACTCGTCGGCGACGGTGAAGTCGTAGCCCAGGTTCCATTGACCGGGGCGGTACACGTAGGAGGGATCGAGCCGGAAGAAGTAGGGCACTTCGTGCGTCGGGATGTAGACGAGGCCGGTCCCGGGATGGAACGACATCGGGTGCCAGTTGTGGGCGCCGTGGGGCGAGGGCCGGATCTCGACGATCTCGTTGCGGTAGTCGAGCCCCTCGACCTCGATCGGTCGGCCGGTCGCCAGATCCACGCCCTTGGCCCAGGTCACCTCGGCAAAGGGCTCGGCGGAGAGAAGCTCCCCGGTCGCGCGGTCGAGCACGTAGAAGAAGCCGTTCTTCGGGGCCTGCATCAGCACCTGGCGCGTGCGGCCGTCGATCTCGAGATCGGCCAGCAGGATGTGCTGGGTCGACGTGTAGTCCCAATTGTCACCGGGTGTCGTCTGGTAGTGCCAGACCAGCTCGCCCGTGTCGGGCCGCAGGGCCAGGATCGAGCAGACGTACAGGTTGTCCCCACCGCCGGGGCTTCGCACGAAGCGGCTCCACGGAGAGCCGTTGCCCGTTCCGACGTAGAGCAGATCGAGCGCCGGGTCGTAGGCCAGCGAGTCCCAGACCGTGCCGCCCCCGCCGACCTTCCACCACTCGCCGGTCCAGGTCTTCGCAGCGGCCTCGAGCTCCGGGTGCTCGAAGGGCTCGGCGGGGTCGCCGGGTACGGTGTAGAAGCGCCAGAGCAGGCGGCCGGTGCGCCAGTCGTAGGCGGAGACGTAGCCGCGCACGCCGTACTCGGCGCCGCCGTTGCCGAGGATCACCTTCCCCTTCACGACCCGCGGCGCCATGGTGATCGTGTACGGACGCGTCTGGTCGACGGTGACGACCTCGTAGATCACCTCGCCGGTGCGCGCGTCGAGCGAGACCAGCCGGCCATCGAGGGTGCCGACGAAGACCCGCCCGCGGTAGACGGCCACGCCGCGGTTCACGACGTCGCAGCAGGCGAGTCCCCCGTAGCGGCGCGGAACCTGCGGGTCGTGACGCCACAAGAGCTCGCCGGTTCGCGCGTCGATGGCGTAGACCACGCTCCAGGTGCCGGTCGTGTAGAGGACGCCGTCCACCAACAGCGGCGTTGCCTCGAGCCCGCGCGTGGTGCCCGTCTCGAAGGCCCAGACCAGGCCGAGGTCGCCGACATTGTGCTCGTCGATCCGGTCGAGCGGGCTGTGGCGCTGCTCGTCGTAGGTACGCCCGTGGCTCAACCAACCGTCCACCTCCGTGTCGGCGGCCTCGAGCCGGGCGTCGTCCACGGCGGAGGCACTGCGATCGGGCGGGGGGCCGGCCTGGGGCAGCCAGGCACAGGCCGGCAAGATCAGGATCCCGAGCAGCAGCGCGAGGGACGCGCTCCGCTTCATTGCACCTGCACCGTGAGGACCGGGCTGAACTTCACGCGACCGGAGGCGCCTGCGTAGCCCCCGCGCAGCATCTTCCCCCGGATCGGATCCTCGATCACGCCGAGCGGTGAGGCCTTCTCGGTGCCGTACCAGTACGCGGCCACCAGCGAGTAGGTGCCCGGCTCGTCCGGCGCGCGCAGCGTCCAGACGACGTCCGCCCGGCCCCACTCGCCCTTCGCGGCGTCGGAAAGGATGCCGGTCACGTTGACGAAGGCCAGGTTGCGGCCCGCGGCCTCGGGCCGGCGCTCGATCCATTCCATCTGCTCCTGGAAGTCCTGACCCAGGATCCGCGGAGTGCCCACCACCTGCCAGCCGCTCCCGGGGATCGGGCGGGCCTGCCAGCGATGCGGCATGTCCACGAGCGCCACGCCGACGACCGGACCGGCCCCGCCGGTCAGCTCGACCTTGACCGTGACCTCCTCGCCAGGCTTGGCCTTGGGCAGTGCGCTCAGCTTGACGGTGGTCGCCGCATCGAGCGCCTGCACGTGCTGCACCAGGGTCTCTCGATCGGGCGCCGAGAGCTTGGCGTAGCCACCCTCCCCTGCGCGGATCAGGGCGAGGTGCTTGTTCTCGGCCAGCTCCTTGGTGGCCCGGTCGCCGGTCGCCCCGGCCAGGTCCTGGGCCGAGGTCGAGGAGTGACAGCCCGCGCAGTAGGGAGCGGCGTCCGTCTGGAAGCCCGGCGTTCCGCCGGGATAGGCCCAGGCCGCGGGGGCAAGAAGCAGGCTCGCGAGCACGGCCAGGAGCAAGGCAGGTCGGTTTCGGGTCACGGTGAGGTCTCCTCGTATTCGGGATGGCAACGGGCGCACTGGCTTCGCACGCTCGCGGGATGCAGGAAGTTCCGGTCGGTCAGGCCCCCGCGCTCGTGGGCGCCGTGACACTCGACGCAGCCGACGCCGAGCGAATGATTGTGGACAGCAAGCGCGTGGAACGGCGGGCTCTCCCAGCTTTCGACGGTCACGGGCTCGAAGCCGGCGTGGCACTGTGCGCAGTCGTCGTCCCAGAGCGGCCAACGCATTCCCTCGGGCTCGTCGAAGCGGCCGACAACGTACCAGAAGGCGTCCTTGGCCGAGAGCACCTTGACTCGCGTTCGGCCGACGAAGCCGACACCGCCGTGGCAGTCGATGCAGCGGAACGGCGCCCCGCGCTGCTCGTTGCCGGCCGCCGCGTGGGCGGCAGCCAGTGAGACCGGAGCCGTGGGGCTCGACGTGTCCGGACCGGCCGCGCGGAAGTCCGCGTGATTGTCGCGGTGGAGCGCCACGCCCTCGCTCAGATGGCACGAGACACAGAAAGCGTCGTCGCCTTCCAGGTGGTCAGTGACGGCCCAGCCGAGCGGCGCCAGCAGGACGCCCACGCCCAGGGTCATCCACAGCCATCGGGTGTGCGAGCGCCTCAAGGACGATCAGGAGCTGGGGCAGGGCGTGGATGCGAGCACGAGCTGGGCCCAGCGGCGCGAGGCCGCCGGAGCCGCGCACTCCCGCAGGGGCGAGAGCGCGCCGTCCACCCGCTGCTTGCGGGGCTCGAGCCCCCGTTCGGCACGGGCAGCCGCAACCGGGGCCGGAACCTCCCAGAGCGGCGCCCCCAGCTTGGTGCGCGCGGGCCACTCCCGGGCCGGCCGCGTGGCGAAGGGGGGTTCGGGCCAGCCCGGCGCAGCCCGCCGGTAGCCCGCCAGGTCGACGCGCACCCCGCCGATCCGGATCCGCTCGCTGACCGTGCGGAACCAGCCCCGCAAGCGGATCGGCACGTGCGGCGCCGCCGCCGAGACCCAGACCTCGCCGGCGCCGTCGTCCTGGGGCTTGCCATCGAGCAGGTCGTAGGGCCGCAGGACCAGCGCGTCGATCTCACCGAGCACCGGGTCGAGCAGCTGCTCGCGTCGGCCGACGTCCACGTGGAGCCCGTAGATCTTGCGCGAGGCGTAGATCGGCAGCTCTGCGGCCAGGCCCGTCTCGAGGGGGAGCATGCGCAGCGCGAAGAGCGCGTCGAACGTGTCGTAGAGATAGGGCCCCGTGTCCAGGACGGCCTCCTTGATGCGGTTCGCGTGGCGCTTCTCCTCGACCACGTGGACGAGATGGGTGTCCCAGTCGAACTCGACCTCTTCCCAGGTCTCCTTGCTCGCGTGCCGGGTCAGCGTGGCGGTGCGGATCGTGCGCAGCTCGTCGACGTCGATCCACGACTCGCTGCGGTCGTCCACGAGGTAGAGGAGGGAGAAGAACTCGTTGGTCCGCGCGGTCGCAACGACGTGGGCCAGCCGGCGGCCCTGCCACTCGATCAGACGCGCGACCTCGATGCGGAGCCGGCCGACGGCGATCCCCCACCAGGAGACGTCATAGTCGAGCGCTTCTCCGACGGCGAAGGGGAAGGCGGCGGGCCGGTCGGCGAGCTGCGCCGGCTCGAGCACCCGCACGCCGGGCGCCTCCAGGAGGAAGGGAGGGACCTCGGATTCGACCGCAGCCTCGGGCTGGCCGGCCGCGGGCCGCGGGCCGAGGGGGAGGCACATCAGGACCAGGCCGAGGGCGAGCGCACGGATCATCCCTCGGAGGGTAGACATCCCCGGCCGGTCGGCGAGTGGGCTCCGCGAAGGGGCGTCGTTGGCGAGTGGGATCCGCGGGGGAGCGTTATGGTTTCGCGCCATGGCCCAGATCAACGACCACTACCTCAAGCTCGAGGCCGGATACCTCTTTCCCGAGATCGGGCGTCGGGTGCGCGCCTTCCAGGAGGCCCACCCCGACGCCGCCGTGATCCGGCTCGGCATCGGCGACGTGACCCTTCCCCTGGTGCCCGCCATCGTCAGCGCGCTCCACGAGGCCGTCGACGACATGGCCACGGCGGACGGTTTCAAGGGCTACGGCCCCGATCGCGGCTACCCCTTCCTGGTGGACGCGATCCTCGAGCACGACTTCCGTGCGCGCGGCGTCGAGCTCGCGGCCGACGAGGTCTTCGTCTCGGACGGCAGCAAGCAGGACAGCGGGAACATCCAGGAGATCTTCGCTCTCGCGAGCCGGGTGCTGGTGACCGACCCGGTGTACCCCGTCTACGTCGACACCAACGTGATGGCCGGCCGCACGGGGCGCGCCGACGGGGCGGGCCGCTACGAGGGCATCCACTACCTGGCCGCCACCGAGGCCAACGGCTTCGTGCCGGATCCGCCCGAGGGCGGCGGGGTGGATCTCGTCTACCTCTGCTCGCCGAACAATCCGACGGGCAGCGTGATGACCCGCGAGCAGCTCGGCCGCTGGGTCGCCTGGGCTCGCGAGCACGACGCCGTGATCCTGTTCGACGCCGCCTATGACGCCTTCATCAGCGATCCGGAGCTGCCGCGCTCGATCTACGAGATTTCCGGCGCGGAGGAGTGCGCCATCGAGATGCGCAGCTTCTCCAAGCGGGCCGGGTTCACGGGGATGCGCTGCGCCTACACGATCGTTCCGAAGGCCGCGACGGGCACGAGCGCGAGCGGCGAGCGGGTCTCCCTCCACCAGCTGTGGTCGCGGCGTCAGGCGACCAAGTTCAACGAGGTGCCCTACATCGTGCAGCGGGCGGCAGCAGCCATCTACTCGCCCGAGGGCCGCAAGCAGACCGCCGAGCAGATCGCCCACTACATGGAGAACGCGCGCATCCTCCGCGAGGGGCTCTCCGCCGCTGGCTTCACCGTCTTCGCCGGCCTGCACGCACCGTACATCTGGCTCCGCACGCCGGAGGGCCTTTCGAGCTGGCAGTTCTTCGACGCGCTGCTCGAAAAGACCCACGTGGTCGGTACCCCGGGCTCGGGCTTCGGCCCCTCGGGCGAGGGCTACTTCCGGATCTCGGCCTTCAACTCGCGCGAGAACGCGGAGGAGGCAGTGAGCCGGATTCAGGGCGCCTTCGGGGCGGAGTCTTGAGGGCCGACGGGCATTCGGAGGCCCTCCCGCGATGACGGCCTTGCGACGCGAGGGCCCGGTCTTCGTCCTGCAGATGGACGCCGGCGAGAACCGCTTCGACCCGGCGATGATCGAGGCCTGGAGCCAGGCGCTCGACGAGGTCGAGAAGGCGCCAGCGCCCGCGGCCTTCGTCAGCGTCGGCAGCGGCAAGTTCTACTCGAATGGCCTCGACCTCGACCACGGCATGGGCTCGGGGGACATGGGCGGCTACGTGCAAGCGGTGATCGCGCTGTACGCACGGGTGCTCACCCTGCCCTGCATCACGGTCGCCGCCATGAACGGTCACGCCTTCGGTGCGGGCGGGCAGATCGCGCTCGCCCACGACTTCCGGCTCATGCGCGAGGATCGCGGCTACTTCTGCATGCCCGAGGTCGACATGGGCATGCCCCTGCATCCGGGGATGACCGCGATCCTGAAGGCCAGGCTGCCGAAGCGGACCGTCCACGAGGTCATCGCGACCGGCCGACGCTATGGCGGAGCGGATGCGGCCTCGGCGGGCATCGTCGATCAGGCGCTCCCCGAAGACGCCCTGTTGCCCGCCGCGATCGAGAGGGCCAGCGCCCTCGCCGACAAGGCCAAGCCCGTGCTCGCACGGCTCAAGGCCGAGCTCTACCCCGAGGTGCTCGCGGCGCTCGCGGTGCCGATGGCGGGCTGACGACGCCAGGCCCCGCGCCCGGTTCGCGCACCCGCACCACGATCGAGCCCGGCCCGTGCCGGGCCAGGGAGGAAACATGAGCGAACTGAAGGTCGGCGTGATCGGCGCGGGCGTGATGGGCGGCGGGATCGCCCAGAGCACGGCCGCCGCCGGCTACGAGACCATCTGCACCGACATCGCGGAGGCGGCCCTCGACACGGCGCGCAAGGACGCTGCCGAAGGACGCTTCGGCCTGGCCGGCGCCGTCGCCCGGGGGAAGCTCACCGAGGACGAGGCCGGGGCCGCGATCAGCCGGATCACCTTCACCGGAGACTTCGCGGCAGCGGCCAGCTGCGACGTGATCATCGAGTGCATTCCCGAGCGGCTCGACCTGAAGGTCCGCATGTTCCGGGATCTCGACGCTGCCGCGCCCGAGCGGGCCATCCTTTGCTCGAACACGTCCGGATTTCCGATCGCCGCCATGGCCGCCGCCACGGAGCGGCCCGGCCGGGTGATCGGCTGGCACTGGGCCTCGCCGGCCTTCGTGATGAAGTTCGCCGAGATCGTCGTCACGGGCGAGACGGCGGACGAGACGCGCGACCGCGTGGTCGAGATCGCCGCGCGCTGCGGCAAGAACCCGGTCGTGGTCAAGGACAACCCGATGAGCTGGGGCTTCGTGTCGAACCGCATCTACGCCGCCATGCTGCGGGAGGCCGCACGAGTCGTGGAGGAAGGCATCGCCACCCACGACGAGGTCAACCAGCTCATGGTCGACTGCTACCGCTGGCCGGTCGGCCCCTTCGCCATGGTGAAGGGGGCCGGATCGGGTTGGAAGTAGACGGCTCGGGCGTGGCTCAGCCGTGCAGCTTCTTGTAGTGGATGCGGTGCGGCTGGTCCGCGTCGGCGCCCTTGCGGCGCTTCCAGTCGGCCTCGTACTCCTGGTAGTTGCCCTCGAACCACTCGACGTGGCTGTCGCCCTCGAAGGCCAGGATGTGGGTCGCAATGCGGTCCAGGAACCAGCGATCGTGGGAGATCACCACGACGCACCCCGCGAAGCCCAGGATCGCCTCCTCCAATGCGCGCAGGGTGTCCACGTCGAGGTCGTTGCTCGGCTCGTCGAGGAGCAGGACGTTGCCGCCCGAGGCGAGCAGCTTGGCCAGGTGGACGCGGTTGCGCTCTCCGCCGGAGAGCGTGCCGACCTTCTTCTGCTGGTCGGCGCCCCGGAAGCCGAAGGAGCTGACGTAGCCGCGGGTGTTGATCTCGCGTGAACCCACTTTCATGCGATCCCGGCCGCCGCTGATCTCCTCGTAGACGCTGCGATCAGCACCGAGGTCGTCGCGGCTCTGGTCGACGTACGCGAGCTTGACCGTCTCGCCCAGGCGCAGCATTCCTGCGTCGGGCTTCTCCTCGCCCGCGATCATGCGGAACAGCGTGGTCTTGCCGGCGCCGTTCGCGCCGATCACGCCGACGATCCCGCCGGGCGGGAGCGTGAAGTCCAGGTCCTCGAAGAGCAGACGGTCGCCGTAGGCCTTCGCCAGGCCTTCGGCCTCGACCGCCACGTCGCCGAGGCGCGGCCCGGGCGGCACGACGATCTCGACGCTCTCGGGCAGGCGCTTCTCCTCCTCGGCCCGCAGCTCGTCGAAGGCGCGGATGCGGGCCTTGCTCTTCGTCTGGCGGGCCCGAGGGGACATGCGGATCCAGTCGAGCTCGCGCTCGAGGGTGCGGCTGCGTGCCGAGCTGGACTTGTCCTCGACCGACAGGCGGGTCTGCTTCTGCTCGAGCCAGCCCGAGTAGTTGCCCTGGTACGGGATCCCGCGGCCCCGGTCGAGTTCGAGGATCCAGCCCGCCACGTTGTCGAGGAAGTAGCGGTCGTGGGTCACGGCTACGACGGTCCCGGCGTACTCGGCCAGGTGCCGCTCGAGCCAGGCCACGGACTCGGCATCGAGATGGTTGGTCGGCTCGTCGAGCAGCAGCAGATCCGGCTTCTGCAGCAGCAGACGGCAGAGCGCGACCCGGCGGCGCTCGCCACCCGAGAGCTTCGTGACGTCGGCGTCCGCCGGCGGCAGGCGCAGCGCGTCCATCGCGATGTCGAGGGTGCGCTCGAGCTCCCAGGCGCCGGCGGCGTCGATCCGGTCCTGGAGCGCGGCCTGCTCGTCGAGCAACGCGGTCATCGCATCGTCTTCCATCGGCTCGGCGAACTTCGCGCTGACCTCCTCGAAGCGCTGCATCAGGTCCCGCAGCTCGGCCACGCCGTCCTCGACGTTGCCCTTCACGTCCTTCGCAGCGTCGAGCTCCGGCTCCTGGGTGAGGAAGCCGACCCGCAGCCCGTCCGCAGGTCGGGCCTCGCCGAGGAAGTCCTGGTCCACGCCGCCCATGATGCGCAGCAGGCTGCTCTTGCCCGCACCATTGGCACCGAGCACGCCGATCTTGGCGCCCGGCAGGAAGGCGAGCGTGATGCCGTCGAGCACGACCCGGTCGGGCGGCACGACCTTGCGAAGATCCTGCAGCGTGTAGACGAACTCGTGGGCCATCTCGACTCCCCCCGTTTCGGGATCCGACGAGGGGGGATCCCGGGGCGCGGAGTGTAGCGGCGCCGCCGGAGCCCGAACCCTCTCAGCCGGACCGCGGCAGCACGACGGTGAACACCGTGCGACCGGGCTCGGACTGCAGCTCGAGCGTGCCCTTGTGCTCGCGCACGATGTCGTAGGCGATCGCGAGGCCGAGCCCCGTGCCTTCATCGGGGGACTTGGTCGTGAAGAAGGGGTCGAAGATGCGCTCCTGGATCTCCGGCGGAACGCCCGGGCCGTCGTCCTCGACCGCGATGCGCACCCCTTCGTCCGAGAGCCGACTCTGGACGCGCAAGCGTCCCGGGCGGCCAGCCAGCGCCTGGCGGGCGTTCAGCAGCAGGTTCAAGAAGACCTGGACGAGGGCGTCCTGGCTGCCGAGCACGACTGGCAGCCTTTCGGCCAGCTGGACGTCGACGTCCACCCAGGGGCCCCCTCGATGGAGTTGGGCGAAGCGCAGGGCCGCCTTCACGGAGTCGTTGACGTCGAGCTGCTCTTCGTCCTCCGTGCTGTCCCGCGACAGGCGCCGCATGTCCTCGACGATGCCGCCGATCCGATCGACTCCCTCGAGGGTCTCCTGGACGATCTCCGGCAGCTCTCGGACCTCCTCCTTCCACGTCGCCGCCGCGTCGGCCGTCTGGACCTGCTCCACGAGCTCCTCGGCAAGCCGCTGGACCAGGATCAGGTTGGAGCGGATGAAGGCGAGCGGGTTGTTCACCTCGTGGGCCACGCCGGCCGCCAGGAAGCCGACGCTCTCGAGCTTCTGGGCCCGCCGAAGGGTGCGCTCGGTCCGGCGCTCCTCGGTGCAGTCGTGGAGCACGACGACCGATCCGAGCGAATCCCCGCTCGCGTTCGACAGCGCACCGGACGAGATCCGGACCCGGCGGCTGCCGAGCGTCGTGAACTCGGGCTTTCCGCGTCCGGCGTCCGCCGGGTTCGTCAGCACCACACGCGCCGGCTCGCGGTCGGGCGGCTCGAGGGCATCGGTCACACAGGTCGCGAGCTCGCCGCCGAGGCGATCCGCGAGCGCGATCCCGAGCAAGCGCTCCGCTGCGGGATTGGCGTCGATCAGCCGTCCGTGCCGGTCGGCGACCAGCACCCCGTCGTGCAGGTGCTCGAAGACGTCGCCCCGGATCAGCGGAACCTTCTCGAGGAAGCCGAGCTTGAAGATCAGCGGGTAGAGCAGCGCGGCGGAGATGCCCAGCGCGGCGCCGGTCGGATCCCATCGCCAGCCGAGCCAGTCGAGCTGGTAGGCGAGGCTGGCCGCGATGGGTGCCGCAGCGGCAGCCACCACCAGCCCGGCCTCGGTCCAGCCTTCGTGGGCCGCCGCGAAACGAGCGCGGGCGAGCAGCAGGGCCAGCCCGCCCAGGGTCGCCGCATAGCCCCAGAGCAGGAAGGCCACGAACATGGGGCCGTCCTCGAAGCGCGTCGGACCGATGCGGGCGACCCAGTGGTGTGCCTCGTTCGTCACGAACAGCAGGTAGAAGACCGCCCCCGGCGCGAAGGCGAGGATCGCGAAGGCGGGACTCGACTCGAAACGCTCGATGCGGGCGAACAGCCCGGCCAGCACCAGCCAGAGGCCGGGAACCATCGAGACCCCGAGGAACATCACCCGATAGGCGGCCATGATGGACGTCTCGTCCTGCACGCTGTAGCGCCAGGCCGCGGCACCGGTCCAGACCCCGGCGGAGAGCAGGAGCCCGAGCAGCACCCAATGGATCGGGCGCTTGCCGGGACGGCGCGCGAGCAGGACCGCGAGCAGGGCCGTGACGGCAAAGCTCGCGAGCATCGGCAGGACCGCGGGGTGCACCCTCGAGGAATCGGTCATCCGAGGCCGCTCACTGAGGCCCGGGGGGTGCTCCGATCCCTCGGGGTCGCGCTGGGGGTTTCACCGGGGGACGTCTCGGAGCAGCGTGACCAGGCTCGACGTGTCGTGACGACCCCCGCCCCGCGCCTGGACCTCGGCGTAGAGCTGGTCGACGAGCGCGGCGACCGGCAGGCGGGCTCCGTTGCGGCGGGCCTCGGCCAGCGCGATCGCGAGGTCCTTGCGCATCCAGTCGACGGCGAAACCGAAGTCGAAGCGGCCCTCGATCATCGTGCTCGCACGCTGGTCCATCTGCCAGGACTGCGCCGCGCCCTGGGAGATCACCTCGACCACCTGCTCCGGGTCGAGCCCGCTGCGCTCGGCGAAGGCCAGCCCCTCGGACAGCCCCTGGAGGATTCCGGCGATGCAGATCTGGTTGACCATCTTCGTCAGCTGCCCGGCCCCGCAGTCGCCGAGCCGGACCACCTGCCGCGCGTAGGTCTCGAGCACCGGC
>JAJDAR010000230.1 GCA_029261775.1 Deltaproteobacteria bacterium | reverse complement strand
CTCCGCCTGGCGGCGGCCGGTGCGTCGGGCCCGGTCGCGGTCGTGCTCGACGCGCGGCGCGGCGAGCTCTACGCCGCCGTGTTCGAGGGTCCAGGAGAGGATGCGAAGGTGCTCGTCGAGGACAGCGTCTTCACCCCCGCGGCGCTCGCCGGGTGCCTGCCGGCCGAGACCACCGTGGTCGTCGGGGAGGGCGCCACGGCGGGTGCCGAGTCGCTGCGCGAGCAGCGGCCGGACCTCCGCGTGCTGCCCGGCGCAGAGGTGGCGGCCCGTGCGGCCTGGGTCGGGCAGCTCGCCGCGGTCGCCTGGCGGGCCGGCAAGGCGGGCCGGGCCGAGGAGCTGCTGCCGCGGTACGTGCGACGTGCCGAGGCCGAGGTGAAGCGCACCGGCCAGGCTCTCGAAGAGGTCTGAGCCGCACCGGGTGGAGTCGGCCCGCGGGGGTCCCCGGCAGCTTTGACACCCCTCCGGGGCTCCCGTAGCCTCGCCCCTTCGCCCTCCCCAAGGGCCGATCCCGGGCCCGTAAGTGCTGGTCAGCACAGGCGGAGTCCAGCCGGGGGCGCCTTCCCGCAGCGGCGGGCGGTCGCCCCGGAACCCCACGGAGACACCCCCACATGGCGCTCAACATCTACTACGACAAGGACGCGGATCTGGCCCGCCTCGAGGGCAAGACCGTCGCCGTGATCGGCTACGGCAGCCAGGGCCACGCCCACGCCCAGAACCTGAACAGCTCCGGCGTCAACGTCGTGGTCGGTCTGCGCAAGGACTCCGCTTCGTGGAAGAAGGCCGAGGGCGCTGGCCTGCGCGTGGCTACGCCCACCGACGCGGCGCGCGAAGCGCAGGTCATCATGATGACGGTCCCGGACGAGACCTGCGCCAACCTCTACCGCGACGAGATCGAGCCCGGCCTCGAGCCGGGGGACTACCTGGCGGTCGCGCACGGCTTCAACATCCACTTCCAGGCGATCGACCCGCCCGACAACGTGAACGTGTTCATGGTCGCGCCGAAGGGCCCGGGCCACACGGTGCGCGGGCACTACGAGGAAGGGAAGGGCGTGCCGTGCCTGGTGGCGCTGCACCAGGATCCCTCGGGCGACTCGTTGCAGGTGGCACTGGCCTACGCGAAGGCCATCGGCGGCGGACGCGCCGGGATCATCGAGACCACCTTCCGCGAGGAGACCGAGACGGATCTGTTCGGCGAGCAGGCCGTGCTCTGCGGCGGGCTCACCGAGCTGATGCGCAACGGCTACGAGACGCTGGTCGAGGCGGGCTACGCCCCCGAGATGGCCTACTTCGAGACCATCCACGAGGTGAAGCTGATCGTCGACCTGATCTACGAGAACGGCATGGCGAACATGCGCTACTCGGTCTCGAACACGGCCGAGTACGGCGACTTCACGCGCGGTCCGCAGGTGATCGATGCCGGCGTGAAGGAGCGGATGAAGGACGTGCTCGGGCAGATCCAGCGCGGCGAGTTCGCCAAGGAGTTCATCCTCGAGCGGCAGTCCGGCTTCGTGGCGTTCAACGCCATGCGCAGGCGCGCCGCCGAGCATCCCATGGAAGAGGTCGGCGCCCGGCTGCGCAGCCTGATGCCCTGGCTGAAGGAGAAGCAGCTCGTCGACCGCTCCAAGAACTAGGAAGAAGGCCCCGTTGGACGACGCATCGAGCCGGTTCGAGGAGAGGCTCACGGGCCTGTTCGCGCCGGACGTCTATCGCTTCGGCGTTCCGCTCTTCGCCGTCTCGGGCCTCTTCGTCGGGCTCGGCTGGACCGTGCCGGCGGTGCTGGTGGGAGGCCTCGGCGTCTTCGTCGCGGCGTTCTTCCGGAACCCCGAGCGGGCCATCCCGGAAGGCGACGAGAAGGTCGTCTCGCCCGCGGACGGACGCGTCATCGCGGTCGGCGAAGTCGAGGACGCGAACGGAGAAAAGGCTTTGAGGATCGGCATCTTCCTCTCGGTCTTCAACGTTCACGTGAACCGTGCACCGGTGGCCGGTCGGGTCGTCTCCCTGGACCGGTCGGGCGACGCCTACCTCGCCGCGTTCAACCCCGAGGCCGAGACGCGCAACGTCCAGTGCCGGATGGGGCTCGAGCTGGCGGACGGACGCCGGGTCGACGTCGTCCAGATCACCGGGTTGATCGCCCGCCGCATCCTGTGCCACGCCGAGGTCGGCGAGTGGCTCGAGCGCGGTATCCGCTACGGCCTGATCCGCTTCGGCTCACGGACGGACGTGCTGCTGCCGATCGGCAGCGAGGCCCTGGTGAAAAAGGGTGACCGCGTGCGCGGGGGCAGCTCGGTGATCGCCGAGCTGGCCGCGCAGGGGACGGCCACGTGACGCCCGACGAAACGACGCCCCCCGGCGAGACGGCCGCCGGCCGACGCAAGCGCCGCCGGCGGCGCGCAAGGGGCGGTCCGCCGCGACGCGGCGTCGCGATCCTTCCCCAGCTGTTCACGACCGGGAACCTGGCCGCCGGGTTCTGGTCCCTGACCCTCTCGGCAACCGGCGAGCTCGACCGCGCCGCGCTGGCCATCTTCGTCGCCGCGATCTTCGACATCCTCGACGGCCGGGTCGCGCGCATGGCGCGGGCCACCAGTCGCTTCGGCGCCGAGTACGACTCCATCGCCGACACGGTCTCCTTCGGGGTCGCCCCGGCCATGCTCGCCTTCCAGGCGGGAGCCCTGCAGCAGCTCGGCTGGACGGGCTGGGTCCTGGCCTGCCTCTACGCGGTCTGCGCGGCGCTGCGGCTCGCCCGCTTCAACGTCTTGCCCGCCCGCTACGAGGGCCGCTTCGACGGGCTCGCCAGCCCGGCCGCGGCGGGCATGGTGCTGTCCGCGGTCTGGTTCGCCGGGTTCCTCCGGGAGAGCGGGCTGCCGCTGGACATCCCGGCACCGGTGGCGGGCGTGGGGATCGCACTGCTCGGCGTGCTGATGGTGAGCCCGGTGCCCTATCGCAGCTTCAAGGAGGCCCGCATCCGCGGCTCCTACGGGTCGTTGGTCGTGGCGGTGCTGGTGCTGGCGGTGATCTTCTCGAAGCCGTCGGTCACCTTCTTCCTGGTCGGCCTCGTCTACGTCGCCTCCGGGCCCGTCGAGTGGCTGATGCGCTGGCGCAGTGGCATTCCCCTCGAGCGACTCGTGAACCGGGAAGGCGAGGAGGGCTCCACGGAGCCCGAGAGCCCGGCGTGAGCACGCCGTGGGCCGGAGGCAGGACATGAGCGACGACCGCATCCGCATCTTCGACACGACGCTCCGCGACGGCGAGCAGGCACCCGGCTGCAGCATGAACCTGCAGGAGAAGATCACGCTCGCCCGGCAGATCGAGAAGCTCGGCGTGGACATCATCGAGGCCGGCTTCGCGATCGCCAGCGACGGCGACTACGAATCGGTCAAGGCGATCGCCGAGGCCCTCGAGCACACCACCGTCGCGAGCCTCGCGCGGACCGGTCAGGCCGACATCGAGCGCGCCGGCCAGGCCCTCGAGAAGGCCCGCCACCCGCGCATCCACACCTTCATCGCGACCAGCGACATCCACCTGGAGCACAAGCTCAAGATGGGCCGCGAGCAGGTGATGGAGGAGGTGGACCGCGCCGTCCGGCACGCGCTGCAGTACACCGACGACGTCGAGTTCTCGGCCGAGGACGCGACGCGCAGCGACTGGGACTACCTGGTCCAGGTCTTCACGGTCGCCGTGAAGGCGGGCGCCCGCACGCTGAACGTGCCAGACACGGTCGGCTACACGACCCCGGTCGAGTACTACGAGCTGATCCACTACCTGCGGCAGCACGTCCCGGGCAGCGAGGACCTGATCTTCAGCCTGCACTGCCACAACGATCTCGGGCTGGCCGTCGCCAACAGCCTGGCGGCCATCCAGGCGGGCGCGCGCCAGGTGGAGTGCACGGTCAACGGGATCGGCGAGCGGGCCGGCAACACGGCGATGGAAGAGGTCGTGATGGCACTCAAGACGCGCCCCGACGCCTTCGAGGGCCTGGACACGCGCATCAAGACGACCGAGATCTATCCGACCAGCCGGCTGCTGTCTTCGATCATCGGGATCCCGGTCCAGCCGAACAAGGCGATCGTCGGCGACAACGCCTTTGCCCACGAGGCGGGCATCCACCAGGACGGCGTGCTCAAGGCGGCGATCACCTACGAGATCATGACGCCGCAGTCGATCGGGCGGGCGTCGAACGAGCTGGTGCTCGGCAAGCACTCGGGCCGCCACGCCTTCCGCGACCGGCTGCTCGAGATGGGCTACGAGCTCGCGGACGAGGACTTCCAGCGCGCCTTCAAGCGCTTCAAGGACCTCGCGGACAAGAAGAAGAGCATCTACAACGAGGATCTCGAGTCGATCGTCGCGGACTCGGTCACGGTGGAGCAGGGCCGCTTCGAGCTCGGGAACCTGGTGATCCAGAGCGGAACCTTCGCCACGCCGAATGCGACGGTCGAGCTCAGCGTGGACGGCGAGCCGCGCAAGGCCACGGCCCAGGGCGATGGCCCCGTCGACGCCGTCTTCAAGGCGATCGTCGAGCTCACCGACACCAAGGCCGAGCTGCTGCAGTACCAGGTGAAGGCGATCACGGGCGGCATGGACGCGCAGGGCGAGGTGACGGTCACGATCACCGAAGGCGGGCGCCGCGTGATCGGCCACGGGGCCCACACCGACATCATCGTGGCGAGCGCGCGGGCCTACGTGAGCGCGATCAACCGGCTCGATGGCCACAAGGAGCGGCGCGAGGTCGACGGGCCCCGCGGCATCTGAACGCGGCGCGAGGTCGCCGCACCCGGTGGAGGCATCCTCCGGCCCCGCACGGGGCCGCCAGTTCTGCCGCGCCCGGTTCCAGGGAGTGAAGACGACATGACGGAGAAGATCCTGGTCCTGCCGGGCGATGGCATCGGCCCGGAGGTGACGCGCCAGGCCTGCCGTGTTCTCGAAGTTGCGGCAGCGCGGGCCGGTCTGGGCCTGGAGCTCGACATGGGTGCGATCGGGGGGGCCTCGATCGATGCCCACGGCGAGCCGCTGACCGACGCGGTCGTCGCCCAGGCCCGCGCCAGCCGCGCGGTCCTGCTCGGCGCCGTCGGGGGCCCCAAGTGGGACGCGATGCCGGTCACCACGCGGCCCGAGAAGGGCTTGCTGCGCATCCGCAAGGAGCTCGGGCTGTTCGCGAACCTGCGCCCCGCCACCGTGTTTCCGGCGCTGGCCGGCGCCTCGACGCTGCGGCCCGAGGTGGTCGACGGCATCGATCTGCTCGTCGTGCGCGAGCTGACCGGCGGCATCTACTTCGGCGAGCCCCGCGGCCGCGCGCTGGTCGACGGCCGGCGCGAGGCACGCAATACGATGGTGTACGACGAGGTCGAGATCGACCGCATCACGCGGGTCGCCTTCGACGCCGCGCGCCGCCGCAAGCGCCACCTGACCCACGTGCACAAGGCCAACGTGCTCGAGGTCTCGCAGCTCTGGATGGAGGTCGTCGACGAGGTTGCCAAGGACTACGACGACGTCGAGCTCGTCCACCAGCTGGTCGATTCCTGCGCAATGCTGCTGGTTCGCGACCCGGCCCGCTTCGACGTGCTGGTCACCGGCAACCTGTTCGGCGACATCCTCTCGGACGAGGCGGCGATGATCACCGGCTCGCTCGGCATGCTGCCCTCCGCGAGCCTCGGCGAGGGCGGGGTGGGGCTCTACGAGCCGGTCCACGGCTCGGCGCCGGACATCGCCGGTCAGGACCTGGCGAACCCCCTGGCGGCGATCCTGTCGGTGGCGATGATGCTCGAGCACACCTTCGAACGCGCCGACGTCGCGAACGACGTACGCGGGGCCGTGACGGCCGCGCTCGAGGCCGGGCATCGTACCGGCGACCTGGTCCTCGACGGCGAGGAGCGCGAGACGCTCGGCTGCCGCGCCATGGGCGACGTCGTGCTCGCCGAGTTCGAGAGGAGCGCGTGAGCGCCTCCACACCGAACGGCGGGCAGCCGGACCTGCTGCGCGTCGCCGTGATCGGGGCGAGCGGTCAGCTCGGCCGCGAGCTGATCGACGTGCTGCAGGAGCGGCGCTTCCCGATCCAGGAGCTCGTGCCCATCGCGACCGATCGTTCCCTCGGCGAGAGCGTCGACTGGCTCGGCCACGAGCTTCCGCTCATCGTGGAGTCTCCCGGCCTGCGTGGCCTCGACCTGATCTGGGTCTGCACGCCGCGCGCCGCCGCTCTCGACTGGCTGCGCGAGGCGCTGCGCAGCGAGACGCCTTGCATCGATCTCTCCGGCGCCGTGGCCGCGCAGGCAGCGCTGCCGATCACCGTGGCCGATCTGCCGGGCCGGCGCTGGTCCAGCGACGAGCCCGTGGTCATCTCTCCCGCCGGGCCCGCGCTCATGCTGGCCAAGGCGCTCTCGCCTCTGGTCGAGTGCGGGTTGGTGCGGGTGCAGGCGACCGTGGTCGAGTCGGCCTCGAGTGCAGGTCGGCCGGGTGTGATGGCCCTGCAGCAGGAGACGCTGGCACTCTTCCAGCAGCGCGAGGAGGAGACGAGTGACGTCTTCTCGCGGCCGCTGGCCTTTGACTGCCTGCCCTCGACCGAGGCGCCCGGCGTGGACTTTCCCGAGGACCGGGAGGGACAGCTCGAGGATCACCTGGCACGTGCCCTCGGGCAGACCATCCCCACGGCGCTCACGGCGCTGCGGATCCCCACCTTTGCGGGCTGCGGGATCCAGGTGAGTGTCGAGTTCTCGGCGACGACACCGCTCGAGGAGCTGCGCGACCGGCTGGCCAAGGCGGTCGGGCTGCGGGTGGTGGAGGTCGAGGACGTCGCCTCGACCCGCAGCAGCATCGGGGGGGACGACGTGCTGGTCGGTCGCCTGCGCAGCGACCCCAGCCTGGCACCCGGCCTGGGCCTGCGCTTCTTCCTCGCCGCCGATCCGTTGCGCCTCGCGGCGCTGAACGCGCTCGAGCTGGCCCGCTCCCGCTTTACTCCCGGGGTGGCCGAGGTGCGCGGGCCCGAGGCGCCGGGCTCGTCCGAGCCCGCGTAGGCCGCCGTGCCCACCTTCGCCTTCACCCTCGAGTACGACGGGACGGACTTCGAGGGATGGCAGCGCCAGCCGGCCGGGCATCGCTCGGTGCAGGGAGAGCTCGAGCGCGCCCTCGGCGAGATCGTGGGTCATGCGGTCACGGTGCGCGGAGCCGGCCGCACCGACGCCGGTGTCCACGCCGAGGGCCAGCTGGCCAGCACGGCCCTCGAGACCTCGCTCGACCCGGCGACCCTGCGCCGCGCCACCAATGCCCATCTCCCGCCGGACGTCGTCGTGCGGGAGGTGCGACCGGCGCCCGACGGCTGGAACCCGCGCTTCGCCGCCACCTCCAAGCACTACCGCTACCAGATCTGGAACGGTCCGGACCGGTCGCCGCTGCGCGCCCGGCGTTTCGCCCCCGTCCCCCAGCCGCTCGACCTCGACGACATGGCGGCCGCAGCGGCGGGCCTCGAGGGCCGCCACGATTTCGCCGCCTTCCAGGCGTCCGGGTCCGCGGTCACCGACACGGTGCGGACCCTGTTCCGGGTCTCGGTCGGGGGCCAGGCGGGCGGAGAGGTGTTCCTCGATGCGGTCGGCGACGGCTTCCTGCGCCACATGGTCCGCACCCTCGCCGGCACCTTGATCGAGGTCGGCCTGGGCAGCCGGCCCCCGGACTCGGTCGCCAAGCTCCTCGAGGGAAGGGACCGGACGCAGGCGGGACCGACGGCCCCCGCTCGCGGCCTCCTGCTGGTCCGGGTCGAGGTTCCCGAGGCCCCGCGGGGCGAAGGGGACGGCGGGCGGCGCATCGCTTGACCCTCGGGGGCCGCGTTGCTATCGACAGCGGCTCGCGCGGCTTTCTTGCCGGGCTTCTCCGCCCGTGCGAAAGCCCATCTGGTCCCTTTCTCGTCTCTAGTCTCTAGAAAAGGGGCCTCCGAAAGGCCTTCCCGAGCGCCTCCCCGAGGCCACGAGGTAACCGATCCCATGGGAGCCCAAGCCCATCTGGCCACGAAGAGCGCCAAGCCCAACGAGGTGGAGCGCACCTGGTACGTGGTGGACGCCAATGACCGGGTCCTCGGGCGGCTCGCCACCCGCATCGCCACGGTCCTGCGCGGCAAGCACAAGCCGCAGTTCACGCCCCACGTCGATACCGGGGACTTCGTGATCGTGATCAACGCCGAGAAGGTGAAGCTCACCGGCCGCAAGCGCGAGACCAAGACCTACTACCGGCACTCGGGCTGGCCCGGCGGCCTGCGCGAGACGACCGCGGCCAAGGTGCTCGACGGGCCCTTCTCGGACCGGGTCGTGCACGACGCCGTGCGGGGCATGCTGCCCAAGAACGCCCTCGGCCGGAAGCTGCTGGCGAAGCTGAAGATCTACGCCGGTCCCGACCATCCCCACGCGGCCCAGAAGCCGCAGGAGCTCGCGCTTGACTGAGTCCGCGACACCCACGAGGCGGTTGCCCCCGGCGCAAGCCGTGACCGACACCTCGGCGACTGGCCGGCGCAAGACCTCCGTGGCCCGCGTCCGCGTCAAGCTCGGCGTCGGCAACTTCATCGTGAACGGCCGCCCGCTCGAGGAGTACTTCCCGCGCGAGAGCCTGGTCAAGATGATCCACCAGCCGATCGAGACGGCCGGCCTGGGCGGGCAGTACGACATCACTGCCCGCATCAGCGGCGGCGGCGTCGCCGGCCAGGCGGGCGCCCTGCGGCACAGCATCGCGCGGGCCCTCGAGAAGATCGATCCGAGCCAGCGGCCGGCTCTCAAGCGGGCCGGGTTCCTGACCCGCGATGCGCGAAAGATCGAGCGCAAGAAGTACGGACAGCGCGGCGCCCGGGCCCGTTTCCAGTTCTCAAAGCGCTAAGCCGACCGAACGAATCCAACTTCGCGAACGGGAGGCCCAAGGCCTCCCGTTTTGCGTTTCAGGGCCCGGGTCCACGAGGGGCCGCTCGGGCCGGGTGAGGAAGGACCGATGAAGATCGCGGTGATCGGAGCGAGCGGGTACACGGGGCTCGAGCTACTGCGCATCCTCGCGCGCCATCCCCATGCCGAGGCGGTGGCAGCGACCAGCGAGCAGCTCGCGGGCCAGGAGGTCGG
>JAJDAR010000229.1 GCA_029261775.1 Deltaproteobacteria bacterium | reverse complement strand
AGGTAGACCGCGAGGCGGTTCAGGATCGTGTCGAGGATGCCGCCGACCTCGCCCGCGCGGACGAGGTTGGTGTACAGGTTGTCGAAGATCTTCGGCTGCTTCTCGAGCGCGTCCGCGAAGGTCGAGCCCTGCTCCACGTCGTTCTTGATCGCGCGGAGGGTCTCCTTCATCGTGGCGTTCGGGTTCTGGTCCGCGAGGATCTCGAGGCACTGCACCAGCGGCAGGCCTGCGTCGATCATCGTCGCGAACTGACGCGTGAAGACCACCAGGTCGCGCGTCTTCACCGCCGGCTTGAAGAGATTGACGTTCGCGAGAAGATCCTTCGGCTTGGCTTTCACCGCGATCGGCATGATCATCTGCGCGCGCAGCTGCGTCATCACCGCAGCCTCGCTCGAGGCTTCGATCGAGCCCTTCTTGGTGGCACCCTGGCGAGTGCGCCCTTCCCAGTTGTAGACCGGCATCCGTGACCCCCTTGACTAGGCTGCGCCAGCCGGTCGACGACCGGCAGGTGCGCCTCCCGACACGAGCTGACGAAGCTCTTCCGGGTCGCTGCTCCGCCCGAGCGCGTCGTCCATGCTGATCATGCGACGCTGATACAAGGCGGCCAGAGACTGATTCATCGTCTGCATCCCGAACTTCTCCTGACCGATCTGCATCTGCGAGTAGATCTGATGGATCTTGTCCTCGCGGATCAGGTTTCGGATCGCAGAGTTCGGCACCATGACTTCCAGCGAGAGCGCCCGGCCGGGGCCGTTCGCTCGCGGGATCAACGACTGGCTCAGCACACCCTCGAGCACGAAGGAGAGCTGGGCACGGACCTGCGCCTGCTGGTAGGGCGGAAACACGTCGATGATCCGGTTCATCGTCTGCACGCACGAGTTGGTGTGCAACGTGGCGAAGGCCAGGTGACCGGTCTCGGCCACCGTCAGCGCGGCCTCGATCGTCTCGAGATCGCGCATCTCACCGATCAGCACGACGTCCGGGTCCTGGCGCAGGATGTACTTGAGAGCAAGGGTGAAGGAGGCCGTGTCGGCCCCGACCTCGCGTTGGTTGACGAGGCATCCCTTGTGGGGATGCAGGTACTCGATCGGGTCCTCGACCGTGACGATGTGCTCGTTCCGCTCGGTGTTGATGCGGTCGATGATCGTGGCGAGGGTCGTGGACTTGCCGGAGCCCGTGGGTCCGGTGACGAGGATCAGCCCGCGCGGCTTCTTGGCCAACTCGGTGACGACCCGCGGCAGCCCGAGCTCCTCGAAGGTCTTGATCTTGTAGGGAATGGACCGGAAGGCCCCCGCCACGGCGCCACGCTGCATGAAGACGTTGGCGCGGAAGCGCGAGAGCCCCCTCACACCGAAGGACAGGTCGAGCTCGTTGTTCTCCTCGAACTTGTGCTTCTGGGCGTCGGTCAGGATCGAGTAACAGAGCTGCTTGGTCTCCGGCGGCGCCAGGGGCGGCATCTTGAGCGGGTGCAGCTTGCCGTCGATGCGCAGCTGGGGCGGGGAGCTGGTCGTGATGTGGAGATCACTCCCGCCCTTCTCGATCATCGCCTTGAGCAGCTGGTGCAGATTGGCCATGCAGTCTCCTAGAAGTCCGCCGCCGAGACTCGGTAGACCTCGGGAAGAGTGGTGATGCCGTCCTTGAGCTTGTTGAGGGCGGCGCGCCGGAGCGTGGTCATGCCCAGCCGGATCGCCTCGCGCTTCAGCTCGGTGGCCGAGGCTCCGTTCAACACGAACTCCTTCAGCTCCTCGCCGATGCGCATGACTTCGTAGAGCGCGACCCGGCCCTTGAAGCCGGTGTCGGAGCAGGCATGACAGCCGCGGCCGCGGTAGGCCGTGGTCTCGGCGAGCTCGTCGTCCAGGATGCCGGCCTCGGTGAGGGCCTCCTTGGTGACGTCGGCATCGACCTCCTTGCACTCGCCGCAGACACGGCGCGCCAGACGCTGGGCCAGGATCGCGTTCACCGAAGAGGCGACCAGGAAGGGCTCGATGCCCATGTTGAGCAGCCGGTTGACGGTGGAGGGGGCGTCGTTCGTGTGGAGCGTGGAGAGGACCATGTGGCCGGTGAGTGCGGCCTTGACCGCGATCTCCGCGGTCTCGAAGTCCCGGATCTCGCCGACCATGATGATGTCCGGGTCCTGCCGCAGGAAGGAGCGCAGGGCCGCGGCGAAGTTCAGGCCGATGTCCTCGTGCATCTGCACCTGGTTGATGCCGGCGAGGTTGAACTCGACGGGATCCTCGGCCGTGGAGATGTTCTCGGAGATCTGGTTCAGCTCGGACAGGGCCGAGTACAGGGTCGTCGTCTTGCCGGATCCGGTCGGTCCCGTCACCAGCACCATGCCGAAGGGCTGGTGGATCGCGTCCTGGAAGACGTCGAGCTGGCTCTGCTCGAAACCCAGCTTGGTCATGTCGAGCTGCAGGTTCGACTTGTCGAGGAGACGCAGCACGGTCTTCTCGCCGAACAGGGTCGGGAGCACGGAGACGCGGTAGTCCATCTCCTTGCCGCGTCCGAGCTTGAGCTTGATCCGCCCATCCTGGGGCAGGCGGCGCTCGGCGATGTCCAGCTCGCTCATGATCTTGATCCGCGACGTGATCGCGTTCTTGAGCTTCATGGGCGGCTTCATCGACTCGTAGAGGACGCCGTCGATGCGGTAGCGGACGCGGAACTCCTTCTCGTAGGGCTCCACGTGGATGTCCGACGCCTCCTTCTTGATGGCGTCGGTGAGGATCAGGTTGACGAGCTTGACGACCGGAGCGTCTTCGGACTCCTTGGCCAGCTCCAGGACGTCGACGTCGTCCTCGTCGTTGAGCACTTCGACGTCGGAGTCGTCGAAGTCGCCCATGATGTCGTCGATGCTGGAGCTCTGCTCGTAGTGGCGGTCGATCGCCCGCTTGATCTGCTCCTCGGCCGCG
>JAJDAR010000228.1 GCA_029261775.1 Deltaproteobacteria bacterium | reverse complement strand
TCGCCGGCGCCGAGCCCGCAGTGGACGAACACGTTCTGGTGCACGGTGAGGAAGACCTCCGGCACCGCCGCGGCCTCCTCGAGGCCGAGCCGAGCGGGCACGGCCATGAGGCAGGGCGCCGGAGCCACCACCTCCTCCGCGTAGCCGCCTCCGGCCAGCAGGCCCATCACCCGATCGCCGGGCTTCCACGCCTTCACGTCGGCGCCCACCTCGAGCACCTCGCCGGCGCACTCCAGGCCCAGGATCTCGGAGGCACCGGGCGGCGGCGGATAGAGGCCCAGGCGCTGCATCAGGTCGCCCCGGTTGATGGCGAAGGCGGCGACCCGGATGCGCACGCCGCCGGCGTCGAGCTCCGGGGCGGGCGCATCGCCCACGCGAAGCTTCGAGCTCTTGCCGGGATCGTCGACGAGAATGGCTCGCACGGCGCCGGAGGCTAGCGCGTTCGCCGGTCGGGGGCGGCGCGGACTCCTCTACTTGAGCTGGGTGCGGTCATAGCCGAGGATCGTGCGGGCGATGATCAGGTTCTGGATCTGACCGGTGCCCTCGTAGATGTCTGTGATGCGCACGTCGCGGAACCACTTCTCGAGCAGGTGCTCGCGCGAGATCCCCATCGGGCCCATCAGCTCGATGCAGCCCTGGGTGATCTCGCGGACCGCCGAGCCGCCCTTGGCCTTGCTGATCGAGGCCTCCAGGTTGTTCGGCTCGCCCTGGTCCGACAGATAGGCCGCGTGGCAGACGGTCAGGACGGCGGCCTCCTGCAGGGCCTCGCGGCGCTGGAACTTCGCGGCCGCGGCCGAGAGACCGTGCACGGTCGGCCCGTAGCCGAGCTCGACGCCGGCCCCCTCGAGCTGCTCGCGGGCGAAGTCGAGGGCCGCCTGGGACATGCCCAGGCCGAACGCCGCGGTCAGCGGACGCGTCATGTTGAAGGTCTTCATGACGCCACGGAAGCCACCGGAGCCGGCCTTCGGGATCTCCTCCTTGCCGCCCAGCAGGTTCGCCCGCGGGATGCGGCAGTCGCGGAACACGTAGGTCGCGGTGTCGTCGGCGCGGATCCCGAGCTTCTTCTCCTTGTGCGAGACGTCGAAGCCGGGCGTTTCCTTCTCGACCAGGAACGACTTGATGCCGGCGCGACCCGCCGAGCGGTCGAGTGTGGCCCAGAGCACCACACCGTCGGATCGGCAGCCCGTGGTCACGAAGATCTTCTCCCCGTTCAGGACCCACTCGTCGGTGGCCTCGTCGAGCACGGCGGTCGTCTGCACCATGGAGGGATCGGAGCCGCAGCCGGGCTCGGTGATCGCCATCGAGAGCAGGAGGCCGCCCCACTTCGTACGCTGCTCCTCGGTCCCGGAGGCTGCCAGCGCGGCATTGCCGAGGCCCACGCCCCTTCCCTTGCGCATGCGCACCGAGTAGTCGCCCCAGTTCTCCGCCATGGTGATCAGCATGCCGATCACGCTCTGGCCGCTGTCGTCGGCGGTGCGGTCGCCCATCAGGGACCACACGCCCGGAAAGTCCTTGGCCTCCTCGAGCGCCTCGGGCGGGAACTCCGCCTCGTTCTCGTCGTAGTGGCGCGCGTACTTCCGGGCCACGAGCGCCTCGCTGCGCACGTAGTCGAGGATCTTGTGGTCGTTGTCGGTCAGGGTGAAGTCGATCATCGAAGGTCTCCACGTCGCGTCCGGCGCGACGTACAAGGGGTGGGGGCAGGCCCTAGACGGCGGCAATGCCCTCGAGCACGCTCAGGGTCCGGGCGGCGCGGTACCACATCTCGACGGGGTGCTCGCGGATGAAGCCGTGGCCGCCGAGGACCTGCAGGCCGTCGTCCGCGATCTTCATCCCCTGCTCCGCCGCATAGTCCTGGGCGAAGATCGAGGCGCGGGTGGGCTCTTCGAGCGCCTCCAGGAGCGCCGCCGCCTTCCAGGTCAGCCAGCGCATCGAATGCGTCTCGATCTGCATGTTCGAGAGCATGAAGGCGATCGCCTGCTTCTGGGCGATCGCCTCGCCGAAGGCGTGGCGGTCCTTGGCGTAGGGCACCGCGTACTCGCGCACCGCGCGGGAGAGGCCCGTGAGCAGGGCCGCGTTGGCGGTGCGGCTCGAGGCCAGCAGGCGACGCGCGTCGATGCCGGCCTTGCCGCCGAGCCGGCTCTCGTCCGGCACCTCGACCTGCTCGAGCTCGAGGCCGACCGTCGGAAGGCCCTTCATGCCGAGGTTCTTCTCGAGCTCGCTCACGCCCAGCCCGCTGGCATCCCTGGGCACGATGAACGCATCGATCGCGCCGAAGCCGCCCTCGGCGCTCTGTGCGTTGCGGGCGAGCACCAGAAAGTGCTCGGCCCGGTCCCCCAGCACGACGAACCGCTTGCGGCCCGAGAGCACGAAGCCACCGTCCTTGGGCTCGGCGGTGGTCTGCAGGGTGAGCGGGTCGAAGGTCGGCGACGGCTCGATCAGCGCCAGGCTCGCCGCCGCGAACTTGTCGCCACAGAAGCGGGGCAGGTAGGCCTCCTTCTGCTCATCGGTTCCGTAGTCGTTCACGGCGAAGGCGAAGGCCGACGGATGCGTGGTCGCGATGGCCAGGGCCGGGTCCCCGAAGGCCAACTCCTCGAGGATCAGCGTGTTCGTGATCGGGGAGCGCACCTCGCCACCGCCGCCGAAGGCCTCGGGCAGCTGGGTGTTCGTCAGGCCGAGCTCCCAGACCTGGTCGAGCAGGCCGTCGGGAAGCGAGCTGGTCTCATCGGCTTCGCGTGCTGCGGGACGGAACACCTGCTCCGCGAACTCCCGCATCGCGTCGCGCACGACTTGCTGTTCTTCGGTCGGTCCGAACGAGATCATGGGGTCTCTCCTGGTTGTCGCGCGAGCGCGATTCGGGACGTCGGGTGGCCGCTCACTCGGCGGGCGCGCCCTCGGCATCGTGGAAGCTGTCTGCCTTCTGGGGGCGGGCGAGCTGATGGAAGTAGGGATCCATGGCCTCGCGGCCACCCTCCTTCGCGAGGAGGCCGCGCTTGGCCGCATCCCGCGCGTCGAGCAGGCCGAGCGCCACGGCGCACCAGATGCGGGCGTCGGCCGTGTATCGGACGTCGGCACCGCTGGCGAAGCCCGGCTCGACCCGACACTGCCCGTCGCGGATGTGGATGGACCACACACCTCCGCCCTCTCCGGTCAGCCTCAGCTCGAAGGTCACGTTCGCGCGCCGCGCGCGGTCGTCGCGCAGCAGGAAAGGCAGCGACTCGAGGATCGAGAGCGGCGAGGTCTCGGTGAACTGCTGGATGTCGAGGTCGAGATCCTCGACGGCGTGGTGGACGTACCAGCGGGCGATCGAGGCGATGATCGGCTCGAGATCGGTGGCGCGCTCGGTCGCCACGTAGACCGAACGGTGGCCCTCGCCCTCCTCGCTCGCGACGAAACCCGCTGCCGCCAGCTGGCGCAGCCGGTTCGAGAGCACGCGCGGAGCGATGCCCGTGCGCTGGCGCAGCTCCTGGAAACCGCGAGGTCCGTTCAGCAGATGACGGACCAGCACCAGCGTCCACTTGTCCCCGACCACATCGAGCGCCCGCGCGACGGGATCGAAGACCTCGCCGGGACGGGGAATGGCCGAGGCGCGTGCGCCTGCGGCGGGGGTGACTTCTTCGGACACGGTCTTCAGTATCTAATGGATACTGACCAGGGAGTCAAGCGAGAAGCAGTTGTCTTGGATGCCCCGGGGGGGTAGGCTGGCCGGGCCGGAGGTGGACGGAGGATCGCCGGCGAGCAAGCACCGCTCGCGGGAGGAAAGTCCGGGCTCCGCAGGGCAGGGAGGTCGCTAACGGCGACCCGGGGCGACCAGAGGGAAAGCGCCACAGAAACGACACCGCCGATCGCCGGTGATCCGGCCCGCTCTGAGAGGGGTGGGCCGGGGAGGCACAGGTAAGGGTGAAATCGTGGGGTAAGAGCCCACGCACGACAGCCGGGTGACCGGCGGTGGGGCAAGCCCCTCCCGGAGCAAGCTCGAATAGGGACGTCGCTGAGGGTGGCCCGCCCGAGGTCGCAAGGCCCGACGTCCGGGTGAGAGCGCTCGAGCGGCGCAGCAATGCGTCGCCTAGATGAATGATCCTCACCGGCCGCCGGGCAACCGACGACCGGTACAGGACCCGGCTTACAGTCCACCTCCGGCATTCCTTGCCCGACGCGCGCGTTCCTCAGAGCTCCCGCAGGAAGCAGACCACCTTCGCACGCCTCCCCTCGTCGTACGTCTCCCACTTGGCGCGAGGCAGGGCGTCGGACGAGACCCGGGCAAAGCCCTGGCGCTCGAAGAAGGTCGCGACCGTGTCGGTCGTGGTACAGGCGAAGACCGCGCGCAGCCCCTGGGCCGCGGCGCGCTCGACCGCGTACGCGACGAGGTGCTGGCCGACGCCTTCGCCGAGGAAGCGGGTGAGCGTGTAGAGCGAGCTGATCTCCCCGACGTCGTCCCAGCGCAGCAGGGAGCCGATCCCCGCGAGGTCCCGACCCTCGACGAAGGCACCGAAGGCGGACGCGAGGACACGGTCCACCTCGGACTGCGAGCGGGGCGCGAGGTAGCCCTCCTGCACGCCGCGGGTGACGAGATCGTGGGCGGCATCGTAGTCGTCGATGGAGAGATCCCGGACGGTCATGTACCGCTCGCGCGTGAACAGCGTGCCGGAGCCCTGATAGGTGAAGAGCTCCTCGCCGAGACCGGCGGCGGCGCACACGTTCACGGCAGGCACGCCCGCTTCGAGCAGGGCTGCGATCTCCCGCCACAGGGCCAGGCGCTCGCGCGTCGCGAGGCCGTCGCCGTCCCGCCCGAGCCAGCCGGCGAGCTCTTCCAGATGCACGAAGGAATGGCGCCCCTCGCGCTCACTGCGGAGCCCACCCCCGGCATCCAGCCATACGACCTTGAACAGACCGAGCCGCACGGCGAGGGCCCGCAGCTCGGCCGCGAAGGAGACCGACGAGACGAGGACCCCGCACACCGGCGACCTGCCGAGTCGTCGCCACAGGTCACCCTCGAGGCGCTCGGCGGTGGCGGGTTGCGGGTCGCTTCCGGTGCAGGCCGCCAGCACCCGCGGATCCGAGGCCACCACGAGGGCCCGTGCACCCCCGTCACGCAGCGCCGCAAGCGTCTTCACCACGGTCGGATGCTCGAGGTCCTCCGCGCGCGGGGCGACCAGCGCCAGGGTCCGACCCCGGAACTCCTGGAGATAGAAGTCCTGCTCCGAGAAGCCTCGCAGCGCGGTCCCGTCCATCGCGCGGATTGTCGCGGATCCCCAGCGATCCCGGTATGGTGGGCCGGCCATGGGTTTCGACGGCTGGCTGACCCTCGGCGTCCTCGTGCTGATGGTCGCGGCCATGGCGCGTGAGCTGGCCGGCCCCGATCTGATCCTGATGGCGGGCCTGTTCACGCTGGCCGTCTTCGGGGTCCTGACCCCGTCCGAAACCTTCTCGGGCTTCGCGAACCCGGCCATGGCTGCGGTCGGCGCGTTGTTCATCGTGTCGGCCGGCCTGCGCGAGACGGGCCTGCTCGAGGCCGGCGTCGTGCGCTTGTTCGGTCGCG
The DNA here is from genome assembly GCA_029261775.1 of Deltaproteobacteria bacterium. Classification (GTDB taxonomy): domain Bacteria; phylum Myxococcota_A; class UBA9160; order UBA9160; family UBA6930. Next base: position 1,836 of record JAJDAR010000228.1, on the reverse strand, counting down.
CCCGCGGCGAGCTCTCTGCGCTCCTGCGCATGTGCCCGCCGCTCGCCGCCTTCTCCGCCTTCCTGAACAATGCGCCGATCGTCGCCATGATGACGCCCATCATCATCGAGTGGGCGCGGCGGCACGGGCGCGCACCCAGTCGGTTCCTGATTCCCCTGTCCTACGCGACGATTCTCGGCAGCCTCCTCACCGTGATCGGCACCAGCGTCAACCTGACCGTGGCCGGCCTGATCCACGACGCCGAGATGGTCGAGATGAGCTTCTTCGAGCTGCTGCCGGTGGGGCTGCCGGTCTGCATCGCGGGTCTGGCCTACACGATCTTCCTGGCGCCCCGCTGGCTCCCCTCTCGCCAGGATCTGGGCGAGCAGCTGGGAGAGAAGCGCCGCGAATACACGGCCACGATGCGCGTCGCGCCGGGGAGCCGCCTGGCGGGTGAGAGCGTCGAAGATGCGGGCCTGCGGCAGCTACCCGGGCTGTTCCTCGTCGAGATCGACCGGGACGGCCGTCGCATCACGCCTGTCGCACCGGACGAGATCCTGCGCGAAGGCGACGCGCTCGTCTTCGCCGGGGTCGTGTCCACCATCGTCGACCTGCAGCGCTTTCCCGGCCTGGTGCTGGACGCCCCGGACGAGCTCGCGCCGCAGCCCGGTGCCGAGCTCTCGCTCATCGAGGCCGTCGTCTCCAACAGCTCGCCGCTCCGCGGTCAGAGCATCCGCGACGCCAACTTCCGCACCACCTTCGACGCCGCGGTCGTCGCGGTCCATCGCAACGGCGAGCGCGTCGGCGGGAAGATCGGCGAGATCGTCCTGCGCCCCGGCGACACGCTCCTCCTGCAGGCGGGTACCGGCTTCATCCGCGCGCATCGCAACAGCCCCGACTTCTACCTCGTCAGCGAGATCGGCGGCCACAAGGCGCCGCGCACCGAGCATGCCGGCATCGCGCTCTTCATCCTCGTGGCCATGGTCGCCGCTGCGGCGATCGACCTGCTCCCGATCTCGATCGCTTCGTTCGTGGCAGCCGGCGCGCTGATCGGCACGCGTTGCATCAACGGTCGGATCGCGCGGCAGAGCGTCGAATGGAACGTGCTGATCGTGATCGGAGCCGGGCTCGGCATCGCGCTCGCCATGCAGAAGACGGGCGCCGCCGGCGAGATCGCCGGACTGCTGGTCGGCGGGACGCGGGAACTCGGGCCACTCGCCACCCTGGCCGTGGTGTACGCAGCGACCGTGCTGCTCTCCGAGTTCCTGCACCACAACGCCGCCGTCGCGATCATGTTCCCGATCGCGATCCAGGCCGCGGCACAGGCCGGGGCCGACCCGCGCGCCTTCATCATGGCGATCGCGATGGGCGCGAACTGTGCGTTCGCGAACCCCGTGACCTACCAGACCCATCTCATCGTCTACGGCCCCGGCGGCTACCGCTTCAACGACTTCGTCCGGGTGGGTCTTCCCCTGGACCTGCTCTGCGGCGCGGTCGCGCTCACGGTGATCCCCTGGGTCTGGCCCTTGTCCTGAGCGCGAGCGCTACCCGCCTCGAACCGCGCGAACCGCGGCCAGCACCTCGTCGTGGATCGAGCCGCTGGTCGCAATGATCCCCCGGTTCTCCTCGAGAGTGCGGCCGTGGGAGAAGTCGAGCGCCTTGCCGTGTACGTCGCTCACGCGCCCGCCCGCCTCCTCCACCACCAGCATGCCGGCGGCGTGGTCCCAGATCTTCTCGCGATAGTCCGCGCGGGTCGGCATGCGCAGGTAGATCGACGCGTCGCCACGCGCCACCGCCGCGTACTTGCACTGGCTGTCGATGCGGAAGGGCTCTGCGGTGATCCCGAGGGCGGCCGCG
>JAJDAR010000227.1 GCA_029261775.1 Deltaproteobacteria bacterium | reverse complement strand
ATCCGTCTCGCAGCCGAGCTCGACGAGCGCGGCGGCCGTGCCGTCGACGGCCATCGAGATCGTTCCCTCGGAGGTCTCGCGCCCGGCCCGCTTCACGGCCTTGGCGAGGCCCTTCTCGCGGAGCAGCTCGATCGCCTTGTCCAGATCGCCGTCCGCCTCGGAGAGAGCCTTCTTGCAGTCCATCATTCCCGCTCCGGTGCGGTCCCGGAGCGATTTCACGTCGCTGGCAGATACGGCCACGCGGCTTTCCTTTCGTCTTCTTCGTTGCCTGGGCGCGGGGTGGCGCGGCCGGGGCTAGGCGGTCTCTTCGGGGGCCTTCGCGGGGTCCGCGGCCGGAGCCGGAGCGGCCTGGGCCTCGGGGGCCGCAGGGGCTTCGGTGGCCGGTGCCGCCGCGGCGGGCTCGGGGGCCGTCGCAGGTGCCGCCTCGGGCTCGGGTGCCGGCGCAGGTGCCGCCTCTCGGCGCGGCCGGGGTGCAGCCGAGTGGCTGCCGCCCGCCTGCCGGGGGCCCTGGCGCCTGCCGGGGGCCGGCTGCTGCTTGATCTCCACCACGCGCCGGCCCGGTGCCGCCTCGGGCTGACCGGCCTCGCTGGCTTCGGGCTGCTGGGACGTCGCGCGCTCGTTGTGGATCTCCGCGCCTTCCATGCAGGCATCCGCCACGAGGGCGCAGTACAGCTCGATGGCCCGGATCGCATCGTCGTTGGCGGGGACGACGAAGTCGATCCCGCCCGGATCACAGTTCGTGTCGACCATGGCCACGATCGGGATGCCGAGACGACGCGCCTCGGTGATCGCGATGTGCTCCTTCTTGACGTCGATCACGAACATGGCGTCGGGCAGCCGCGTCATGTCCTTGATGCCGTCAAGGGACTTGCGGTACTTGGTCACGGAGCGGTTGAGGCGCGAAAGCTCGCGCTTCGAGAGCTCGGCAACCTTCTCTTCGTCCGCCAGGATCTCGAGCTGCTCCTTGAAGAGCTCGATGCTCTTCTTGACCGTCCGGAAGTTCGTCAGCATGCCGCCGAGCCAGCGGTTGTTGACGTAGTACTGATGGGCGCGCAGCGACTCGTCCCGCACGGGATCACTGGCCTGCCGCTTGGTGCCGACGAACAGCACCTTGCCACCCTGCGCCACGATCTCGCGCAGGAACTCGAGGGCCCCTTCGAGCCGCGGCGAGGTCTGGTCGAGGTCGATGATGTGGATGCCGTTGCGCTCACCGAAGATGAAGTGCCGCATCTTCGGGTTCCAGCGCCGGGTCTGGTGGCCGAAGTGGACACCCGCCTCGAGCAGGGAGCGGATGTCGGAGGACGCCTTCTCGCGCTCCGCGGGGGGAGCAGCGACCGGCGCAGCTGCCGGCGCCGGCTGGACGGACGGATCCGTCGGAGTTTCGGACATACAGGTCTCCTTCGCGGTTGTGCGTCCGCCCCGGGCCGTGTCCTCCCCACCCGCGTCAGCCGTGCTGGCGCGGACCGCTGGGGCAACCCGGAACGTGTGAAGTGGCGAAGAGTTAGCAGACCCCCCACCCCCCGCCCAGCCGACTCCACCCCAAGTGTTGACCGAGAGACCCGACCCCATCGTCAACTGTGAGTTGACTGGGGGGTCGGGTCTCTCGGTCAACTCGCGACGAACGACTTGGGGGAAGGCTGGGGGTGATTCTTGGAGTGTGCCCCGCGGGGGTCAGGTGGTGTATTCGGCGTTGATGCGGACGTAGTCGTAGGTGAGGTCGCAGGTCCAGAAGCGGGCGCTCGCGCGGCCGGCCGCCAGGTGGATGCGGATCGAGATCTCGGGCGACGCCATTCGGCTGCCCGCGCGGACACGAGCCGCCTCCCCCGTCGAGGCACCGTTGCGGAACACCGGCACGCCGCACAGGTCCACCTCGGTCCGATCCAGATCGAGCCGCACCTCGGCGGCTCCGACCGTCTGCAGGATCCGCCCCCAGTTCGGATCCCGGCCAAAGAGCGCCGTCTTGACGAGCATCGAGTTGGCGATGCGCCGCCCGGCGCGCTCGGCCTGTGCCGGGCTCTTCGCGCCGCTCACCTCGATGGTCACGAGCTTGGTCGCCCCCTCGCCGTCGCGCGCCAGGTCCATCGCAAGCTCGGTGCAGACGGCGACGAGCCCCGCCTGGAGGCGCTGCCCCGCCTCGCCGCGGGCGCTCGCCAGCGGGCGGCCGCCGGCCGCCCCATTGGCCAGGATCACCGCCGTGTCGCTGGTCGAGGTCTCTCCGTCGACCGACACCCGGTTGAAGGTCTCGTCCGCGACCGCCTTCCAGATCTCGCGCAGCGGCTTCGGCGCGATCGCGGCGTCGGTGAACACGAAGGCCAGCATCGTGGCCATGCGGGGCTCGATCATCCCCGAGCCCTTGGCGATCCCGGCCACGTTCACGAAATGCTCGCCGACGCGCACGCGCCGATGCGACAGCTTGGCGTAGGTGTCGGTCGTGCGGATGGCCTCGGCGGCACGAGGCAGGCCGAGCGGATCCAGGTCCCGGGCGGCTTCGGCGATCCCGGCTTCGATGCATTCCATCGGCAGGGGCTTTCCGATCACGCCCGTCGAGGCCACGAGCATCTCGCCCGGCCGGACGCCGACCGCCGCTGCGGCGTTGGCGCTCATCTGCTCCGCGTCGGCCACGCCGCGCGCCCCCATCGCGACGTTGGAGATGCCCGAGTTCACCACGACACCTCGCCCGATGCCCCGCCGGCTGCGGCGCTTCGACACCAGGACCGGGGCACTCGGCACGGTCGAGCGCGTGTAGACCGCTGCCACGCTCGCCGGCCGGTCGCTCAGCAGCAGCGCCAGGTCGAGGGCCCCGCCCTTCTTGATGCCACAGTGGACGCCCGCGAACTGGAAGCCTCGAACCCGCGGCTCGCGGCTCACGGCGCCCCCTGCGTCAAGCCGCCCCGCAGCACTTCTTGTACTTCTTGCCGCTTCCGCACGGACACGGATCGTTGCGGCCCACCTTGCGGCCGTCGGCGACGGCAGCCGCCTGCTGCGGCAGGCCGGGCTTCTGCGAGGCGCCCGCCTCGGCGGGCTGGCCGGCGGGCGCGCCGGCCGGCGGCCTCGGCTGCTGGGGTGCGGGGCGGTGGGCGGCCGGATCCGGCAAGGCGAACCGGAAGACGATCTCCGCCACCTCGGCATCGACCCGGGAGTTCATCTCCTCGAAGAGCACGAGCCCCTCGCGCTGGTACTCGAGCTTCGGATCTCGCTGCCCGTAGCCTCGAAGGCTGACCGAATCGCGCAGGCCGTCCATCGCGTGGAGGTGATCCTTCCACTGCCGGTCCAGGATGTCGAGCAGGATGCGCCGCTCCCACCAGGTGAAGTCCGGGTAGTTCACGTCGGCGTGCTCGGCCGCGAGCCGGTTGCACTCCGAACGCTTGGCCTCGAGCGCGGTGACCAGAACATCAAAAATGGCGCGACCGAGCTCGTCGCGATCGGTGATCGGCGCATCGTCCTGCACGAAGGGGGCCGCCCCGACGTCGAAGGGCACGCCGAACACCGCCTCGAGGGTGGCGGCCAGGTCCGCGCGGGCCGCGTCGTCCGGGTCGCCCTTGTCGGGCCAGTACTGCGCCAACAGGGAGACCAGCAACCCCTCGACGATCTCCAGCACCTCCTCGTGGAGGTCCTCGCGTCCCAGGATCTCGCGTCGCTTGCCGTAGAAGGCGTGGCGCTGCTTGTTCATGACGTCGTCGTAGTCGAGCAGGTGCTTGCGGATGTCGAAGTTGCGCGCCTCGACCTTCTTCTGGGCGTTCTCGATGGCCCGGCTGATCATCCGGTGCTCGATCGCCTCGCCCTCCTGCAGACCGAGCCGTTCCATCCAGGGCGTGATCCGCTCGGAGCCGAAGATCCGCAGCAGGTTGTCCTCGAGGGAGAGGAAGAACTGGCTCGACCCGGGATCGCCCTGGCGACCGGCCCGACCGCGAAGCTGGTTGTCGATGCGCCGGCTCTCGTGCCGCTCGGTGCCGAGGATGTGCAGGCCCCCGGCGTCCATCACCTCTGCCGCCTCGGCCAGACACTGCGCCTCGAACTCGGCCAGGCGCTGCGGGTAGTCGGCGTGCTCCTTGTCCCCGCCGCACTTCGCGAGGGCCAGGAACTCGGGATTGCCACCGAGGATGATGTCGGTGCCGCGGCCGGCCATGTTCGTCGAGATCGTCACGCTGTTCTTGCGCCCGGCCTGGGCCACGATCTCCGCCTCGCGCTCGTGCGCCTTGGCGTTGAGCACGTTGTGCTTGACGCCGCGCTTCTTGAGCCGCTTGGCGAGCCGCTCCGAATCCTCGATCGAGATCGTGCCGACCAGGATCGGCTGGCCCGTGTCGTTGCGCTCCTTGATGTCCTCAATCACGGCATCGAACTTCTCGCGCTCGGTCTTGTAGACGACGTCGGGGCCGTCCTTGCGGACCATCGGCCGATTCGTCGGCACCAGTACGACGTCGAGGTCGTAGATCTTCGCGAACTCGGGGGCCTCGGTGTCCGCCGTGCCCGTCATGCCGCTGATCTTCTCGTACATGCGGAAGTAGTTCTGGAAGGTGATCGAGGCGTAGGTCTGGCTCTCGCTCTGGATCTGGATGCCTTCCTTGGCCTCGATCGCCTGGTGCAGCCCGTCCGACCAGCGGCGCCCCTGCATGAGGCGGCCGGTGAACTCGTCCACGATCACCACCTCGGGCTTGCCGCTCTCGTCGCTGCGATTCACCACGTAGTCGACGTCGCGTTTCTTGAGCGTGTGCGCGATCAGGGCCTGCTGGACCGCATGCAGGACCGGCAGCATCTGCGGGTCGTAGAGGTTCTCGATGCGCAGCAGCTTTTCGACCTGGTGCACGCCCTGCTCCGTGAGCGTGGACTGGCCGTGCTCCTCGTCCACCCAGTAGTCGCCGCTCTCCTCGATGCCCTTGTTGCTGTCGCCCTTCTGGCCCGATTGCAGCCGCGGGATCACCTGGTTCGCGACCCGATAGACCTCGGTGTTCTGCTCGGAGGGGCCCGAAATGATCAGCGGAGTGCGCGCCTCGTCGATCAGGCACGAGTCCACCTCGTCGACGATCGCGTAGTGCAGCTCGCGCTGGACGCAGTACTCGAGCGCCGGCTTCATGTTGTCGCGCAGGTAGTCGAAGCCGAACTCGTTGTTCGTGCCGTAGGTGATGTCGGAGTCGTAGGCGATCCGGCGCTCGGCCTCCGAGAGGTCCGGAATGATGCAACCCACCGACAGGCCGAGGACGCGGTGGATCTCGCCCATCCACTCCGCATCGCGCCGGGCCAGGTAGTCGTTGACGGTCACGACGTGCACGCCTCGCCCGGTCAGTGCGTTCAAGTAGGACGGCAGGGTCGCGACGAAGGTCTTGCCCTCACCGGTCTTCATCTCGGCGATCTTGCCCTGATGCAGGACGATCCCGCCGAGCAGCTGGACGTCGAAGTGGCGCTTGCCGATCGC
>JAJDAR010000226.1 GCA_029261775.1 Deltaproteobacteria bacterium | reverse complement strand
TCGCCGGCGCCGGCGATCGCCTCACCCAGCGCCTCCTTGCGGGAGAGCCGGATGCGACCGCTCGGGTCGATGTCGATGCACTTGACCAGCACCTCGTCGCCCTCGGCGACGACGTCGGTCACCGAGTCGACCCGGCCCTCGGCCAGATGGCTGATGTGCACCAGCCCGTCGGTGCCCGGGAAGATCTCCACGAAGGCGCCGAAGTCCGTGATGCGCTTGACCTTGCCCGTGTAGAGCCGATCGATCTCGGCCTCCTGGGTGAGCTCCTCGACCATCGCCGTGGCGCGCTCGAGAGAGGCCAGGTCCGGCGCGAAGATCGACACCGAGCCGCTGTCGTCGACCTCCACCTTGGATCCGCTCATCTCCTGGATGCCGCGGATCACGCGGCCACCGGGTCCGATGATGTCGCGGATCCGATCGGGCTTGATCTGGATGACCTGCATCCTGGGTGCCCACTCGGACATCACTTCGCGGGCCTGGAAGCCGGGCAGCTGTTCCTTCGTGTCGCGCTCCATCGTCTCGAGGATGTGCAGGCGACCCTCCCGGGCCTGGGCCAGCGCCTCTTCCATCACCTTCCAGTCGACACTCTTGATCTTGATGTCCATCTGGAGGGCAGTGATGCCGTCGCGGGTGCCGGCGACCTTGAAGTCCATGTCGCCGAGGTGGTCCTCGTCACCGAGGATGTCCGAGAGCACCACGTGGCGGTCGTCGGCCTGGATCAGTCCCATGGCGATGCCCGCCACCGGGGCCCTCAGAGGCACGCCCGCATCCATCAGCGCCAGCGTACCGCCGCAGATCGTCGCCATCGACGATGAGCCGTTCGACTCCAGCACCTCGGAGACGACCCGCACCGTGTACGGGAAGTCGTCCTTGTCCGGCATCACGGCCGACAGGGCGCGCTCGGCGAGATTGCCGTGGCCGATGTCGCGTCGCGAGGGCCCGCGCAGGAAGCGCGCCTCCCCGACCGAGAAGGGCGGGAAGTTGTAGTGCAGCATGAAGTTCTTCTCGGTCCTCGAGTGGAGGGCGTCGATCGTCTGCGCATCGCCGCTGCTTCCGAGGGTCGTGTACACCAGCGCCTGGGTCTCACCTCGCGTGAACAACGCCACGCCGTGGGCCCTGGGCACCGGCCGCAGCTCGCTGAAGATCTGGCGCACCTCCGCCGGGCCCCGCCCGTCGATGCGAACGCCGTCGTCCAGCAACCGCTCCCGCATCAGATCGGATCGGAGGTCGTGGAGCAGATTCTTCGCGTTGGCCGAGAGCTCGCGCAGTCCGGCCTGGCGCTCCTCGACCGCATCGAGCGTGTCGAGAGTGACCTTCTCGCTGCGGTACTCGGAGGTGATCGTCTGCAGGGCCTCGCCCTCGACCTCGCTGATCGCGTCGTAGCGATCCTTCTTGGTCTGGATGCGAACGGCTTCGCGCAAGCGGTCCTGCGCGAGGCCCTTGACCCGGTCCGCGAGCGCCGAGTGGTCCTTCGCGGGCGCCACCTCGCTCTTGGGCTTGCCGGCCTTGCCCTGGAGCTCTTCCTGGGCGTCGATGATCGGCTGGACGATCTCGTGACCGAACTGCAGGGCCTCGAGCACCTCGGCCTCGGTGGCCTCCTGGGCTCCACCCTCGACCATCACCAGGGCCTTCCGCGAGCCCGCGACGACCAGCTCCAATGCGCTGGTCGGGAGCTGCTCGTGGGTCGGATTGACGATCAGCTGACCGTCGATCTTGCCCACGCGCACCGCGGCGATCGGTCCCTGGAAGGGCAGATCGGAGAGCGTGAGCGAGGTCGACGCGCCCACGAAGGCCGGCAGGTCCGGCGGGTTCTGGCCGTCCACGGCCAGCACGGTCGCAACGACGTGCACCTCGTCGCGGTAGCCCTCGGGCCAGAGCGGCCGGATCGAGCGATCGATGAAGCGACAGACCAGGATCTCACGATCCGAGAGCCGCGCCTCGCGCTTGAAGAAGCCGCCCGGAATCTTTCCCGCCGCCGAGGTCTTCTCGACGAAGTCGACGGTCAGCGGGAAGAAGTCCTGACCGGCGCGGGGCGCGCCGTGCGCCGCCGTCACGAGGACGACGGTGCCCCCATAGGTCACGACCGTCGCGCCTGCGGCCTGCTTGGCCATGCGCCCGGTCTCGAGTGTCATCGGCCTTCCGCCGACATCGAGCGTCACGCTCGTAGGTTCGAACCAATACCCCATATCGAATGATCTCCTCCCATCCTCGAGGCATTCGTTGCCGAGGGTGGGTGTGGTTGGAGGCGGCGGGGGCTGCTGGGTCCGCAGTTCGGAATGCGGAATCGGGGATGCGCGGAGGAGGAGTTCCGCCCATCACGGATTCGCACATTCCGGCTCACGTTCCCGCAAGCCGCCTCTCTGATTGGCGGGCGTCGCCTCTTCGTTCGTCGAAGAGCGAAGACCGCTCCGTTGACCCGCCCGACTCTCGGGCGGAGTGCCGCTTCTTTCTTCTAGCGGCGCAGACCCAATCGCGAGATCAGGGTCCGATAGCGCTCGGGGCTGATGCCCCGCAGATAATCGAGCAGCCGGCGTCGCTGGCTGACCAGCTTGAGGAGCCCACGTCGGGAGTGGTGATCCTTCTTGTGCGTCTGGAAGTGCTCCGTCAGCTCCCTGATGCGTTCGGAGAGCAGAGCGATCTGCACCTCGGGCGAGCCGGTGTCGGTCTCGTGGGTGCGATACTCGGCGAGGAGTTCCGTCTTGCGCGCTGCGAGCAAATCCTTGGGTGTCCTGTCGGCTGGATTGGGTCGTAGGTTTATCAGAGGGCCCCTGGGGCAGCAACAAGCCCCCGGGGACGCTCAAATCTCGAGCAGGCGGAGGGGGTGCAGGCGACGGTCCGGTCGCAGCTCCAGGACGGCCAGGAGCTCTCCGCTCGGCAGCAGACCGGCCAGCCGATCGCCGGGTCGGGGGGGCGTGCCGGTCTCGAAGTCCCCCTGGGCGTCCGCGACCGGGATCGGCGTCCCGTGCCCGACCTTGCGAGCCTGAACCGCGGTGAATCGCACCCGCGGTAGGCCCAGAGCCTCGGCCGCCGGCTGCAGGGCCGCTTCGAGGGTGCCCGCCTCCGCAAGGGCGTCCAGGGCCTCGGGGGTGAGGGCCTGCTCGAGGAGGAACACGCCGCTCCGCGTCCGCCGCAGGCTCGAGAGGTGGGCCCCGCAGCCCAGCCGCTCTCCGAGATCGGCCGCCAGGGAGCGCACGTAGGTTCCAGGCGAGCAGCTGACCTCGACGCCGATCTCCGGGGGTGCAAAGTGCGGCATCGAGATCTCGTGCACCGTGATGCGGCGCGGCTCGCGCTCGACCTCTTCGCCCTTGCGGGCCAGTCGGTAGAGGGGCACGCCATCCTTCTTCACCGAGCTGTACATCGGCGGCAGCTGCTCGCTCTCGCCGCGGAAGGCCTCGAGGGCGGCGCGCACCGTGGCCTCGTCCGGCAGCGGGCCGTCGTGCTGATGGGTCACACGGCCCTCGGCGTCGAAGGTGTCCGTGGCGACGCCGAGCTTGATGGTGCCGACGTAGACCTTCGGGCCCTCCCCCATGAAGGGAGCCAGCTTCGTCGCTTGCCGTACCGCCAGCGGAAGCACACCCGTGGCGAGCGGATCGAGGGTTCCCAGGTGGCCGACGCGGCGCACACCGAACCAGCGCCGAGCTGCGTCGACGACATCGTGTGAGGTCCAGCCGACGGGCTTGTCGACGACCAGGAAGCCAGCCGGCCCGGGCGGGTCCGGCCTGCGCTTGCGGTTATTCCGCGCCATCGTCGCTCCCTCGGTTGCTAGTCGTTGCCATCGCCGAGCTCCGAGATCAATCCGAGGGTTCGAGCCCCGAGGGCGAGGGACGTGTCGTGGCGGAAGCGCAGCTCGGGCACCCGCTTGAGGTGGAGTGCGCGGGCCAGTCCGGACCGCAGGAAGCCGGCCGCGCTCTCCAGGCCCGCCTGGGTATCGAGCGCCGCCTGCTCCGCCTGCAGGGCGAACTCGGGATCGGAGTCGCCCCGATGGAAGCGGCTCCAGAAGACGTTGCAGTTGCGGAAGTCGGGCGAGAGATCGACGCGCGTGATCGTCACCAGGCCCACGCGGGGGTCCGTGACCTCGCTCTGCAGCATGCGCGCGAGCTCGGCGCGCACCTGCTCGCCGACCCGCTCGGTCCGTCGGGTCAAAGGACCGTCTCCGCTCGCCCCTGGGTCAAAGGATCTCCACTTCCTGATCGATGACCTCGGCGAGATGCAGCTCGGCGATGAAATCGATGGCCTTCTCGAGCCTCTGACGGGCGATCCCGCTCTCGTTGGCCGCCGTGCTCAGCCCGAGCACGGCTCGTTGCCAGGTGTCCTGTCCGTCGACTTCGGCCACGGACACGTTGAAGCGGTTGCGCGTGCGCTGCATGATCGACTTCACGACTCCACGCTTCTGCTTCAGCGATCCGGAGCCGTGGACCAGCAGCTCGACGCGAGCGGCCCCGACGAACATCAGAGGACGGCCGGCTGCTCCTCGAGCTCGAAGGCCTCGATCACGTCACCGATCTTGACATCGTTGTAGCCCTCGATCCCGATGCCGCACTCGAAGCCGGTCTGCACCTCGCGGACGTCGTCCTTGAAGCGCTTCAGTGAGGAGAACTTGCCCTCGAAGACCTGCACACCGTCCCGAACGAGACGGCAGCTCGCGTTCCGGCGGAGCAGGCCGTCGGTGACGTAGGAGCCGGCGATCGTACCCGTCTTCGGAATCGTGAAGGTCTGCCGCACCTCGGCCTGGCCGATCACGTTCTCCTTGACCGTCGGCGGCAGCAGACCCGCCATCGCGGCCCGGATCTCGTCGACCACCTCGTAGATGATCTTGTACATCCGGAGGTCGACACCGGCGTCCTCGGCAGCTCGCCGGGCCTTCACGTCCGGCCGGACGTGGAAGCCGATGATGATCGCGCGGCTCGCCTCGGCGAGCTGCACGTCCTTCTCGGTGATGCCGCCGACCGAGGCGTGGAGCACGTTCAGCTTGACCTTGTCGGTGGGCAGCTTCTGGAGCGAGTCCCGGATCGCCTCGGCCGATCCCTGCGTGTCGGCCTTGATGATCGCGGTCAGCTCGCGCGGCCCGTCTCCGTCCGCCTGGGCGAAGAGATCCTCCAGGCTCACACGGGGTCGGGCCGGGCCTGCCGATGCCTTGCGACCCTGGTCCTCGCGGTGGGAAACGATGTCCTTCGCGATCCGCTCGCTCTCGACGACGTGCACGGAGGAGCCGGCTGCGGGAACGCCGCCGAGCCCGACGACCTGGACGGGCATGGAAGGAGTCGCCTCCTTCACCACCTCGCCCTTGTCGTTCAACATCGTGCGGACCTTGCCGAAGTGGGTGTCGGCGACGAGCACGTCACCGCGGCGCAAGGTGCCCTCCTGCACGAGAACCGTGGCAACCGGGCCGCGGCCCTTGTCGAGCTCCGACTCCAGCACGACACCCTTGGCGCGAAGGGTGGGATCCGCCTTCGGCTCCAACAGCTCGGACTGCAGCATCACCGCCTCGAGCAGCTTGTCGAGGTTCATCTTCTTCGTCGCGGAGATGTCGATGGCCAGCACGTCACCGCCGAAGTCCTCGACGACGACGTTGTGCTCCATCAGGCGCTGCCGCGTGTTCTGGGAGTTGGCGTCCGGGAGGTCGCACTTGTTCACGGCGACGACGATCGGCACGCCGGCCGCCCGCGCATGATCGATGGCTTCGATCGTCTGCGGCATGATGCCTTCGCTGGCCGCGACGACCAGGATGACCAGGTCCGTGACCTGTGCGCCCCGTGCGCGCATCGCGGTGAAGGCGGCGTGACCCGGTGTGTCGATGAAGGTCAGCTTGCCCTGCGGCAGGGTGACCTGATAGGCACCGATGTGCTGGGTGATGCCCCCGGCCTCGCCCCCGACGACGTCGGTCTCGCGCAGGGCGTCGAGCAGGGAGGTCTTTCCGTGGTCGACGTGGCCCATGACGGTGATCACGGCGGGCCGCGACTTGGCATCGCCCTCGACAGCCTCAGCGGGCGCCGCGAGGAAATCATCCTCCTGGAACCCGACGTCCTGCACCTCGAAGCCGTACTCGGCAGCGACCTGCTCGGCAGTCCCGACGTCGATGGTCTGGTTGACGGCCACCATCGTTCCGAGCGACATCAGCTTGCCCTGGACCTGCGCGGCCTTCTCGCCGAGCTGCTTGGCGAGCTCGCCGACGCTGATCTCTCCCTGGACGCGGACGACCTTCTTCTCGGGCGTTGCCGCCTTGGCCACCTTCGGAGCCGAGGGCGCGTCGCGCCGACGCTTCCGGGGGTTGGAGAAGGTCCGCAGGTCAGGCGGCGCCGGGCGGCCGGTGGTGCGGCTCGTCACCTGGCGGGCGATCTGCTCCTGCTCGCGGAGATTCACGACCTCCTTGAACTGCTTGCGCTGGCGGGCCGTGCGGTTCGCTGCCGGACCGGCCTCGGTGCCCGCGGCGGCCGACTTGCGCGCCGGCGAACCGGCGTCCGGCGCCGTCCTCGCGACCGGCGATGAGGGTGCGGCCGGGCGCGGCTGTACGGGCAGGGGCACCGGCTCGGGCTCGACCGGAGCCTCGGGCTCCGGCGTCGGATCACCGTCGGCAGCGGCGACCTCCGCCGGGGCAGCCTCGCCGTCGACGGGCGCGGGCTCGTCGCCCGCCACGGTCTCGGCGGCCGGCTCCGTGATCTCGGGCTCCGGCTCGGGCTCCTTCTTCTTGCGCCTGCGGATCACCGCGGTGCCGCCCGAGCGCGTGACGCGGGCTTCGGTGACCCGCTCGCTCTTGGCGCCGAGCTTGTCGCGCAGCTGGTCGGCGGTTTCGTCGTCGACCGACGCCATGGCATTCTTCAACTCGAAGCCCGCCGCGTTCGCCCTCTCGACGAACTCGTTGCGCTCGATACCGAGCTCTTCCGCGATCTTGTACGCCCTGACGTTCGCCATGTGCTCCCAGCAATTGCCTTTTGGAATCGAAGGCTTTTCGGGGCTCAGCCCTCGGTGCCACTCTCGGGTGCCGTCGCCAGCGACGGCGGGGCCGCGGCGGCTTCGGTCGCCTCGGCTTCGGTTGCCTCGGCCTCGGTCGCGGCGGCAGCCGTTGCGGCGGCAGCGGCAGCGTCGGCAGCCGCTGCGATCTCTGCCGCCTCTCGCTCGGCCGCCTCCGCGGCGGCGCGTGCCGCCTCTTCGGCCTTGACGATCGCGAGCTCGGCCGCCTTCTGCTTGATCGCCTCGGCGCCGGCCTCGTCGATGCCGTCGAAGACCGTGAGCAGATCGACCTGGGATTCGGCGAGATCCTCGAGCGA
>JAJDAR010000225.1 GCA_029261775.1 Deltaproteobacteria bacterium | reverse complement strand
CCGACCGCGCCGAACACCGCGGTCGACGCGCCGATCGAGATGTGGGGGCCGCTGCGCAGGAAGGCGTTCAGCAGGTTGCCGATCGTGCCCGCCAGCAACACGAGGCCGAAGCCGACCCCGGGTCCGAGCGATCGCCCCACCGCCGCCAGGAAGAACGTGCCGAACAGCGCGTTCGCCGCGAGGTGGACGAAGTCCGCGTGCAAGGTGAGCGCGGTGACCGCCCGCCAGAGCTGGCCCGCGCGCATCCACTGCGCATGGGCGCTGCCCTCGGTGAACCACGCGACGTCGGGGCGGCTCGGACCGGTGATCGAGTAGAAGAGGAGCATGGCCAGGGAGACGAGCAACGCGGAGGCCAGAGGTGCCGGACCCTTCAGGTCGTGTCGCGCGATCGGCACGGCCGCCGCACGCGCAGCCTCGCGCTCGGCGTCCTCCTCGGCATAGGCCCGCAGCTCCGCCTCGGCCCGCGCCGCGTTGCCCCGGTGGACCTGCAAGGCGAAGCCCTGCGGCACCCGCACGACCCGGGAGGGAATGCCTGCCGAGGTCAGCACCAGCGCCCACTCGTTGGCCTCGGCCGAGGTCGAGGCCAGCCGGAACTGCGGGTCGAGCTCTCCGTCGGTCGAGGACATTCCGGGGGAGCGTACAGGGCCCTCCGGTTCGACGGCCGGGTGGCTCGCGGCAGGGGGCTCGACGACCCTGACCGGGCCGGGAGCGTCGCAGGGCGCTCCACATCGGCTGTTTCTCCAGTACGGCTCCTGCGCGGTTTTCACCGTCGGTGAAAACCAGATTCCCTGTTGACGATCGATGCAGAGGTGTAGACTTCGACCTGTACCTCTTCTCGGAGGGAATCATGGAAAACGGTCCGCCCGGTTAGGCACGCTGGAGCCGGCTTCCCCGGTTCCAGAAGCTCACCCCGAGGCGGGGCGCCCGACGCCCCGCCGCTCGGAACCGCCCGAGCCCTTCAGCCCTGCGAACGGCGCGGCCGGTACGAGCAACCGCGGAGCGACAGGTTGCCGCCCGCGGAAAGAGCCGAGGCCGCCTGGAGCGGCTGGAACGGCTCCTGAGCATGGGAGGTAACCCCATGGTCGAGTTCGCGATCACCATGGCCGTCGGTTCGGTCCTGGCGGGCGTCGTCCTCGGAGGCTGGATCCTCTCCGGACTCCGAAGACCCCACCACCGACCGCACTGAGGCAAGACGACGGTCCGGCGCCCGCGCGCCGGCCGTCCGGAGGAACCGAGCTCGGCGTAGACAGCGCGCACCCGCGCGGCACGTCGTCGCACCGACGACAGCGACGCCATGACCCGCTGGAGCGGAACCGGGCTCCCCTCGACCGTCATCGAACGCGTCAAGTTGGGAGACCCCTAGACCGCCCGATGTGCCCAACGCGAGGCGCGCACTGCGCCGAGCTCCTCCCTCCGGAGTCGCTCCGCGGCTCCCGCCCTCAGTCGTCTTGCGACTTGCTCTTCAGCCAGGCGCGCAGGATGTGGTCGTGACGACTCGCGACGCTCAAGTTGGCGGACCGCTCGTGGGCGGGCCAGCGCGGCGGCGGCCCCTCGACCCGATCGCCCATCACGGTCACCCGTTGGATGATGCGCTCGCCCTGGAAGTCGTTCATCACGTGGTGCTGCGTGCAGCGGTTGTCCCACATGGCGACGGTGCCAGGGCTCCAGTGGTAGCGGACGTGGAAGCGCGGCAGCTGGATGAAGCGTGTCAGGTAGCCGAGCAGCCAGTCGCTCTCCTCGCGTGACAGCTCCGCGATGCGCCGCGTGAAGTGCTCGTTCACGAACAGCACCTTGCGACCGGTCTCCGGGTGGATGCGCACCATCGGGTGCGCGTACAGGATCTCGGGCTTGCCGTGGGGCTCGGCGTTGTGGATCGCGGTCAGGCCTTCGCAGAGATCCCGGAGCGGCGGGGACAGCTCTTCGAAGACCTGGTAGAGGTTGGCCCACAGCGTGTCGCCGCCGAGCTCCGGACACTGGACCATGTGCAGGATCGCGTAGATCGACGGCTGCTCGCGGAAGGTGAGGTCGCTGTGCCACTCGTCGGCGACGCCGCCGTGGCTGGCCCGCAGCTCGAAGAGCTTGTCGCTCGGCGTGTCCTTGGGGTTCTGGATGTGCGGGTGGCCCTCGAGCTGGCCGAAGTGGGCGCCGAAGGCGAGGTGCTCCTCCGGGGTCGGGTGCTGGTCGGGGAAGAAGAGCACCTGGTGTTCGAAGAGCAGCTGCTCGATCTGGCGCGCGACGTCGGCGTCGACCTGGCCGAGCTTCACGCCGCGGATCTCGGCGCCGAGGGCCTTGGTGAGGCGTGTGACCTTCAGGGAGGGGGTGGACATGGGGTCGCCTTCTCGATGGGTTCCGGGGAGTGTACCAAGGGGTTGCTGGGGCTCGCGAATTCGGTGTCTTCGTTGGGAGGACGCGTCTCCGGCCCGGCGGGCGCTGCGGCGGATGGCTCGCCCGCCTCTCGGTCGTTCGGGGTGCGCGGTGCGTCCGCTCCTTTCGGGACGCAAACCGTTCGCGGGACTGGCTGAGCTTGATTCCGCCGCAGCGCCCGCCGGGCCGGAGACGCTCTTGCTCGCGCGTTGGAAGACGTACGGAGCGGCTAGAAGCCGTGGTAGCCGAGCCAGTTCATGTCGTGGAGGAGCAGGGTCGTGGCGAGGGCCAGGGCGACGAGCAGGGTGTGACGGATGCGGCGGGGGAGGGGCCAGCTCCTGGCCTTCCAGATGGGGAGAAGGCCGGCCGCACTCGCGGCCGTGAAGAAGGCCCCGAACAGGGCGATCGTCAAGGCGAAGACGAAGGCGGGAAGCGGGTAGTCGTAGAAGGTCTGCCGGTAGTCGTCGGCCGCCGCCAGTCCGACGAGGCAGGTGACGACCACGAACAGGACCCACACGGCGGCGGATGCGAGCAGCGCGAGGTTGGCCCAGGACTCCGCAGGGGTCTGCTGGGTCCCGCGCCTCCGGCGCAGCCAGGCACCCACCCACGAGAGGGCGAAGACCAGGCCAGCGGCGATCAGGAACGCGAACTGGAGGAGCGGGCTCTTCGTCAGTCCGACCCGCTCGTAGACCAGGATCGGGATCGACGGGAGGAACCCGGTGATCTCGCCGTCGACTTCGAGGAAGCGGGCGCGGGCGTCGCCGTCGATCTCGCGGAACAGCAGCGGCGCCACCTCGACGAAACGCTGCTCACCCAGCGGGCTCGAGACGACCAGGGTGCCGTCCTCCCCGGGTGTGATCGCCACGGCGGAGGCCGCCGCCAGGATGGGCTTCTCCGAGCTCGTGTAGGCCCGGCGCGACGAGAGATAGGTGCCGGCGAAGCGCTCGGCCTGCTCCCGGAAGGCGGGCGAGGGTCTGGGAGTCGCTTCCTGCTCGCGGCTCGGGAAGTAGCGGCCGACCAGCTCCCGGACGAAGTGCTCCATCACCTGGCCGCCCGTGTTGGTGTTCGTCGAAACGAAGACCCCGAGGTCGAGCTCCGGCACCAGCTGCAGGTTCGACAGGAAGTGGATGGTTCCGCCGCCGTGACCGATCGTCCGATAGCCATGGACGCGGCTCTCGATCCAGCCGTGGGCCAGTCCGGGCAGCGCGGGATCCATGCTGAAATGCTGTCCGTGCATGCGCCGGGCCGTCTCGGGTCGGAGGATCTGGGCGCCGTTCCACGAGCCCTGGTTCAGATGCGCCAGCATCCACCGGGTCATGTCGAGCGCGGTCGTGCTCATCGCTCCAGCGGGGACGAGCGGCACGAACTCGAACCCGCCCGGGTCGTAGCGGCCGCCTACCCGTCGGTAGCCGACGCTGACCAGCTTCTCGAGCGCCTGCGGCATCGGCTTCGCATGATGCTCGCCGAGGGGCTCTCGGAACGTCGAGTGGTCCATGCCGAGCGGGCCGAGCAGGTGCCGCTCCGCGTAGTCCTCGAAGGGGACGCCGGCGAGGTTGGCCACGATCTGCCCCGCCAGGCCGCTGCCGTAGTTCGAGTAGGCGGGAACCAGGCCCGGTGGCCGCACCCGGGCCGGGCGGTAGGTGCGCAGGTAGTCGGCCAGGGGGAGCACGTTGCGCGGCTCGCCTTCGAAGAGGT
>JAJDAR010000224.1 GCA_029261775.1 Deltaproteobacteria bacterium | reverse complement strand
AGGTTCTCATCGGTGAGGTGAAGCTGCCTGCTCAAGAAAAGGCACCTCATGCGCAAGAAAGGGCTCAAGGGCGGGGTCGAACGGCCGAAACGTTCCACAAGATCCGAGCGGAACCAGGGGGGGGTGACGTTCGCGGTCTTGGGACACCCCGGGACTTCGGTCCCGGGGTGTTCTCATCTTTCAGGGGGACGGTTCCCCGAACGGATGCCGCGGGCCGAGCCAGGTCACGGCGGGTCGAGAGCCGCGGGCCCGTCAGAGCTCGGCGCCCTGCCGCTCCTTCGCCTCGTCGTCGGAGGCCACGTCGCTGTGGCAGGCCGCCTTGCCTGCGTCGGCGCCCATCTCGTGGCGGGTCTTGGAGGCGAGGCGATGGAGCTCTTCCGGAGAGAGCACGCCGCGCTTCTCCAGGATCGCGCGCTGATCGGGGCTGAGCGCCTCGGTGATCTTCGGCTTGTCCCAGGCGTAGGCCTCGTCCTTGCCGCTCACGAACTGCGTGATCTCCTTGCTGATGCGCACGGAGCACCAGTCGTGGCCGCACATCGCGCAGAAGTCGGTGTCCACGTCGAGATCCTCGTCGTGGTACGCGCGCGCGACGTCGGGGTCGAAGGAGAGCTCGAAGTGCTTCTCCCAGTTGAGGGCAGCTCGCGCCTTGGTGAGCTCGTCGTCCCGGTCGCGGGTGCCGGGGATGCCGAGCGCCACGTCGGCCGCGTGGGCGGCGATCCTGTAGGCGACGCAGCCCTGCTTCACGTCGTCGCGCTTCGGGAGGCCCAGGTGCTCCTTCGGCGTCACGTAGCAGAGCATCGAGGCCCCGTGGTAGGCCGCGGCGGTCGCGCCGATGCAGCTCGTGATGTGGTCGTAGCCGGGGAACATGTCGGTCACGAGGGGGCCGAGCACGTAGAAGGGCGCGCCGTGACAGAGACGGCGCTGGAGCTTCATGTTGTACTCGATCTGATCGAAGGGCATGTGGCCCGGTCCTTCGATCATGACCTGGCAGCCCTGACGCCAGGCGCGTTCGGTCAGCTCGCCGAGCGCCTCGAGCTCGCCGAGCTGCGCGGCATCGCTGGCGTCGGCCAGGCCCCCAGGGCGCAGCCCGTCGCCGATCGAGAAGGTGACGTCGTATCGGCGCACGACCTGACAGATGTCCTCCCACAGCGTGTTCATCGGGTTCTGCTTGCCGTGGTGGATCATCCACTTGGCCAGCAGCGAGCCGCCGCGGCTCACGATGCCGATCAGGCGCCGGGTCACGTAGGGCAGGTGCTCGTGCAGCACACCGGCGTGGATCGTGAAGTAGTCGACGCCCTGTCGCGCCTGGTGCTCCAGGGCCTCGAGGATCGTGGTCTCGTCGAGATCCTCGATCTTGCGGCCGAGGATCATCGAGTAGATGGGCACCGTGCCGATCGGGACGGTCGAGTTCCGGACGATCGCCTCGCGGGTGCGGTCGAGATCTCCCCCCGTGGAGAGATCCATGACGGTGTCCGCCTCCCAGCGCTCGGCCCAGCGGAGCTTCTCCACCTCCTCGTCGGTGCCGCTCGAGATCGGAGAGGCGCCCATGTTCGCGTTGACCTTGGTCTTCGACGCGCGGCCGATCGCCATCGGGTCGAGCTTGTAACCGAGGTGGACGCGGTTCGCGGGGATGACCATGCGGCCTGCGGCCACCTCGTCCCGGATCTGCTCCGGCGTGAGGTGCTCCTCGCGCTCGGCGACGCGGCGCATCTCGGGAGTCACCGTGCCGAGCCGCGCGTGCTCGAGCTGCGTGATCGGCGCGAAGCCCGCCGGCGCCACGGCGAAGCCGCTGTCCGGATCTCTCAGCCAGCCGTCGGGAAGGAAGTCCCATGCCGTCTTGTCGGAAGGCTGCGGCATGCCGGGTGTGTCCGGCGAGCTGAAGGTCCGCGGTCCGCCGACCTCGGGCGCGTTCGCGAAGCTGCCGGGCGTGGTTCCGGCGCCCGTCGAAGAGGGATTCGAACCGAGCTGCGGAAGCGGGATGCTGGCCATGGAGGGCTCCTTCCGAGGTGACGTTCGCGATCTCTCGCGCTGCGACCGTTCCGGCGGAGGCCCCTGGCCTCGAGCCTTCCCTACGCTCGCGCGAACGAGATCAGGTTCCAAGGGTTTCTTCTCAGGCCCGCTCTCGCGCGCCACCCCT
This sequence comes from Deltaproteobacteria bacterium, assembly GCA_029261775.1. Lineage (GTDB taxonomy): Bacteria > Myxococcota_A > UBA9160 > UBA9160 > UBA6930. Next base: position 3,977 of record JAJDAR010000224.1, on the reverse strand, counting down.
AGGCTCAAGTCGCAGAGCGTAGCAGAGGCCGGGCGTTCGCTAGCCTCGGCCCATGCGACGACGCGCCTTTCGGCTGACCGCTCTCGCGCTGCTCATCATCGGCGTAGGCCTCGGCTGTGACCGGAACATCGAGCCCTACGATCCCGACGAGAAGATCGAGCAGCCGGACCTCTCGAAGATCTTCCCCGAGGGCGCGACCCGCGCCGAGGAAGGCACCGGCATGCCGGGCGCTCCGGGCGGCGGCGCGCCGCCCCCGGCGCCCGCAGCGACCCGGGGGACGGACTCCGACGCCGCTCCCTTGCGCGGGACGATCCGGCTCTCCGAGGAGCTCGCGGATCGCGTTCCGCCCGGTGCGATCCTGTTCCTGATCGCCCGTACGGGACCTGCCGGCCCGCCGACCGCGGTCAAGCGGGTCGCCGACCCGCGGTTCCCCCTCGACTTCGAGCTCGGGCCCGGCGACCGGATGATCCAGGCCCTGCCCTTCGCGGGCCCGTTCCGGCTGAGCGCGCGCATCGACGCCGACCGCAACGCGATGACGCGGAATCCTGGGGATCTGGCGGGAGAGGCAGAGGGCTCCTACGCCCCGGGCGCCGAAGACATCGAGCTGGTCATCGACCAGATCCTCTAGCCGCCGCGCGGTCGCCTCTCAGACGAGAGCGTCGACCGATTCCCGGGGCCCTGCGCAGACCAGCCGGTCGCCCGGCTGGAGCACGTCCTCCGGTCCCGGCACACGCACGCCGCCGCCCGGCGTGCGCACGAGCAGTACCTGCACCCCGGCGCGTGAGCGCAGGTCGATGTCACGCAGGGTGCGACCGTGATAACTGCGGTGGGCCAGGACCTCCTTCATGCAGAAGCCGCCACCCAGATCGACCTGGTGCACCCGGTCCACGACGCCGACCGTCGTCGAGACACCGCCCGCGAGATCGCGCCGCATCAGCTCCTGGCTCTGCGCGTTCAGCACGTCGCGGCGATGCACGCACCCGAGCAGACGCGTCGGATCGTCGGGGTCGATCACGGCCACGGCCTCGATGTTCTCGCTGCTGAGGATCTGCATGACCTGGTCGAGGTCGTCGCCCGGCTCGACCGTCGCAGGCCGGGCCTCCAGCAGGTCACCCGCCACCAGGATCGCGCGCAGGTGGTCCTGCTCCATGATCACGCGACGCAGCTCGGAGAAGTAGACCGCGCCGAGCAGCCGCCCTTCGCCGTTGGTCACGAAGATCTCCGTGTGACTGGTCTCGGCGATCATCGCCAGGATCTCCTCGAGCCGCGCGTTCTCGCGGAGCACGGGCGGGCTCTCGTCGATCAGGTCCCGGACGTAGAGGCTCTTCAGGACGTTGGGGTCGTCGTGCTCGTGGAGGTCCACGCCGCGGCGACGCAGCTTCGTCGTGTAGATCGAGTCCTTCGACAGCGACATCGCGATCAGGCTCGAGACGACGCAGGCCGCCATCACCGGTGGAATGATGTCGATCGTCTGGGTCAGCTCGAAGATGATGATGATGGCGGAGAGCGGTGCGTGGGTGGTCGCGGCCACCATGGCGCCCATCGTGACGAGCGCGTAGGTGCCGGACGCCGACGTCGAGTGGGGGAACCAGAGGTTCATGAGCTTGCCGAAGAACCCGCCCGTCATGGCGCCGAGGAAGAGCGAGGGAGCGAACACGCCACCCGAGCCCCCCGACCCGATGGTGATCGAGGTGGCCAGGATCTTCGCACCGAGCAGGATGCCGAGCAGCGTGATCGGCAGCCTGCCGTCGAGCGCATCGCCGATGCTGCTGTAGCCGACGCCGAGGATGTGCGGGTAGAAGATGCCCATCGCGCCGATGCACAGGCCGCCAACGGCGGCCTTGGACCATTCCGGCAGCGGCACGCGGCCGAAGGCGTCCTCCGTGTAGTAGAGGATCTTGACGAAGGCCGTGCCGACGAGCCCCGCCAGCACCCCGACCAGCATGCAGGGAAACAGCTCGAGGGGGCCCTGCAGCTCGAACTCGGGAACCTCGAAAGCCGGGTGGTTGCCGAGCATGTAACGCGAGGCGACGGTGGCGACGACGGCCGAGATCACGATCGGGCTGAACTGGGTCACGGCGAAGTCGCCGACGATCACCTCGACCGCGAACAAGGCCCCGGCGATCGGCGCATTGAAGGTTGCCGAGATGCCTGCGGCCGCACCGCAGCCGACGATGGTGCGGAGCTGACGGGCGGGCACGCGCAGCAGCTGGCCGATCACCGAGCCGAGCGCGGAGCCGATCTGGACGATCGGTCCCTCGCGGCCGACCGAGCCCCCCGACCCGATCGAGACCGCCGAGGCCAGGATCTTCACCGCGACGACGCGGGGGCGCATGATGCCGCCGCGCAGGGCGACCGCCTCCATCACCTCGGGCACACCGTGGCCGCGGGCCTCGCGCGCGAAGAAGTAGACCAGCGGACCCACGATCAGCCCACCGGCGGCCGGGATCACGAGCAGGAGCCAGGGCGAGAGCGTCTTCGCCACGGATCGCGGATCGCCGGCCTCCGCCAGCAGACCCTCGGCCAGCACCTCGGAGACCCCGTCGGGCCCGCCGAAGAAGAAGCCCTGGAACAAGCGGATCAGCAGACGGAAGACGACGGCGCCCGCCGCACCTGCGAGCCCACAGGCGATCGCGACGAGCACCATGAACATGGGCCCGCCATGTCGCCATCCGGCGCCCGCTCGGATCCCCTGTGCCACCGACATGAGGGGGGCATCCTACTGCAAGGAAGAGGCGCTGCTACGCTCGGCGGGTGCCGGGCCCCTCCCGACGATGCAGGCGTTCGGGCGTCCTCCGGACTGGCGACGCCTCTGGCGACCCCGCTCGCAACCCGCCTTCCCCCAACCCGGAAGGACTCTGATGGGCGCCCGGGAAGAGAAGCCGGGTCTCGCCCCCTGGCCCGTCGTCGGGCGGGAGAAGCTCGCCGACTGCCGGGTCTTCACCGTGAGCCGCAGCTGGGTGCGCGTGCCCAGGACCGCTGAGACCCATCCCTTCTATCGCATCGACGCCGATCCGTGGGTCAACGTCGTGCCCGTCACGGCCGACGACGAGGTCGTGATGGTTCGGCAGTTCCGGCACGGGCTGCAGGCGTTCACGCTCGAGATCCCGGGCGGCATCGTCGATCCCGGAGAGGAGCCGGCGGCCGCCGCCGCGCGCGAGCTGCTCGAGGAGACCGGCTACCAGGCCGGGTCGGTCCGGCCGCTCGGGGCCCTGAACCCCAACCCCGCGCTGTTCGGCAACCGGGTCCACACCTTCCTGGCCGAGGGCTGCACGCAGGTCGGTGAGGTGACCAACCCCGGTCTGGAGGAGACGGCCGTCGAGTGCGTCCCGGCCGGCGAGATCTCCGCCCGGGTCCGGGCGGGCGAGATCGACCATGCGCTGGTGATCGCGGCCCTGCATTGGTGGTCTTTGGACCGGCAGGACGACCCGTAGGTTTTTCAGCCCATTTTCGAGCCTGCTGGCTTCAGCAACCCCGCCGGGCTTCCGATCGTCTCTTCGTCCGGGTCCTATACTTCGTCTTGCGCCAGAGGTTGGACGTGACCGAGCCGACTCCGAACCAGGTCCTCGGAACGTGACCGAGCCGACTCCGATCCATTCCGCCGCTCCGATCCAGATCCTCGGAGAGGATGGAAGCTGCGCCGAGGAGCACCGCGGGCTGCTCAGTGACGAGCAGGTCGTCCAGGCTCTCGAGGCGATGGTCCTGAACCGGATCCTCGATCGCCGCCTGCTCATGCTCCAGCGCCAGGGACGACTCGGGTTCTGGATGACGAGCCGCGGCGAGGAGGCGACGATCCTCGGCGCCGCCGCCGCCTTGGAGCCGGAGGACCCGATCTTCCTCTCCTACCGGGAGCTGGGCTGCCTGCTCTGGCGACAGATCCCACTCGCCATGATCTTCAACCAGCTGATCGGCAACGGGCGCGACGTCTGCCTCGGTCGCCAGATGCCGGTGCACTACTGCTATCGGGAGTGGTCCAT
>JAJDAR010000223.1 GCA_029261775.1 Deltaproteobacteria bacterium | reverse complement strand
CCGGAGGTCCTCGACGAAGCGCAGGCGCGAGCCCGGCGACCCTTCGACCGGGAGTCGCTCGTGCGTCGAGCCCGTGCGCAGGGCATCCCGTGTACCGAGACCTACCGCAGCCGCGATGCGCGCCAGCTGCTCGCGTCCCTTCGCCGCGGCCAGCCGCTCCCGCCCGGGGTCGTGGCCCTGCTCAAGCAGGCGCTCGAGCCGCTCGAGGCCCCTCCCCTGCCGAGCCACCTGGATGATGCTGCGGAATGGGTCGGTGCGTCGGAGGCGGCGCGGGGCAAGGCGTTGCGTGGGCTCCTGCGCGCAGCGAGCCGGGTGATGCGTTCGCGGGGCCCGTTGCGGGAGCGCCCGCAGCGCCCCTTCCCGCGCTTCAGCAGCGCAGAACGGCACTGAGCCCGCGTGCTTCTCGACGAGCAGATCGTCGCGATCGAGAACGCGTTCGTCGCAGCGCCCATTCCCCACGCCTTCGGCGGCGCGCAGGCGCTCGCGTACTACGGCAGCATCCGCGCCACCCACGACATCGACGTCAACGTCTTCGTCCCGGCCGACGAGGCCGAGAGCGTGCTGGCCGTGCTCGGCGTGCTCGGGGCGCAGGTCGATGGAGAGACGCTGCGCGCCCAGATCGCCCGCGACGGTCAGACGCGGATCCGCTGGGACGGCACGCCGATCGATCTGTTCTTCGCCTACGACGCCCTCCACGACAGCTCGCTGCGGCGTCGCCGGCGAGTCGACTTCTTCGGGGATCCGATCCACATCCTGAGCGGCGAGGATCTGATCCTGTACAAGGCGACCTTCGACCGGGAAAAGGACTGGGAGGACATCGCCGGCATGATCTTCGCCAGTCCCGAGGGCTTCGACTTCGACTACGTCCGCGACTTCCTGGCGCGGATCGATGCCGAGGAGGGGGGCCGACTCGCCCGGCTCGAGAGGCTCATTGCGTCCGGCGGAGAAGACCTCCCGGGCTGAGCCGCGACGGACGCAGGCACGGGCCGGCGAAGACTGAAGTAGCGTGGAATCCAACCGAAGGAGGGTTCCCGCGATGACGAGAGCATGGCTGCTGGTTCCTGCGCTGCTGGCCCTGGCCGCCTGCCAGACCGCCCCGGAAGTCACAGCTCCGGTCCCTGACGAAGCGACGACACAGGACCGCGCCCGCACCATCCACGAGCGCGTCCTGGTGCTGGACGCGCACGCCGACATCGAGATCCCGGGCAAGCCCTCGCCGTACGTGGGCAGCGACGGCCGGTCGCGGGTCGAGCCTGCCAAGCTGCATCGGGGCGGGGTCGATGCGGTCGTGATGGCGGTCGCCGTGGGCCCCGGGCCGCGTAATGCCGCGGGCTTCGCCGCGGCGCGGGCAGAGGCGAACGAGAAGCTGGCGGCGGTCGAGGCCCTGGCGGCCGACCCGGCGAACGCCGTGGTCGTGGCGCGGTCGTCGGACGAGCTCGTCCAGGCCCACGAGGACGGCAAGGCGGCCCTCATCCTCGGCTTCCAGAACGCCCGCATCCTCGGCAGCGACGTCACGGGGCTCGACGAGTTCCACGCCGCGGGCGTCCGGGTCTTCGCGCTCACGCACATGGGTCACAACGATTTCGCGGACTCCTCGCGACCGCTCTTCGATGCTGAGACCGGCATGCACGAGCCCGAGGCGGAGCACGCTGGGCTGTCGCCTCTGGGAGTCGCGGCCGTCGAGCGGATCCAGGCCCTCGGGGGTGTCCTCGACATCTCGCAGCTCTCGCGCCGCGCCACCCTCCAGGTCCTCGATCTGACCTCGACACCGGTGATCGCCAGCCACTCCAACGCGAGAGCGCTCTGCGACGTCAGCCGCAACCTGAGCAACGAGGAGATCGACCGCATCGGAGAGAACGGGGGCGTCATCCACCTGGCACCGTTCCGCGGCTATCTGTTCGATTCCTCCGACCCGCAGCTGGACGGCGCGATCCGGGCGGCACGCAGGGCGGCCGGCGTCGCGGAGGACTCGTACTACCCCTTCGAGCTGTATTGGGAGATCGACGACCCCGAGAAGCGTGCCGCCTTCGTCGGGGCGATCAGCGATCTCCTGGGCCCCGGCAGCGTGGACGCCATGCTCGACCACCTCGACTACATCGTCCGGCGGATCGGGGTCGACCACGTCGGCATCGGCACGGACTTCAACCACGGCAGCGGGGTCGAGGGATTCCAGGATGCGAGCGAGGCCCTCAACGTGACGATCGGCCTGATCGAGCGCGGCTACGACAATCAGCAGATCGCGAAGATCTGGGGTGGTAACTTCCTGCGGGTGCTACGCGCGGCCGAGCGCGGGCGCGCAGCCCGGGAGTAGCGCCTTTGGACCGGCGGGCGCGCAGGCCCGCAGCGCGTCAGCCGAGATGCTGGCGAAGTGCCGCCGACACGATCTCGGGGTCGGACCGGCGCTGGTAGTTCTCCGACTGGTCCATCCAACGCACTGTCCCGTCAGCGTCCGCCAGGAGGGTCGTAGGCACCGGCAGGCCCGGAACTCCGGGCGGGCCGGAATGGATCGCCTGGTTCTCGAGGCCGTAGAGCCTCGTGACCGAGAGAGTGCGGTCCGAGAGCATCGTGGCCTGCAGGCCGTGCTTGGCGTGGCCTGCCAGGATCTTGGCGGGAGTGTCCGTGCAGATCGTGACGATCCGGACGCCGCGCGCGTCGAGCTCGGGCCGGAGCTCCTCCCATCGCCGCAACTCGGCGACACAGTAGGGTCACCAGTGCCCGCGAAAGAACTTGATCAGGACGGGCGTGCCCGCGGTCGCACCCAACGTGAACTCTTCGCCGTGCTCGTCGAGTGCCTTGAAGTCGCGCAGGCTCTCACCGACCCGGATCGCATCCGCCGCCAGCTTCTGCGGGCTGATGAACACGAGGGTCGTGAACAGGAGCCCGCCGAACGCCGCAGCGCCGGCCGGAACGCCCCCGAGCCAACCCGGTTCCGCCGCCAGCGCGAAGACCCCGAGGCCCGCCGCGAGCAGCCAGCAGGCCACGAACCCCCGGCGATCCCGGGGGATCTGCACGCTTCGGATGCGCTGGAACCACAGGGCCATCGATCCGGCCAGCAGAAGGAAGGCCGCGACTCCGACGACGGCAGATCCGCTCATGGCTCGACTCTAGGACACTCCGCCTAGAAGCGGTCCAGGGTCATCACCTTGGCCCAGGCCCCGACGAAGTCGCGCACGAACTTCTCCCGTGCGTCGTCGGCGGCATAGACCTCTGCGACGGCGCGCAGCTCGGAGTTCGATCCGAAGACGAGGTCCACCGGAGTGGCCGTCCACCTCACCTTGCCCGTCCCCCGATCCCGGCCCTCGTAGACCCCTTCGGATGTCGACGACTTCGCCCATAGCGTGGACATGTCGAGCAGGTTGACGAAGAAGTCGTTGCTCAAGGTCCCCGGCTGGTCGGTGAGCACGCCGTGACTGGACCGCCCGGCATTGGCATTCAGGGCGCGCATGCCGCCGACCAGGACGGTCATTTCGGGAACCGTCAGCGTCAGCAGATCCGCGCGATCGACCAGCATCTCCGTCGGCGACGCGGGGTTGCCGTCGCCGAAGTAGTTGCGGAAGCCGTCGGCCGTCGGCTCGAGCACGGCGAAGGAGCCCACCTCGGTCTGCTCTTGCGAGGCATCGGTGCGTCCCGGCGTGAAGGGAACCTGCACGTCGTGCCCACCCTTGTTGGCGGCCTGCTCGATCGCGGCGGCTCCCCCCAGGACGATCAGGTCGGCGAGCGACACCTTCTTTCCGCCAGAGGCTCCGCTGTTGAAGTCCTTCTGTACGGCGCCGAGGCGCTTCAGCACCTTCGCCAGCTCGTCGGGGTCGTTGGCCTTCCAGCCCTTCTGGGGCGCGAGGCGGAGGCGGGCGCCGTTGGCCCCTCCGCGCATGTCGGTGCCGCGGAACGTCGCGGCCGACGCCCAGGCCGCACGGACCAGCTCGGGGCCGGTCGCGCCCGAAGCCAGGATGGCGGACTTCAGCTTGGCGATGTCCGCTGCGTCGATCAGGTCGTGGTCGACCGCGGGCACCGGGTCCTGCCAGAGCTCCGGCTCGGCCGGAACCTCGGCCCCGACGTAGCGCGCACGCGGGCCCATGTCCCGGTGCGTCAGCTTGAACCACGCCTTGGCGAAGGCGACCTGGAACTCCTTCGGATTCTCCTGGAAGCGCTTCGCGATCTTGCGATAGCTCGGATCGACCTTGAGCGAGAGGTCCGTCGTGAACATGATCGGGGCGTGACGCTTCGCCGGATCGTGGGCGTCCGGGACGAGGCCCGCTGCTGCGCCCCCCTCCGGGATCCACTGGGTCGCCCCGGCCGGGCTCTTGGTCTGCACCCACTCGAAGGCGAACAGGTTGTCCAGGTACTGCGAGCTCCAGGCGATCGGGTTGGCGGACCACGCACCCTCGAGGCCGCTGGTCAGGGTATCGCCCGCCTTGCCGGTGCCGCAGCGGTTCTCCCAGCCGAGGCCCTGCTTCTCGATGCCCGCGGCTGCGGGCGCGGGACCCAGGCACTTGGAGGGCTCCTTCGCGCCATGGGCCTTGCCGAAGGTGTGTCCGCCCGCGATCAGGGCGACGGTCTCTTCGTCGTTCATCGCCATGCGCCCGAAGGTCTCGCGGATGTCGCGCGCGGCCGCGAGCGGATCCGGGTTGCCGTTCGGCCCCTCCGGGTTCACGTAGATCAAGCCCATCTGCACGGCACCGAGCGGCTTCTCCAGCTGCCGGTCGCCCTTGTACCGCTCGTCCCCCCCCAGCCACACCTTCTCCGGCCCCCAGAAGACCAGATCGGGCTCCCAGTCGTCCTCGCGCCCGCCGGCGAAACCGACGGTCTGGAAGCCCATCGACTCGAGCGCGACGTTCCCGGTCAGGACCATCAGATCGGCCCAGGAGAGCTTCCGACCGTACTTCTGCTTGATCGGCCAGAGCAGCCGCCGGGCCTTGTCGAGATTGCCGTTGTCGGGCCAGCTGTTCAGCGGCTCGAAGCGCTGCTGGCCGCCGCCGGCGCCACCTCGTCCGTCGGCCACGCGGTACGTGCCTGCGCTGTGCCAGGCCATCCGGATGAAGAAGGGCCCGTAGTGACCGTAGTCGGCGGGCCACCAGTCCTGGGACGTCGTCATCAACGCTTCGATGTCCTTCTTGAGGACCGCGAGATCGAGGCTGCCGAAGGCCTCGGCGTAGTCGAAGTCCTCGCCCAGGGGATCGGACTCGGCCGCGTGCTGGCGAAGCGGCCCCAGGTCGAGCAGGTCGGGCCACCAGAACTGGTTCGACTTCGGCTCGGTCTGCGCGGAGGCGGGACTCGACGACAGCCAGGGCGACGTCGCGATCGCCAGGGCGACCAGGAAGGGAATCGTACGATCGAGCAAGGAGGTGGTTCGCATGGGGCAAGGACTATAGCGTTCGGGAAAGGACGAACCGCATGGACCCGCACCCGCGCTCGAACGCCCTCGATCCCTCGCGCGGCGGCCTGGCCTAGACTCGAGGAGCGGAACCGCGCGTGAGGTGCGGGGCCCACGGAGCACCACGTATGGATCCGTACGACGTCCTCGCTCCGGTCCACGAGATCGCGGCACGCGATCTCGCCCTCGCCCGGCTGAGGCGAGAAGCCCCAATCCAGTGGGACGAGCCCAACCAGTGGTGGCTCCTGACTCGCCATGCGGACATCCGCGAGGTGTCCCGCCATCCCGAGGCCTTCTCCTCCGAACCCAAGGGTCCGTGGCACGTCGCGGAGCACCGCTTCTCCATGCAGGCGATGGACGGCCCGGCCCATCTGCGCAACCGCAACATCGTCTCGCGAGGCTTCACGCCACGGATGGTGGCGCTGCTCTCGAAGCGCGCGCGTCGCTACGCCGAAGAGGCCGTCGATGCGCTCGCGGGCCGTTCGAGCGGGGATTTCGTGACCGACCTCGCCGTGCCGGTTCCCCTGCGGATCATCGCCGACATGCTCGGTGTGGCAGACGGCGATTTCGACCGTTTCCGTCGCTTGACCGATGCCGTGGTCGGCGGCACGAACCCGGAAGCCGGCGCCGGTGGATTGGCCGAGGCCGCGCCGATGATCGCCGAGCTCATGGAGTACTTCGGGAAGAAGGCCGAAGAGCGCCGGGCCGAGCCCCGGGACGACATGCTGAGCAAGATCATCGCCGCGAGTGACGAGGGCGTCCTCGAGGGTCTCCCTGGAGCGAGCGGCGATGGCCTCGCCGGCTTCTCGAACGACGAAGTCAAGAGCATGGCGTTCTTCCTGCTGATCGCTGGCAACGAGACGACCCGCAACGGCATCTCGCAAGGAATGCTCGCGCTGCTCCAGCACCCCGACGAGCGGGCCCGCCTGGCCTCCCGCCCCGAGCTCTGGGAGACGGCGGCGGACGAGATCCTGCGCTGGACCAGCCCGGTGCGCGCGATGCGGCGCGTCGCCCTGCACGACGTCACGCTGGGCCACCAGCGGATCCGCGCGGGGGAGTCCGTCGTCATGGTCTACGCCTCGGCCAATCGCGATGAGCGCGTCTTCGAGGAGCCCGACCGCTTCAAGCTGGATCGCCACCCGAACCCGCACCTCGCCCTGGGCTTCGGGCCCCACTACTGCCTGGGCGCCAACCTCGCGAAGATGGAGATCCAGGCGACGCTCGCGTGCATCCTCGAGCGCCTGCCGAGCCTGCGGTTGGCGCCCGGAAGCGAGCCCGTGTTCATGCGCAGCGCGCTCATCGACGGGATCGACTCGATGCCCGTCGAGTGGTGACCGGAACGAAGCGCATCCGGCGGCGTGTCAGCCGCCCCGCTCCAGCTTTCCCTTGCGCTCGACCCAGTGGAACTGCGCCAACGCGTCGGCCTCGGCGACCGTGAGGACGACCACACCCCGCCGATCCGCCAACCAGCCCTCCGCATCCTCCCGGGAGCGGAAGAAGTGCATCTGGCTTCAGGTGGGGCTCGCAGGCCCTGCCTGAGCGCTGGGAACTGCGACACCTGGAAGCACGATGGACAGGACGGCGTGCGGAGGGTCGACGCGTTGGACGCCCTCCGGAGTGACCGTCAGCCGAACCGTCTCACCGGAGACGGGACAGCTCGATTCGACCTCCCCGACCTGGTCCAGGAGACCGGGGATGAAGAGCGCGTCGAGGGCGCACCAGGCGTACAGCTTCTGGCCGCCCAGGCGGATCTGATGGGGGCTCTGCCTTGTCGTGAGCGCCGCTCCGACGACGTGCCCGCGCGCGTCGACCTGGAACCCGGCCGCTACCAGGTCCGAGAAGAGCCCCGTGGCTCGCGAGGATTCGATGCCGAGCTCCGCAGCGAAGCTCTCGGGCGAGACCGCGCCGTGTTCGGCGATCCCGCGAACGAGGGCCACGAGCCCGGACACGCGCTGATCGACTTCTGCGTCACCGAGCCCTGCGTAGGTGCCGGCCCAGGCCTGCTTCGCATCCTGGAGGGCCCTACTCGCCATGGGTGGCCAGCTCCTGCAGCGCGGTCACCAGAAGCTCTCGCGGGGGAACTCCCGACCGGCCGTACATCCTGCAGCCGAGCGCATAGCCGGTCCAGTCCTCGGCGCCGGGCTCGATGTCCTTCCCGTCCACACGCACCGAGGGCGAGCCGAGGAAGCGCTGCCGCTCGGCTTCCTCTGCGGTCTCGACCCGCACCTGTCGGATCTCGGCCTCGAGGGCGAGGTCACCGAGGACCTCGCGTGCGAGCTGCAGCGTGGGCTCGAGATGGGGGCAGCCGTCGAAGTAGAGAATCTCGATCATCGTCGACTCCTCGCATCGGACGCGCCTGGCCCACCGGGCGCCCGGCCGATGGATGGCTGCGAAGGTACGTCTCCGAGCTCCGACTCGCCTCGGCGCTCGCGCCGCTGGCGCATCCAGGCGAAGGCGGCGAGACCGAGGAAGGCAGCGAGCGCGGGCAGCAGACCGTCATCGAGGTACGCGACGCCGGCGGAGAGACCCGCGACAGCGAGAAGGCCGACGAGAAGCGGCGTGAAGCAGCAGACCGCAGCGATCACCGCCCCCACGACCCCGATGCGAAGGAGCGTTCGATCTTCCATGCAATTCACCCCCGGCTCCTTCCCTGGATCCGGATCGGGTCGAGCCGATCGATCCCTCCCGGGCAGGCGACGCCGGCCACGTCGCCACCGCGAAGGAGCGCGCGCAGGTGCGCGTACGAGCGCATCTCACAACCGGGAGTGCCGAGCGCCGCCGCGAGCAGATGCGCGGGACCGAGGAGGGCGCAGAACGCCACCAGCCAGCTCCAGACGTAGATGCCGAGCCAGGGGTTCGGGAACGCGCCTTCGGCGGCGAATCCGCCGAGCCCTGCCAACGCGGCGCCGGCCAGCACGCCCGCGAGGGTGCGGCGGCCCCAGGCGAGACCGAACGCGACGTTGAACACGTAGCCGGTGAAGGTGAGCGCCAGGGCGACGAGGACCCCGAAGCCCAGCTCCAGGGGCAGGTGCCCCGACCAGAGCTCGTCCCGCCAAGGGCCCAGCAGGCTCGCGAGGAGGAGCAGCACGCCCGACCCCAGCCCGACCCGCACCAGTCGGCCGACGAGGCCCGGGGTGGGAAGCGCGGCGCCCGGATCGGGGTCGCCTGCCCGCAGGATCGTTTGGTTCATGGGAGCCTCCTTCGGATCTCCCGAAGCTACGGCTTGAACCGGGGTGCAAGGTCAAGGGGCACCGGAAGGCCGAGCGATCACGGCTACTTGCGGGGCGGCCGGCTCCGCGCCGAGGCGCTGATCGAGTCGATGACCCCGCAGCGCCCGCTCTGCTCGTGCTCGAGGCACACCTGCAGGGCGCCGTTCAGCACCCGGCGGACGTGCTGCAGCTCGCGGATCCGACCCGCCACCTCCTCGAGCCGGGCTTCGATGCGCGCCTGCACCCGTCCGCACGGTGCCGGGCGCAGCAGCTCGCGGATGTCGTCGAGCGCAAAGCCGGTCGCCTGCGCCGCGCGGATGAAGCGCAGCCGGTGGAGATCCTCGGCCGAGTAGAGGCGATAGTTGGCGCGGCTTCGGCCGCTGGGGCTCAGGAGCTTTTCGCGCTCGTAGTAGCGGACCGTCGACCTGGGGACGGCCGCAGCGTCCGCGAGCTGGCCGATGGTCAGGCTCTTCGTGCGCACGATCCCGAGGCTATGGAGGGTGGAAGCCAGCTGCAAGGTTGGCCCGGCCACGGTGCAGAACGAGCCGCGGTCCGTCCGGTGGGCCGCGCAAGGCTCCGCGATACCCTCCGGCCATGGAGGCGAGAGACCCGGAGGCGGGCGCCGTGCGGCTCCCGCCCGGCGGGTCCGGTGACGAAGGCCGGCG
>JAJDAR010000222.1 GCA_029261775.1 Deltaproteobacteria bacterium | reverse complement strand
CGAGAAGACCTGGCTCTTCTTCGTCGGGATCGTGCTGTTCTTCTCGATGATCTTCGTGAAGACACCGCCCTGGGTCTCGACACCGAGCGACAGCGGCGTCACGTCGAGGAGCAGGACGTCCTCGACCTCGCCCTTCAGCACACCGGCCTGGATGGCGGCGCCGGCGGCCACGACCTCGTCGGGGTTCACACCCTGGTTCGGCTTCTTGCCGAAGATCTCGGCGACCTTCTCCTGGATGCGGGGCATGCGGGTCATGCCGCCGACCAGGATCACCTCGTCGAGGTCGCCCTTGTTGATCTCGGCGTCCTCGATGGCGGTCTCACAGGGCTCGACGAGCCGGTTGACCAGATCCGCGACCAGCACCTCGAGCTTCTCGCGGCTGAGGGTGGTGTTGAGGTGCTTCGGCCCTTCTTCGTCCGCTGCGATGAAGGGCAGGTTCAGGTCGGTCTCGGTCGCGCTGGAGAGCTCGTGCTTGGCCCGTTCGCCCGCCTCCTTGAGTCGCTGCAGCGCCATCTTGTCGTCCCGCAGGTCGATGCCTTCGGCCTCGCGGAACGACTCGATCAGATGGTCGACGATGCGCTGGTCGAAGTCCTCGCCGCCCAGGTGCGTGTCGCCGTTTGTGCTCTTCACCTCGAAGACCCCGTCGCCGAGCTCGAGGATCGAGATGTCGAAGGTGCCGCCCCCGAGGTCGAAGACCGCGACGGTCTTGCCCTCGTCGGTGTCGTTGCCGAGGCCGTAGGCCAGGGCCGCCGCCGTGGGCTCGTTGATGATCCGCAGCACGCTCAGACCGGCGATCTTGCCCGCGTCCTTGGTCGCCTGCCGCTGCGCATCGTTGAAGTAGGCAGGGACGGTGATGACCGCGTCGGTCACCTCCTCACCCAGGAACTCGGCGGCCGTCTCACGCATCTTGGCCAGCACGATGGCGGAGATCTCCGGGGGCGAGCACAGCCTGTCGCCGACCCGCAGCCAGGCGTCGCCGTTCTCGGAAGCCTCGATCTCGAACGGCGAGGTCTTGGCGAAGCGCTGGACCTCTTCCGAGTCGAACTTGCTGCCGATCAGGCGCTTGACGGCGTAGAGGGTGCGCTCCGGGTTGGTGACACCCTGACGCTTGGCGACCTGGCCGACCAGGATCTCCCCCTGCTCGGTGAACGCCACCATCGAAGGCGTCGTGCGGGCGCCCTCCGCATTGGGAATCACCTGGGGCTCGTCGCCCTCCATCATCGACACGCACGAGTTGGTCGTGCCGAGATCGATTCCAATGACCTTGCCCATCGAACGGCGCTCCCCCAGCGGGCGCCCTTCGCGCCCCGTCTAGACCTTCTCGTCGGGCTCTTCGGTCGATCCGGCCTCGGGCTTTCGCGAAACGACGACGCGAGCCGGGCGGAGCAGGCGATCCCTCAGCTGGTAGCCCTGCTGGAGCACCTGCAGGACGCTGCCGGGCGGCACCTCGTCGCTCTCGGCCTGGGCCATCGCCTCGTGGAGATTGGGGTCGAAGACGGCTCCCTCGGCCTCGATGCGCGTGACCGAATGGGTGGATAGAGCCCCCAGGAGCTCGCGCTGCACCAGCTCGACCCCCTGCAGGATGCTCTGCAAGTCCGCGTCCTCGTTGACCTTGGCGTGCTCGATGGCGCGATCGAGGTTGTCGACCGTCCCGAGCAGATCGCGCACCAGGCCCTCCGCCCCATACTGGTGGAAGTCCTGGCGCTCCTTGAGCGTGCGCTTGCGGTGGTTGTCGAAGTCGGCCTGCAGCCGGAGGCTTCGCTCCTTCTGCTCCTCGAGCTCGGCCTTCGCGGCCTCGAGCTCGGCGAGCACCCGCTCGTGCTCCTCGCGAGTCACCGCGATCACGGCGCCACCGCGCTTGTGCCGGGCCCCCTCGCGGGCCTCGACGGCTTCGGCCGCCTCGCGGAGGGCTTCTTCGAGCTCGGCACTCGGCGCGAGCGTGCCCCCGCTGGGCTCTTCTTCCCCGAGGGCCTCCCAGCCCTCGACCTGATCCTTCTCGTCGTTCACGTGTCCGTCCTCGTCGAGATCATTGGGTCCCCACCCAGTCACTGGCGAGTCGCGAGACACAGCCGACGACGGGGACGACGCGCGGGTAGTCGAGCCGGCTCGGGCCGATCACACCGAGGAAGCCGCGCCGATCTTCGTCTCCGAAGGGAGCCACCACGATCGCACAGCCGGCCAACGCCGGCTCGCCGACGTCGTCCCCGAACAGCACGGTCACTCCGTCCTCGGCCAGGAAGCGGTCGATGACGTCGACCATGCGCTCGTTCTCCTCGAGCGCGGCGTGCAATGCCCGCACGCGATCCACGTCGTGGAACTCCGGCTGCTCGAGCAGCGCGAGCCAGGTCGCGACGAGCAGCTCCGGCTCCTCCTCGGAACCGCCCACCGGTCCGCCGGAATCCATCGCGCGGGCCAGCAGGCGCTCGGCCTCGCTGCGAAGATCATCGGCTTCGGCGACCAGGCGGCGCCGCAGGTCGGGAAGGGTCCGCCCCGCGAGGCGCTCGTTCAAGCGCGACGCGAGCGCATCCAGTCGCGCTTGATCCGCACGGCCCACCTCTTCGAAGATCCGCTGATAGGCCGTGCCGTCGCGACCCACCAGGACACAGAGGATCCGCTCGGTCGAGAGGCGCACGAAGCTCACGTGATGGAGGACGGCGCGCTCGAGGCGGGGGGCGAGCACGAAGCCCAGCCCGCGCGTGCGCTCGGAGAGCAGTCGCGAGACCGACCGCCCGAAGCCATCGGCGCCGGGCGAGGCCAGCTCGTCTGCCAGCGCCCGCTCCTCGAAGGGACCGATCGCACGCGGCTCGAGCAGCTGCTGGACGAAGACGCGAAATCCGTCGAGGGTCGGCACCCGCCCCGAGGAGCGGTGCGGTTTCGCGACGAGAGCGAGCTCGCTGAGCTCTCCGAGGGTCGTCCGGACGCTGGCGGAGGAGAGCGACAGCGGCAGGAGGGCCGAGATGGTGTCGGAGGCCACCGGGGCGGCCTCGCCGACGTAGGACGACACCACGGCGCTCATCACCCGGCCCTGCCGGTCGGAGAGAACGGGCGCCGGGCCGGGTGCCCGCGTATGAAGCTTGTCCTTGGGGGTGGCCATGGGAGAAAACCCAACAAAATCAATCGACTGACCCATACCATCGGCCCTCCGGAGCGTCAACGAAAGCCCTCGGATCCGGGCCGCGGTCAGACCAGGTGCTGGAAGACGGTATCGGAGAGCAGCCAGCCGCGGCGCGTGAGACGCCAGGCGTCTCCGGCGTGTTCCAGCAGCCCGGCGGCCACCAGCTCGGGCAGCACCGGCCAGCAGGCCTCGGCGGCCAAACCGAACTCGGCGTCGAAGGCCGCACCGGACAGGCCCTCCCGCGTGCGCAGGGCCAGGAAGCCCGCCTCGCTGCGGGCGCTGCGCTCGTCGAGGATGTCGACGTCCGGCGGGCTCGCGCCCTGGCCTGCCTCGATCCGGGCCAGCCAGCCGGCCAGGCTCCGCTCGTTGGACCGACGGGCCCCGAAGGGCGTCGGCCCCGGAGCCTCGCTCGAGTGGGCCCCGACGCCCAGACCCAGGACCGGGGCACGCGACCAGTAGCGTCGGTTGTGGCGGGCCTCCCGGCCGGGCCGGGCGAAGCTCGAGGTCTCGTAGCGCGCGAGGCCCGCCGCCTCGAGACGATCCGCCAGGTCGGCCAGCATGGCCGCGGCGAGGTCGTCGTCGGGCAGCTGGATCTGCCCGCGAGCGACCCCGGTCGCCAGCGGGGTCCCGGCCTCGACGGTCAGGGCGTAGGCGGAGACGTGCTCCGGGGCGTGGGCCAGCGCCTGCTCGACGTCGTGGGCGACGATCTGCCCGGTCTGCCCGGCGACGCCGAAGATCAGGTCCAGCGACAGGTTGTCGAAGCCGGCCTCGCGGGCCGCGTGCAGCGTGGCCCGGGCCTCGTCGGCGCGGTGGGCCCGACCGAGGCGGCGCAGCGTCTCGTCGTCGAAGGACTGGACCCCGATCGAGAGACGATCCACCCCGGCGGCACGGAAGCCGGGCAAGCGCTCCCGCTCGACGGTGCTGGGGTTCACCTCGAGGGTCACCTCCTCGGGATCTCCCGGGAAGAGCTGCGTGAGGCCGCGAACCAGCGCCTGGATGGACCCGGGCTCGAGCAGCGACGGGGTCCCGCCGCCGAAGTAGAGGGTCGCGAGCCGGCGCCCGGCGTA
>JAJDAR010000221.1 GCA_029261775.1 Deltaproteobacteria bacterium | reverse complement strand
CCGCTTGCGCGACGGCCGCTCCGTCGTGATGTTCCCCGAGGCGACCCGTTCCCCGCGGGACGGTCTGGGGCGCTTCCATCGCGGTGCGGCCCACGTGGCCCTGGCGAGTGGCTGCGATCTGCTGCCCCTCGTCATCCGGATGGATCCTCCGACGACCAAGAAAGGCCAGCCCTGGTACGACGTTCCCGATCGCCGGCCCGAGGTGGAGATCTTCGCCCTGCCTCCGCTCTCTCCGAGCAAGGTCCTCGACGGGACGGAGACGCCCGTGCTGGCCGCGCGAAAGGTGACCGCCGCACTCCGGGAGATCTACGAAAAGGTGCTCGACCGTGACTGACCCGACACTCGCCCTCGAGATCAAGAAGCTCATCGTCGAGGCCCTGGCGCTCGAGGACATCGCGCCCGAGGAGATCGAGACCTCCGCACCGCTCTTCGTGGAGGGGCTGGGGCTGGATTCGATCGATGCCCTCGAGCTGGCGATGGCCCTCGAGGAGAAGTACGGCGTCACCGTCGGCGACGATCCCGACGAGAACCAGAAGATCTTCTTCTCCGTCGAGAGCCTGATGGGCTTCGTCCAAAAGGGTTCCTGATGCGTCGCCTGACGTGGCGCCTGATGCGCCGCCCGCTGCCGGACCCCGCCCGGGAACGCGGCTGATGGCGCTGGCCCCCCCCGGCGACCTTCTCTCCCAGGTGCAGGAGGTTCTGCGCGCGGAGTTCCAGCTCTCCCCGGACGAGGTGCGTCCCGAGGCGCACCTCGTCGACGATCTCGATCTCGACAGCGTCGACGCCGTGGCGCTGCTCGTGCGACTCGAGGAGGAGACGGGGCTGGAGATCGGGGAGGAGGAGTACCGCTCGCTGGTCACCGTCCAGAGCGTGGTCGACGTCCTGTCGCGCCACCTTCCGTGATCGCCTGCCCATGCGATCCCTGGCCGAACTCCTCACCCATCCGCGCGCGGACGACGCGCCGGTCGCCTTCGGTCGCGACGGTGTGCACACCTGGGTCGACTTCACGGAGCGGGTCGAAGGACTGAGCCGGCAGCTGGCGGGTCGCGGTGCGGCGTGGCTCGTCGACTGCACCGACAGCTTCGCCTTCGCGGTCGCGCTGTTCGCCATCGCCAGGGCCGGCGCCGTCGGGTGGTTGCCCCCGAACCGCCAGCCCGGAACGCTCCGCGATCTGGCGGCCGCGTGCGACGGCACGCTACGAGACGACCCCTCCCCCGAGCAGGTCCAGCCGAACCGGCTCGTGCTGGATCCGCTGGCGTTCCGCGCGCCGGCCTCGGCTGCCGCGTTGGACCCGCGGGCCACGGTCCTGCGGTTGTTCACCTCGGGGACGGCCGGCCAGGCCAAGGAGATCCCGAAGGCGTGGTGTCATCTGGACGAGGTCGCAGAGCTCGAGAGGCGCTTCGGCGGTGCGTTGGCCGGGGACGCGCGGGTGTTCTCGACCGCGCCGCACCAGCACCTCTACGGGCTGCTCTTTCGAGTGCTCTGGCCGCTGGCCGCGGGGCGTCCCTTCCAGGCCGATCCGCTGCTTCACGCCGAGGAGCTGCTTCCGCGCCTGGCCGAGCCGGGGGCTTCCGTCCTGGCAGCGACGCCCGCCCACCTGCGGCGCCTCACGCAGCGCGGAGAGCTGGCCGACCTGCGCGGTCGACTGCAGGCGGTCTTCTCGTCCGGCGGGCCTCTCCCCGCGGAGACGGCCCACGCCATCGAGAGCGCCCTTGGCCTCGCACCCGTCGAGGTCTTCGGCTCGACCGAGACCGGTGGGGTCGCGACACGACGCCAGACGCGGTCGGGAGACCCTTCGCCGGCCTGGGAGACCCTGGGGCCGGTCGACGTCCGGGTCGATCCCGCCAGCGGGTGCCTGCGCGTCGCGTCACCCTTCGTGAGCGTCGGCACGGAGCAGCCGGACGGAACCCTCGAGCTCGACATGGGCGACCGGGCCGAGCTTCACGCCGACGGCCGCTTCCAGCTGCTCGGTCGAGCGGATCGGCTCGTGAAGATCGGGGAGAAGCGCCTCGCGCTGCCGGACATGGAGAGCCAGCTGCAGATCCATCCGATCGTTTCCGAGGCCGCCCTCGTCGACGTCGACCGCGGCGGCGATGCGCGGGTGGCCGCCGTCCTGGTGCTCTCGGCCGAGGGCCGCAAGCTCCTCGCGCGGGACGGCCGACGAGCCGTGGCCGCCGCCCTGGCCGAGCACCTGGCGCCGAACTGGGATCGGGTGCTGCTTCCCCGGGTCTGGCGGATCGTCGACAGTCTGCCTCGAGACGAGCGCGGCAAGCTTCCGCGGAGCGCGCTGCTCGCCGTGGCGGGGGAGCGACCGCGGGGGCCGCGCATCCTCGCCGAGCAGCGCGGCGAGGCGAGCCTGCGTCGCGAGCTCGAGGTGCCCGACGATCTGGCGCAGCTGGAGGGACACTTCCCCGAGCATCCGGTGGTTCCCGGGGTCGCGCAGCTGGGCTGGGTCCTCGATGCGGCGCGAGTCCTGTTGGGCCGACCCCTCCGCCCCCGTGCCGTGGAGGTCCTGAAGTTCAAGGCCGCCCTGCGTCCGGGCCAGCGCGCGGTCCTCGAGGTCCGGGCGGACGCGGAGCTCGCCGAGGCGTCCCGGGTGCGGTTCACACTCGCCACATCCGACGGCGAAGTCGCTTCCGGTCGCATCGACGTGGATCCGTCGTGAAGGCGGCCCTGGTCGTGCCGGTGTACCAGCACGGAGAGCCCTTGGCAGACGTGCTCGCCGAGCTCGAGCCCTTCGGCCTGACCTGCTTCGTGATCGACGACGGCAGCGACGAATCGACCCGCGAGCGTCTCCTCTCCCTGGCTCGCAAGCACTCCTTCGTCGAACTGCATCGGCACCGGCGCAACGAGGGCAAGGGTGTGGCACTGCGTACCGGCTTCCGCCTGGCCGCCTATCGCGGCTTCACCCACGTGATCCACCTGGACGCAGACGGGCAGCATCACGCCCCGGACGTCCGGCGCTTCCTCGCCGAGCTCGAGCGGAATCCCGATGCCCTGGTCGTCGGCCAGCCCCGATTCGACGACAGCATCCCGTGGAACCGCCTCTATGGCAGGCAGCTCTCCCGGGCGCTGGTCTGGCTGGCGACGCTGTCCCGCGCCGTCGACGACCCGCTGATCGGTTTCCGCGGCGTCCCGCTCGAACCGACTCTCGCCCTGCTCGATCGGGTGGAGATGGGCGATCGCATGGATTTCGAACCCGAGCTCGCCGTACGGCTCGTCTGGGAACGGGTGCCGATCGTGAACCTTCCGACACCCGTCACCTATCCCCGCGGCGGACACTCGAACTTCCGGGCGATACGCGACGACGTCGCATTGGCGTGGCTGTACCTGAGACTCGGCCTCGGCATGCTGAAGCACGCGCCCTCCCTGCTCTGGCGCCGGCCGGTCCGGCGGGCGGCCGAGCGGTCGTGAGCGGACCCGCCTCCGAAGGCGCGCCGCCGGCGCCGCCTGCCGCCTCGCGCGCGGCTGCCCGGGCCGGTGGACCGGGGCGCGCGGCACTGTGGGCCCAGGCGGCAGAGAGCGGCAGCGTGCTCGGGATGCGCTTCGTCCAGCTCCTCTACCGGGTCTTCGGCCGTCGGGCCGCGCGGCTGGCGGTCTGGCCCGCCGCGCTGTACTTCGCAGCGGCCGATCGCGGGGGACGCCGGGCGCACTTCCGCTACGTCGAGGCCCTCCGCAGCGACGCGGGCGAAGCGGTGCATCCCCCGGCCACGTTCTGGACCCTCGTGCGACACCTCCACGAGTTCGGGGTCAACCTCTTCGATCGCATGATCGCCTGGGGCGGGGGCCTCGACGACATCCGCTTCCTGCACCGCGGAAGCGAGCATCTCTTCCGCCTCGCGGACGAGGGCCGCGGCGCGATCCTGATCGGCTCGCACCTCGGCAGCTTCGACATGATGCGACTGCTGGCCGGGCGCCACGGCCTGATCGTGAACGTGCTGATGTACACACGGAACGCCGAGCGGATCACCAGCTTCCTGCGACGGCTGGACCCCGGGAGCCAGGTTCGGGTCATCGCGCTCGATCCCTCGAGTACCCGCACGGCCTTCGAGATCCGCGAGTGCCTGGCCCGCGGCGAGTTCGTGGGGATCCTGGGTGACCGCGTCTGGCCGGGCGATCGCGAGGTGCGGCCCATCTCCTTCCTGGGCCGTCCGGCGCCGTTCTCGTTGCGGCCCTTCCTGCTGGCTGGCGTGCTCGGCGCACCGCTCCTGTACGCCGTCTGCGTTCGGCGGGGCGATTCCACCTACGAGGCGGCGGTCGAGCCGCTCCACCGGGGCGGGACGATTCCGAGGGCCGAGCGCCGCAGCCTCGC
This sequence comes from Deltaproteobacteria bacterium, assembly GCA_029261775.1. GTDB lineage: Bacteria > Myxococcota_A > UBA9160 > UBA9160 > UBA6930. Next base: position 2,581 of record JAJDAR010000221.1, on the reverse strand, counting down.
TGCGGCCTGGCAGCGTCGCTACGTGGCGCGGCTCGAGGAGGGCTGCCGCGATACGCCGCGCCAGTGGTTCAACTTCTACGACACCTGGAGCGGCGCATGAGCTGGCCGCCGGTGAACCAGCTGGTGCCGCATCGCGGTCCGATGTGCCTGCTCGACCGCATCGTGCGCCACGATGCCGAGCAGACCGTGTGCGCTTTGCGGGTCGGAGACAGTCAGCTCTTCGCCGACGCGGAGGGGCAGGTGCCGGGCTACGTGTGTCTCGAGTGGATGGCGCAGTGCATCGCGGTGCGGGGCGGTCTGCTCGCGCGCGAGGCCGGGCTGCCGCCGAGGCCGGGGCTCTTCCTCGGGTCGCGGCGCGCGACGCTGCCCCCGGGATCGTTCGGACCGGAGCAGGGCCTCGAGGTCGACGCTCGGCTGCTGCGGGGCCGCGGGGTGGGCGCCCACGCCTTCGCGTGTACGCTGCGAGAGCCCGGCGCAGCCGTGCCGCTCGCGGAGGGGACTCTCAACGTGATGATCTTCGAGAGCCTGGAGGCGTTGACCGCACCGACCTCCGGCGGGGCCTGGCGGTGACGCAAATGTGTCGCACGAGCCGCATGCAAGTCGTGCGAGGGAAGCGGAGGGGCTCGTGGCGCTGAGGCGGACGCGTCGGCCGGCCGGCCCGCGCAGGGTGTTGGTGACGGGCGCGAGCGGCGGCATCGGCCGCGCCGTGGCCGTCGCGCTCGCGGGTCAGGGCTTTCCGATCGTCGCCCACTACGGACGGCGCGCGGACGCTGCCGCCGAGACGGTCGCGCTGTGCGCCCGGGCCGGAGGCGAGGCCCGCGCCGTCGCCTTCGACGTCGCGGACCGCGAGGCGTCGGGAGCGGCGCTCCGCGCCGAGGTCGAGGAGCATGGCTGCTTCTGGGGTGTGGTCTGCAATGCCGGCGTCCATGCCGATGCCGCGTTTCCGGCGATGGGCGCCGAGAGCTGGGATCGCGTGCTGCGGACGAACCTGGACGCCTTTCATCACGTCGTGCAGCCGCTGGTGCTGCCGATGGTCCGCGCCCGGGACGGCGGCCGCATCGTCACCATGTCCTCGCTGGCCGGGCTCCGCGGCAACCGAGGTCAGGTCAACTACGCCGCATCCAAGGCGGGACTGATCGGCGCCACCAAGGCCCTGGCCCTCGAGCTGGCCAGCCGCCAGATCACGGTCAACGCGGTCGCCCCGGGGCTGATCGAGACCGAGATGCTCGCAGACACGCCCGCCGAGAGCTTTGCCGGGCTGGTGCCGCTGGGACGGTTGGGAACGCCCGCCGAGGTCGCGGCCGCGGTCGCATTTCTCTTCTCCGAAGGTGCAGCCTATGTTACGGGGCAGGTGCTCTCCGTGGACGGGGGCATGACCTGACGCACGCAGCGTCGTTGACCGGGAGCCCGACATGAGACGCCCGCATCGGTCGGAGGGCAGCCGGCCGTGAAGCTGGATGTGGCGATCCTCGGGAGCGGCATGGCGGGTGGCCTGCTGGCGCGCCAGCTGGCCCGCGAGGTCCCGGGTCTGCGCATCGGCGTCTTCGACAAGGCCGCCGAGGGCTCCTACAAGGTCGGCGAGTCGACCGTCGAGATCGCCAGCTCCTACCTGATCCGGCGCGTGGGGCTCTCGCGATACCTCTACGAGAACCACCTGCCGAAGAACGGCCTCCGCTACTTCTTCGACGATCCGGGCCGGAGCACCGGGCTCACGGAGATGAGCGAGATCGGGACGGTGAACCTGCCCTTCCACCCCGCCTTCCAGGTCGACCGTGCGCGCCTCGACGTGGACCTGCAGGTGATGAACCAGCGGGACGGCGTCGGCGTGCATGTCGGCGCGCGGGTGTCGGATCTCGAGCTGGGCCAGGGCGGGGCCGCGCACCACTTTCGCGTCGAGCGAGACGGCCGCAGCGATCGGGTCGAGAGCCGTTGGCTCTTCGATGCGACCGGCCGGGCGGGTCTGCTCGCTCGCGCGCTCCGGCTGCGCGTCCGCGAGCCATCCCACTCGCTGCATGCCGTGTGGGGCCGCTTCGAGGGGGTGGCCGACATCGACGATTGGCGCGATCCGGCGTTCTCCGCGCGGATCCGCCACACCAGTCGCGGGATCTCGACCCTTCACTTCTGCCACCCCGGCTACTGGATCTGGTTCATCCCCCTGCGCGAGGGAGTCACCAGCATCGGCTTCGTCGGACATCCGCCGGTCGATCCGGCGGGCCTGCGCAGCCAGGACGGCTTCCAGGCCTTCCTGAACTCGCACCGCGCGATCGCGAGCCTGATGCGGGACGCCAAGCCGATCGACGTGGCCTCCCTCAAGGACTTCTCGTACGGGACCCGTCGCTTCCTGTCGGCGGATCGTTGGGGGCTGGTCGGGGAGGCCGCGAGCTTCGCCGATCCCCTGTACAGCCCGGGCGCCGACTTCATCGCGCTCGAGAACGACTTTGCCACCGACCTGGTCCGCCGTGAGGCATCGGGCGGGGGCGAGGACCTGGCGGCCCGGGTCGATCTCTACGAGGACTTCCTGCAGTTCCGCCACGAGGCGGCGATGCGCCTGTATCGGGGCCTCTACGGCATGCTCGGCAGC
>JAJDAR010000220.1 GCA_029261775.1 Deltaproteobacteria bacterium | reverse complement strand
GTATCGGATCGCGGAGGGGTAGATGACGGTGCGTGCCATCTCGACGGCCGTCCTCGCCTCGACCATCACGCTCAACACGTACTGCTCCAGGTAGACCTCCAGCCGGCTGTGCAGCTCCCGCTTCGAGAGCACGCCGTAGGCTTCGAAGAGCGAGACCACCTCGTCCGAGCCGAGAACGGGAAGGGCGTCGACCGTCGTACGCAGGTTCGGGAGCCCGCGCTCCTCCGCCTCGGCGTGCCACGCCTCCGAGTAGCCGTCTCCATTGAAGATCACCGCACCGTGCTGCTCGAGGATCCCCTCGATGACCTTCTGCACGGCCGCGTGGAGCTCGCTCGGATCGTCGGCGATGGCCGATTCGAGCTCGTTGGCGATCGCGTCGAGGGACTCCGCGAGGATGGTGTTCATCGCGACGAGCGGGCCCGCGATCGACTGGCTCGAGCCCACCGCCCGGAACTCGAACCGGTTGCCGGTAAAGGCGAAGGGGCTGGTCCGGTTGCGGTCCCCCGCATCCTTGGGAAGAGGCGGAAGGGTGTCGACACCGACCGTGAGGGTTCCACCCGCCTTCGAGGCGGTCGCGCCGCCCTTGCGGATCTGCTCGAACACGTCCGTGAGCTGATCGCCGAGGAAGATCGAGATGATCGCGGGCGGCGCCTCGTTGGCGCCGAGCCGGTGGTCGTTCGAGGCGGAGGCGATCACCGCACGCAGCAGGCCCGAGTACTTGTGCACGGCGCGAATGACTGCAGCACAGAAGATCAGGAACTGGGCGTTGGCGTGGGGCGTGTCGCCCGGGTCGAGGAGATTGCCCTCGGTGACATTGCCCAGCGAGAAGTTCACGTGCTTGCCCGAGCCGTTCACCCCGGCGAAGGGCTTCTCGTGCATCAGACAGGCCATGCCGTGCTTCTGGGCGATGCGTTGCAGGGTCACCATCATCAACTGCTGGTGATCGGTGGCCAGGTTGGCGCTCTCGAAGACCGGCGCCACCTCGAACTGGCCGGGAGCGACCTCGTTGTGCCGGGTCTTGACCGGGATGCCCAGCTTGAAGAGCTCGCGCTCGCTGTCGAGCATGAAGGCGAGCACACGTTCCGGGATCGCGCCGAAGTAGTGGTCGTCGAACTCCTGGCCCTTGGGCGGCGGCGCGCCGAAGAGCGTGCGGCCTGCCGCGATCAGGTCGGGGCGTGAGAAGTAGAAGTTCCGGTCGACCAGGAAGTACTCCTGCTCGGGGCCGGCGAACGCGAACACCTTGGCGGGATCCGATGCGCCGAAGATCTTCAGGATGCGTCGCGCCTGCTTGTCCAGGGCCTGCATCGAGCGCAGGAGCGGCGTCTTCTTGTCCAACGCCTCGCCGGTCCACGAGACGAAGACCGTCGGGATGCACAAGGTCGTGCCGTTCGGGTTCTCGAGGATGTAGGCCGGGCTCGTCACGTCCCAGCCGGTGTAGCCCCGCGCCTCGAAGGTCGCGCGGATGCCTCCGTTCGGGAAGCTCGAGGCGTCGGGCTCGCCCTGGATCAGCGCCTTGCCCGCGAACTCGGCCACGGCTCCGCCGCTGCCGTCGGGCGAGAGGAAGCTGTCGTGCTTCTCCGCCGTGGAGCCCGTCAGGGGGTAGAAGACGTGCGCGTAGTGGGTCGCTCCCTTCTCGATCGCCCAATCCTTCATGGCGTTGGCGACCACGTCGGCCACGCCGGGGTCGAGGGAGGAGCCCGTCTCGATGGTCCGCACCAGCGAGGCGTAGACCTGCTTCGGGAGCTTCGCCTTCATCACGGCGCGGCCGAAGACGTTCGCCCCGAAGAGGTCCTGGGCCGAGGTCTCGGCAAAGTTCAGCGGCTCGGCGAGCGGCTCGTAGGTGTTCACGGCCTCGACGGCCCGGAGTCTGGCTGAGCTTCCGCTCATCGGCGTGGCTCCTCGCGTGGGAGCGCTGCGGCATGCAGCGTGTCCCTTGGGGTAGCAAGGATCATGCCCGATCGATCGCGTCCCGGTCGATCCCGCGGGCGACGGGAACGGGTGGCAAACGGCCGGGAGGCGCGCGAAACGGCCCAATCGGGGAGGCCACTGCTGCGCAAGGACCGGCGGACCGGCGCGAGCGGATCGGGTGGAGCCCAATTCTGAGGCAGGGCCGCCTGATCTTCGTTCAGCCGACCGTGGTGGCGCGCTGCCCTGCGACGGAAGCCCGCGCCTTCGCGAGGCCTGCCAGCGCCAGGATCACGAGCCATGCGGAGCGCGGCTCGGGAACCTCGGACAATCGCAGGTCTCCGTGGGTGTCGAAGAGCGGTGGCACGAACCCGGTCGGATCCTCGGGGTTGAAAGGCACGTCGTAGGATCCGATGGCGTTCAAGGTGCCGGTCGCCGGGTCGTAGGGGGCGCCCGGAATCGGGCTGCAAGCCGACTCGGGGATGCTGGTCGTGCAGAAGACGGCGCTGAACAGGTCGAACACGCCACCGATGGCCGTCGAGTCCAGACCGTTGCCGACGAACCCGAAGTTCACGCCCGTCGAGTGCCGGAACACGAGGTTCAGGGGCTCGACCACGACTTCGAGCGTCGCCAGGTCGATCTCCACCACGAGATCGCTGAACGAGCCGGGCACCGGCGGGAAGGTGAAGCCCTGATAGAGGGTCTCGAGGCTCGTGCCCGCCACGACGATGCGGCCGGTGCTGCCGTCGGAGCTGTAGGCGCCCGTCACGGCCGGGTAGTAGCTGGCGCCGACGATCCGAGGGTCGCCCGAATTCTCGATCTCGACGAGCAAGGTGCGCGGGGCCGGATTGGCCAGGTCGAGGGGGAGGGCGCTGGCGCTGCCGGCCAGAAGCGTTGCGGCGGCGAATGCGGCCAGGAGGGCTCCCACACAGGTGAGTGGTCGCGAGCCCGCCGATATGTCAGGACCGGAGGGGGGCCCTTCGGGGTCATGTTTCGCGTCGCCAGCGGCTTGCCGCCTTCCGCCCGATCCATGCCCTGAGTCGGTCGATCCACTCCCGGCGGAGGAAGGCGCTGTCGCAGACGAGCATGGCGGCCGAGAACAGATAGAGGCCCATCAGGACGGCGATCCCGACGTGCATCGCGACGACGGCTGCGAGCACGAAGGGTCGTGTCGCGCGCTGCCAGACGAGGAAGGCGAAGCCCAGCTCGAGCATCAGGGTGCCGTACGTGAGGACGTTGACCAGCTCGTAGTGGGCCGCGAGCCAGCCGATCGGGACGTTGGCGAACTCGTAGTTGTTGAGCGCGATCCACAGCGCGTCGCCCGACCACCACCAATCGCCGCGCAGCTTGGCGAGGCCGGAGAAGAGCATCACCACGGCGATCTGGATCTGGAGGAGCCTGCGGAGGGTGAAGTGGAACGGGGAGCTCGGCGGGACGGGAACCGGCGTGCCCGCCCGTCTGGCAGCTCGCATCGAGAGCCAGCGATCGAGGCTGAGGGTGGCTCCGATCGGCGCCAGACAGACGAGGAACGTCGCGCTGGCGAGGATCGTGTCCACGCCGTAGGTGATCATCGGGTTCCGGTATCCGTACGAGATGTGCCCGACCAGCACGACCCATTTCGCCCAACGCACCTGCCAGCCTGCCGTGAAGGCGAGGCACGCGAGCAGGAAGACCCCGTGGAAGGCCCACCAATGCCAGTCTTCCGTGAAGTGGTAGTGGAGGGACGGGTACTCCCAGCGCTCCAGGTACATCGACAGGGCTTCACGGGGGACCCAGCCGCCGTCGCCGTAGAGCTCGAGCAGCTGCGGCGTCAGCCCGGCGTAGGAGGCCAGCAGGCAGAGGCCGACACCGATGCGCACGATATCCAGGGATCGCGTCGTCTCGCTCTGGAACCAGAGCTGCGCCCAGATCGAAGAGGCGGCGCTCAGGGCTCGCACGGAACCGGCTCGTGATCCTCGACGACCAGGAACTCGGGATCGAGGGGCCGATGGCCCTCGACGTAGGCCTCGGGAGTCAGCGGTTGCACGCGAAGGAACCGGAAGGCGATCTGGCGCGGTCGCAGCTCGGCGTGCCTTCGGCACAGGTAGCGGGCTGCGTGGGTCGCGTAGGGCTGCGCGTCGATCCACAGGTAGTCCTGCATCATCGTGTAGCGCTGGAAACCGGTGGCGGAGCGTTCGAGGGAGCCCGTGAAGTCGACCTCGTGCTCCCGGCCCTCCTGGTCGGTCAGCACGTAGAGCATCCGCACGCCGGGATGGGGATCGGGTGCGAAGAAACCCCACCCCGCGTCGAGATGGAGCAGGGCCAGATAGGGACGGAAGACCGGGTACACCGCCGCCTGGATGCGGGATTCGGGTGCGGGCGCGATCAGCAGCGCACACGCATGCCAGACCGCGAAGAGGGAGCCGATCCCCAGGGCCAGCGCCGGCCGCCGGGCACGCAGCCGCTCGAGTGCGACCAGCACGCCGAGGGGGCCGGCGTGCCCGCTACCGGGGGCCCGGGGGCGTCGGCTCGTTCGGCATCCCGCGTCCGTCCTCGAGGCCCGACTCCGGAAGCATCAGGTCCTTCTTGCCGCCCACCTTGTCGCCGACCTTGCCGGGCGCCATGAGGAGGTCCTTCTTGCCGCCCACCTTGTCGCCGACCTTGCCGGGCGCCATGAGGAGGTCCTTCTTGCCACCCACCTTGTCGCCGACCTTGCCGGGCGCCATCAGGAGATCCTTCTTGCCGCCCACCTTGTCGCCGACCTCGGCGGGGGCCATCAGATCCTCTCGGTCGCCGATCGCCTCGACCTCGATCTCGGCCTCCGGCCTGGCGAATCCCCCGCGTTGGGTCGGGGTGACTTCCGCGTCCTCCGCCTGGGCCAGGGCGGTGCCCACCGGCAAGCCGATCGCCAGGATCATCCACAGAGCCATCGGAATCGCGAGCCAGATCCGCACGGAACACCTCCAGGCGCCTTCGCAGGGCGCAGGCACTTCTCCTGCCGGGGCGCCTCTGCCCCGCCATCCGCAGCCGAGACTAGACCACGCCGGCCGGCTGGCCAGCACTTGGAGCGGGGACGTTCGTTCCATTGTTTCACTCGTGGAAGCGGCCGCGCCCTCCGGTGCCCGTCGCGAGGCGCATCGCCTCACCCGCCTGGCGCGCGGCTCCTTTCCGGTAGAGTGGGGCCGGGAGAATCCGGACATGCCCTGCCTTGTGCGCCACCACCGGCGCCTCGGACACCGGAGCTTCCCCGACGATCGGTGACGAGGGGAGCCACATGTCGACGATCGGTGACGAGGGGGAGCCACATGTCGACGATCGGTGACGAGGGGGAGCCACATGTCGAACCGTGCCGCGGCGGTCGCGGTGCTCGTCGCGCTCTGCTTCGGAGTGATCGCCTCCCTGGCGCTGCGTCCTCCGTCGCGGCTTGCGGAGCGGGCGTTGGAGGATGGCGAAGCGGCACCCTCACTGCGCTGGCGCCTCCCCGTCTCGATCGGCACGATCCACCCCGGCCTCGGGGACAACGCGCTGTTCATCTCCCAGACGCTCCTCGCCTCGAGCGGCGGCCGCCTGCATCTGGAGGTCTTCGAGCCCGGCGAGGTGGTTCCCGCCCTGGGTGTGGGCGAGGCCGTGTCCGCGGGCAAGGTCGAGGCCGGCTACACCTGGGTCGGGTACGACGAGGGCCGCATCCCAGCGAGCGTCCTGTTCGGCTCCGTGCCCTTCGGCATGGAGCCCTGGGAGTACCTCGCCTGGTGGTACCACGGCGGGGGCCGCGCGCTCGGGGAGAAGGTCTTCCACCCGCATGCCATCCACCCGATCCTGTGCGGCATCGTGGGGCCGGAGACGGCGGGCTGGTTCCGGGATGAGATCGAGGACCTGAGC
>JAJDAR010000219.1 GCA_029261775.1 Deltaproteobacteria bacterium | reverse complement strand
CGGGATCTCCGTTCAACGAGAGGAAGCCGCTCGCGGCCTGGGCCAGCGGGTCGTAGCCGACCCGGTCGTGATCGCGGCCGTACTGCCCGTAGCCGCTGATCGAGACCAGGATCAGGTCGTGGCGCATCGCGCGCAGCTCGGCCCAGCCGAGCCCGAAGCGGTCGAGTGCGCCCGGGCGGAAGTTCTCGACGACGACGTCCGCACCCGCGGCGAGCCGCCGGAAGACCTCCTGCGCCTCGGCGTGGTGCAGGTCGAGGGTCAGGCTGCGCTTGTTGCGATTGACCGTGGCCTGCATGAACGAGACCGGGGGGTCCGTGCCCGGGAGGAAGGGCGGCGAGCGCCGCGCGACCTCGCCCGACGGGTGCTCGACCTTGATCACCTCGGCTCCGAAGTCGGCGAGCAGGCAGCCGCACATCGGCCCAGCCCAGGTCGTGGTCAGCTCGACGACGCGGACGCCCTCGAGGGGGCCCGCGCGGCCGCGCTGGGCCTCCCGGTAGAACTGCCCGCGATTCACGAGCCGATCGAGCTCGGCAGCTCGCCGCTCACGAGCCGGGGCGCCCGGCCGCCAGCCGCGCCAGGGCCTTCTCGACGGCACGACGCAGGTCCGGGTCGGCCTGGGCCTCGTCCCGCGTTCGTTCGAGCTCGCGAAGCGTCTCCGCGGGAATCGAGCCGGGCTCCTGGGCGCCGATCTCGCCGAGCGCGAGGGCTGCCAGGCGGCGCGCCGCGTCATCGTCGTCGCCGCGCAGGGTCGTGAGCAACCGCTCGGCCACCCGGGTCGGCGGCGCGAGCAGGGACGCCATCGCCGTCAATGCCGCGCGACGCACCTGCAGATCGCCGTCCTCGGCCGCTTCGAGCAGGACGTCGGCGGCCTCGCTGCGATCGGGCGCCAGCTCCCGCAGCGCGAAGGTCGCCATCCGCCGGACCGTCGGGTTCTCGCCGCTGCGGACCAGGCCGACGAGGACGGCGAGCACCTCGCCGTGCAGCCGACCCATGTCGACGATGACCTTGGCGGCCGCCCAGCGGACGTCGCCGTCGCTGCTGGCCAACGCCTCGACCAGGGCCGGCAACAGTCGGGGGCTCGGCGGGGCCAGGCGGGCGGCCGTAAAGGCGGCGCGCCAACGCCGGGCCGGGTTCTTGCTGTGAAGCGCCAGGCGCACGGCCCCTTCGACCCCGTCCTCCGAGGAGGCGCGCGCCGCGTTGCTGCCTGTTCCCTGCGCGATCGCGACCAGCGCATCCGAGGCGGCGCGTCCCACCGCCTTGACCGGATCGCCGAGCGCGTCCGAGAGGGCTTCGGTCAGGAGCACCGCCGAGGGATCCTCGGCCATGGCCAGACAGGCGGCCCGGCGCTCGGTGGGATCGGCACTGCCGAGGCGTTCGACGAGGGGGTGACTCATTGGAGGCTCCACACGGCCTGGGTCGGCTCATTGCCCTCGCGCCGGGCCCGGCCCTCGCGCTCGAGCTTCATCAGGTGCTGGGTCACGGACTGGCAGGCCGCCGCATGCAGCTTCTCCGGGTAGGCAGCGTAGACCACCTGGACGATGTCGATCGGACGGCCGGCGCGCTCCGTGAGGACGGCCACGATCTGCCGCTCGCGTTCGTGCCGATGGGCGATGTACTCCCGGATCTTGGCCTTGCCGTCCGGGATCCGCGGCCCGTGCGCCGGATAGATGCAGGTCGGGCCCAGCTCCAGCATGCGCTCGAGCGAGGCCATGTACTCGGCGAGATCCCCGGTTTCGGCCGGGATGACCGTCGTCCCGACCCCGAGCACGTTGTCACCGGAGATGAGGGCGCCTTCCTCCTCGACCACGAAGCACAGGTGATCGGGGGCGTGTCCCGGGGTGTGGACCGCACGGAGGGTCGCCCCTTCCGTCTCGATCACGGCGCCGTCCTCGATGGGCGTCAGCTCGATCCCGTAGCGCTCGTCCACCCCCGGCCACGGCTTCTTGGAGACCCGCAGGTCCCCGAAGCGGTCGAGCACCTGGCGGACACCGCCGATGTGGTCGGGATGGCCGTGCGTCAGCACGATCTCCTGGAAGCCCTCGCAGCCGCAGCGCTCCATCGCCTGCTCGAGCACCGGCAGGTAGGCGCCCTCGCCCTGGCCCGGATCCAGCAGGATCCGCCGGCGGCCGGTGCCCAGCAGGTAGGTGTTGGTGCCCGGTCCCGAGAAGGGGCTCGGGTTCTGCCCCAGGGCCACGGTCACCCGCTCCGACCAGACGTCGACGTCGGGCAGGGTCATTCCGAGCATCACCTGGGGCTTCGACATCACTCTCCTGCGACGGTCATCCGGGCCACCCGGAGCGGGGGTGCGGCCACGCTTCCGAGCCAGAGCAGCTCCTCGCCGACCGCATCCACGTCCGACAGCATATCGCCCAGGTTGCCCGCGATGGTGATCTCCTCGACCGGGAAGGTGGCCTCGCCGCCCTCGATCCAGAAGCCCTTGGCCCCGCGGGAGAAATCCCCGGTCACGGGATTGAACCCGTGGCCGAACATGCCCGTCAGCAGGAGCCCTCGGCCGGTATCGGCGATCAGGTCCTGGAGCGAGCCCCGTCCCGGCTCCAGCCAGAGGTTGGTCGCCCCGACGCCCGGTGCGCTGCCGGCGCTGCGGGAGGCGTTGCCGGTGCTGGGCAGATCGAGCTTCCGGCCGGAGTAGGTGTCGAGAAGGTAGGAGCGCAGCTCGCCGCGCTCGACCAGCACCTTGCGGCGGGTCGCCTGGCCTTCGCCGTCGAAGGGCCGGCTGCCGAGGCCTGCGAGGCGGCGCCCGTCGTCGACGACCGTCACGTGGTCCGAGGCGATCCGGTCGCCCAGCCGGCCCGCGAGGAACGAGCTCTTGCGGTACACGGCGTAGCCCGAGAGGCAGCCGGCCAGGCTGCCGAGGAGCGAGCGCGCCGTCGGCCCGTCGAACACCACCGGGAACTCGCCCGTGGCGACGCGGCGCGCTCCCAGGTGACCGAGGGCGCGCTCGGCCGCGCGGCGCCCGACCGCTTCGGCGTCTTCGAGCTCGTTCCACGCGCGAGAGACGGTGTACCAGTAGTCGGTCTGCATGGCCCCGTTCTCGGCGGCGATCGGCGAGCACGAGAGCGAGTGGGAGGCGGAGTCGTAGCTTCCGGTGAAGCCCGCGGTGTTGGCGTACTGCACCCGGCGGAACTCCGAGCCCGCGTCGGAGCCCTCGGAGTTGGCGATGCGCGGATCGACGCCGCGGGCGGCGGCCTCGGCGCGGCGTCCCGCCTCGATCTGGCGCTCGAGGGCGCCCTCGCGATCGCCCGGCGTCGCCAGGGCGAGGTCGGGGAGATCCTCCGCGAAGCCCCCGGCCGGCAGGCCGGCGTCGGGATCGGCGGCGGTGGCCCGCGCGAGCGACACCGTGTCGCCGGCGAGTCGATCGACCGCGTCGTCGCTGAGGTCGCTCGTCGAAGTCACGGCTTGCTGGAGCCCACCCTTGCCGAGGACGAACACCCGCAGGCCGAGGGTCCGCTCGCGCGCCTGCTTGACGTGCTCGAGCTCGTCGCCTCGAACTCGTACCTCGGTCGAGTCGCTGGCGACCTGCACCGCGTCCGCGGAGTGGGCGCCGGCGCGGGTGGCGGCGGAGAGGGCGCGGGCGAGCGTGGCGTCCACGCTCATCCCTCCGTCCCCCCGACCGTCAGGCCGTCGACCCGGATCGTCGGCAGCCCGACGCCGACCGGCACTCCCTGGCCGTCCTTACCGCAGGTGCCGACGCCCCGGTCGAGTGCCAGGTCGTGGCCGATGCGCGAGACCCGGGTCAGCACGTCCGGGCCGTTGCCGATCAGGGTGGCCCCCTTGACCGGGGTCGTGACCTGGCCGTCCTCGATCTTGTAGGCCTCGTTGGCGCTGAACACGAACTTGCCGCTCGTGATGTCGACCTGTCCGCCGCCGAAGGTCACGGCGTAGAGCCCGTTCTGGACGGAGCGGATCACGTCCTCGGGCTCCTCTTGTCCGGCCAGCATGAAGGTGTTGGTCATGCGGGGCATGGGCAGGTGGGCGTAGCTCTCGCGGCGGCCGTTGCCGGTGGGCTCGTGGCCCATG
>JAJDAR010000218.1 GCA_029261775.1 Deltaproteobacteria bacterium | reverse complement strand
ATAGAGCATGGGCATCTCGTCGATGCCCCGCGAGCGAAGCTCCTCGAGGGTCGCCTCGGTGATCTCCTCGTTGCACTCGAGGATCACCTCACCGGTGGACTCGTCGACGATGTCGACGGGCGCCACGCGCTTGACGGCGTCTTCCCGGATCAGATCGCCCAGCTCGACCTGGATCTCCTCGATCCCGGCCTCGACGATGCGACGGACGTTGGCGTTCGTGAACTTCCGGTCCTTGCGGGCCAGCACCTTGCCGTCGGGGCCCTTGACCTCCCGGGTGCAGCGCTGACCGATCAGGAGCTCGGGATCGACCTTCTTGAAGAGCTTCTTGCCCTCGAATCGCACGTGCTCGGGCTTGTAGAAGAAGGCCAGCATCTCCTCCTCGGTGTACCCGAGGGCCTTGAGCAGCACGGTGACGAGGATCTTGCGGCGTCGATCGATGCGGGCGTAGACCAGGTCCTTGTGGTCGAACTCGATGTCCAGCCACGAACCGCGGTAGGGGATGATGCGGCAGGAGTAGAGCTTCTTGCCCGCCGCACTGACCGTGGTCGAAGTGCTCGTGTCGAAGAAGATGCCCGGCGAACGGTGGAGCTGGGAGACGATCACCCGCTCCGTGCCGTTGATGATGAAGGTGCCGTTGTCGGTCATGATCGGGATCTCCCCGAAATAGACCTCCTGCTCCTTCACGTCGCGGATCGTCTGCGAGCCCTCCGCCTCGTCCCAGGCCACGAGACGGATCGTGACCTTGAACGGCGCCGCGTAGGTCATGCCCCGCTGGAGGCACTCCTGCACGTCGTACTTCGGCTCCTCGAGGGTGTACGCCACGAACTCGAGCGAGGCCGTGTCGTTGAAGTCCTTGATGGGAAAGACCGACTGGAAGACGGCCTGCAGACCGTTGCGCTCGCGCTTCTCGGGCTCGATGCGGGTCTGCAGGAACTTCTCGAAGGATTCCTTCTGGATCTCGATCAGGTTCGGAATGTCGAGGATCCGGGGGATCTTGGAGAAGTCCTTTCGGACTCGAGGGGCGTTCTCGGAGAACTCGATCTCGGCCACGTAGTCACCTCAAAGATGGGGACGGGCGTTCGCGTTGGGACTGGCTCCAGGGGGCACGGCCCCCAGGAGGGGTGCGGAAGCCGGCAAAGCCCGAACGCGACGAAGGGGCACTGCCGGCGGGGCTCTCCGCGCAGCTACTTGACGTCGACCTGACCGCCGGCGCTTTCGATCTGGGCCTTGAGCTTCTCGGCCTCTTCCTTGTTCACGCCTTCCTTGACGGGCTTCGGCGCGCCCTCGACGAGCTCCTTGGCCTCCTTGAGACCCAGACCGGTGATGGCCCGGACCTCCTTGATGACCTGGATCTTCTTGTCGCCTGCGGCGAGGAGGATCACGTCGAACTCGTCCTTGACTTCAGCGGCGGCCTCGCCAGCCGCTGCCGGGGCGGCGGCGGCGACCGGTGCGGCGGCCGTGACGCCCCACTTCTCTTCGAGAAGCGAGGAAAGCTCGGCGGCCTCCATCACGGTGAGCTCGCTGAGCTTGTCTACAATTGCGTTGAGATCGGCCATGGGGTTCTACCTTCCGTTTCGGGCGGTGCCAGCGGGTCCCTCGGGACCCTCCCGCCATTTCGAGAGTTGGATCAATCGACGAGGCGATGCCTACGAGGGCTGGGCGCCGCCGGACTCCTCGAGCTGTGCCCGCCGGGCGTCCATCACCCGGGCGAGCTGCGTCGCGGGGGCCACGAGGACCGCCGCGATCTTCTGGGCCGGGGCCTGGATGAGGCCCACGATCTTTCCGCGGAGCTCATCGAGCCCCGGCAGGGTGGCGAGAGTGCCGATCTCGCCGGTGTCCACTTCGCGACCGTCGAGCAGCCCGGCCTTGATCTCGAAGGCCTCGTGGGCCTCCGCGTACTTGACCAGCACCTTCGCGAGACCGACCGGGTCGCCATAGGAGATGGCGACCGCCGTCGGGCCGGTGAAGTGGTCGGCGAGCACCTCTGCTGCGTTTCCTGCGGCCGCGCGCTTGAGCACGGAGTTCTTCACCACCTGATACTCGTACTCGCCTTCGCCCGTCGTGCGGATCTGGCTCCGCAAGGTATTGACGGACGTGACGTCGAGCCCACAGGGGTCGGCGAGGATGATGGTGCTCGCCTTCTCGAACTTGCCCTTCAGCTGGGCGACGGCTTCTTGCTTCTGTGCGTACGTCAGCACGATTCTTCTCCTGCTCCGCTCACGCGGCCTTCTCGACCGCGGCCGGGTCGACGCGAACGCCCGGGCCCATGGTGGTCGAGAGCGAGACCTTCTTGAGATAGGTGCCCTTCGAGACCGCGGGCTTGGCCCGCATCACGGCATCGATCAGGGCGGTGGCGTTCGCCACCAGATGCGCCGTGTCGAAGGAGCGCTTGCCGATCGACGTGTGGATGATCCCGTTCTTGTCGACGCGGTACTCGACCTTGCCGGCCTTGTTCTCGGCGACGGCCTGGCCGACGTCCTGCGTGACGGTGCCGAGCTTGGGGTTGGGCATCAGCCCCCGCGGCCCCAGCACCTTTCCCAGGCGACCGACCACACCCATCATGTCGGGAGTCGCGATGACCCGCTCGAACTCGAGCCAGCCTTCTTCGGAGATCTTCTTGGCCAGGTCCTCGGCGCCCACGTAGTCGGCCCCGGCCTCCTGGGCCTCCTTCTCCTTCTCGCCCTTCGCGAAGACCAGGATCCGCATCGAGCGGCCCGTTCCGTGGGGCAGGACGATCGCACCGCGCACCATCTGGTCGGCGTGCTTGGGATCCACGCCGAGGTTCATCGCGATGTCGACGCTCTCGTCGAACTTGGCGGCCGGACCCCCCTGCAGGGCCTCGATCGCCTCCTGGAGACCGTAGAGCTTGTCCCGATCGATGCTCCCGGCGCAGGTCTCGTAGCGCTTGCTGTGCTTCGGCATGCGCTAGCCCTCCACCACGTCGATGCCCATCGAGCGGGCGGTCCCGGCCACGATCTTCATCGCCGCCTCGATGTCGTGGGCATTGAGGTCGGGCATCTTGGTCTGTGCGATCTCCTCGACCTGGGCCTTCGTCACCTGACCCACCTTGTTGCGGTTCGGCTCGCCAGAACCCTTCTCGAGCTTGGCGGCCTTCTTGAGCAGGACGGCCGCAGGCGGTGTCTTCAGCTCGAAGGTGAAGCTGCGGTCCGCGTACACGGTGATCAGGGCGGGGATGATCAACCCGGCCTGATCCTGCGTGCGCGCGTTGAACGCCTTGCAGAACTCCATGATGTTGACCCCGTGCTGACCCAGGGCGGGTCCCACGGGCGGGGCGGGGTTCGCTGCCCCCGCCGGGCACTGGAGCTTGATCAGCCCAATGACCTTCTTTGCCATTCCGGATTTCCTTTCGCGGGTCCGAACGGACGCGCCGTGCGCGCCCTCCCCGTCGGGGTGTCGCGGCCGCTGGGGCGGGCCGCGTCGCGGAGGCGGCTACGCCTTCTCCACGCTCACATAGTCGAGCATCACGGGCGTCGCCCGACCGAAGACCTGGACCATCACGCGGACCTTCTCCTTCTCGGGAAGGACCTCGTCCACGAAGCCGGAGAAGTTCGCGAAGGGGCCGTCGACGACCCGCACCGCTTCTCCTTCTTCGAACATGATCTTGGGCTTCGGCTTGGCCGCGCCCTCCTTCATCTGCTGCGTCATCTTGGCGACGTCTTCGTCGGGGATGGGCGTCGGCCGCTCGCCACCTCCCACGAAGCCGGTCACCTTCGGCGTATCCTTGACGATGTGCCAGGTCTCGTCGGTCAAGTTCATGTGCACGAGGATGTAGCCGGGGAAGAACTTCCGCTTCGAGGTCTGCTTCTTCCCCTTCACGACCTCGACGACGTTCTCCTCGGGAATCAGGATCTCGTCGATGTCCGTCTCGTGGCCGAAGGTCTTGGCGCGTTCCAGCAGGGACTGCTTCGCCTTGGCTTCGTGCCCGGAGTAGGTATGGACGATGTACCAGTTCTTGGACATGGGAATCACGTGGGCCCTCAGGCGAGGATGAGATCCATGACGCTGGACAGACCGGCGTCGATCAGGCCGAGTACGAGGGTCAGGAAGGCGACGATCACCAGGACACCGACGGTCCCTCCCACGTACTCCTTCTGTGCGGGCCACTGGATCTTGTCGAACTCGGAACGCACCTCGATGAGGTACTGCCGTCCGTCCTTGATCCAGGCCGCGGGATTCATGCTCGTCTCCGTTTCGTTCGGACCTTGAGAAGTGGCAGGTGCGGAGGGACTCGAACCCCCAACCTCCGGATTTGGAGTCCGGTGCACTAGCCAGTTGTGCTACGCACCTTCGGTTCTGGAGCCTTCTTTGTCTGACCGACCTGCGGTCGGCGCCGTTTGCGTTTCGTTACTCGACGATCTCGATCACGACGCCGGAGCCGACCGTGCGGCCGCCCTCGCGGATCGCGAAGCGCTGCTCCTTGTCCATCGCGATCGGCGTGATCAGCTCCACCGACATCTCGATGTTGTC
>JAJDAR010000217.1 GCA_029261775.1 Deltaproteobacteria bacterium | reverse complement strand
TCGTAGGGCTGGTCGATCGCCTCGCCGTCGATGGCGGTGACGACGTCGCCGACCTGCACTCCCGCCTTGGCGGCCGGAGAATCCTCGAGGACCCGCACGACCAGCACACCTCGGTCGCGGGGCGCGTCCAGGAACTCGCGGAGCTCCGGAGTCATCGGCTGCACCTGGACCCCGATGCGGGCGCGGCCGAGCCAGCCGCTCGGGTCGAGATCGCCGGGCAGCTCCGCGGACGCCGCACTGGCGGCCAGCCCGAGCGCGACGGCCATCGTGAGGCGAAACCAGCTCATGGGGTCTCCTTCCCTGGGAGGCGCGTAGGCGCCACCCGACGGACACCGTCTCGAGCGGCGCGGTTCCGGCAGCGATGACAACCGCCTGGGTGCAGCCCTCGGGCTGCATCCGGGCTCACGCAAATCGCTAGACCGTCACGACACGGATCGACGTCGTGCTGCCGGCCTGATGCGAGATGCCGGCGGTCACGATCACGAGGTCTCCGGGCTCGAGGATCTTCTGCTGCACCGCCCAGTCGATGCCGTGCTGCAGCCGCGGTTCGTCGTCCGGCTCCTGCTCGGCGACGGTGGCGGTGACGCCCCAGTTCAGCGCCAGTCTCCGCGCCACGTCGAGGGAGCTCGTGACGGCCAGGATGGGGCAGCGCGGACGGTACTTCGAGATCTGGCGCGAGGTGAAGCCGCTCTCGGTCAGCGTGAGGATGGCGCGGGCGTTCAGATGGTTGGCCATGGTGATCGCCGCCTGGCTCACGGCCTCGACGATCGGCGCGGTGGGATGCGGTGCGATCTGCTGCAGGTAGCCGAACTCGCGCAGAGAGGATTCGGCGCCTGCCGCGATCTCGGACATGGTGCGCACGGCCTCCACCGGATACAGGCCGCGCGCGGTCTCGCCGGAGAGCATCACGGCGCTGCTCCCGTCGAGGATCGCGTTGGCCACGTCGGACGCCTCGGCGCGGGTCGGATGCGGCTCGCGCTCCATCGAGTCGAGCATCTGGGTCGCGGTGATGGTCGGCTTGCCGCGTCCGACCGTCTTGCGGATGATGCGCTTCTGCTCGACGGGCACGGCCGCCGCGCCGATCTCCACGCCGAGGTCGCCCCGCGCGACCATCGTGCCGTCGGCGGCCTCCACGATCGACTCGAGGTTCACCAGCGCCTCGCGGCTTTCGATCTTGGCGATGATCGGGATGTGTCCGCCGCCGCGCTCCTCGAGGAAGCCACGGATCGCGGCGACGTCTCCGGCACGCTGCATGAACGACGCTGCGATGTAATCGATACCGTGCTCGACGGCGAACTGCAGGTCTGCCTGGTTGGCCTCGTTCAGCCCGTCGAGGAGCAGCGCGGTGTCCGGGGTGTTCACGCCTTTGTGGCTCGAGAGCGGGCCCCCCCGTACGATGCGGCACTCGAGCGCGCCAGGACTGGTTCCCTCGACGATCAGCTCGAGCTTGCCGTCGTCGATCAGCACGGACTGACCCGGCTCGAGCTGCTCGACGAGGGCGGGGTAGGAAATGCTGGCGCCGCTGGCGTCGCCCAGGGCGTCGGCCGCGAGCAGACGGAAGGTGGCGCCGCGCTCCAGCACGGTGCCTTCGGCGACGGTTCCCGTGCGCACCTCCGCGCCTTTCGTGTCGAGCATGGTGGCGACGAAGGCTCCGGCTGCGGCCGCTGCCTCGCGAACGCGCTCGAGGCGCTGCGCGTGTCGCGGATGGTCCTCGTGGGAGAAGTTGAGACGAGCGACGTTCATGCCCGCCTCGATCATGCGCGTCAGCGTGGCGACGTCGTCGCAGGCAGGCCCCACGGTGGCCACGATCTTGGTCTTGCGGAGGGTGCGACGCTCGGAGATGAGGAACTCCCGCTCGGGTGGATCGCCGGAGGCGAGCACCCGGGTTGGTCAGGCTTCCGGCTCGGGGCCTGGGTGGGTCGGTCAGGCTACCGATTCGCGGGCCTGGGTGGCTCAGGCTACCGATTCGGGGGCCAGGTGCGCCGTCAGGCCACTCTGGGGGCCCGGCGCTCGGTCAGGCTACCGATTCAGCCGGCGGGCACTCGAGAGGGACCCCGGTGACGTAGGTGATCCAGACCGGCAGCCGGCCGAGACGCAGCTCGCCGTGCTGCCAGTCATGGTGGGGGGCCGCCTCGCGGGCGATCGCGGCGATCTCTTCCGCGGTGTAGCTGCGCAGACACGAGACCACGCCGTCCCAGGCCACCACGAGAGGCAGCAGGCCGCCCAGGTAGGTCCAGGCCCGGATCCGGCGATCCCCGAGGAAGGCGGCCCCGACGAGCAGCGCGAGCGGTACGGCCAGGGCGTTCCAGAGCACGCTCGACAGCCGTCTGGCCGTCAGCTCGGCGATCACGACCCCTTCTCCGGCCTCGGCGATCTGGGCCACGACGCGTCGCGCCTCGTCGGGGCGGAAGTGGTGGAAGCTGTTGAAGAGGGTCCGCAGGCCAGGCAGCCCGCTCGGCACGGCGCGCGCATCGATCGGCTGGCGGGCAAAGGAGAGCGAGACACGGGGGGTGGCCGGCAGGGCGAGGTCGCCGGGCGGCGGTCCGCTCCGCTCGCTCAGCAGGACGTCGAGCTCGACGCCCGCATCCGAAACGGCCGGCGCCAGGTCGTGCCAGGGGCCCCCAGAGCCGGAGCAGAGGTCGAGGACCTGGTCGCGCTGGGTCCGTTTCAGCGCATCGATCAGGGGGCCCACCACGTCCCGGAAGGTGTGGAAGCGGGTCTCGCCCAGGACCATGGCGTCGCGCAGGGCGCGGCGCAGCGAGGCGGGGCATCGTTCGAGGTCTCCGAATTCGAACAGCTGGATCCGGCCCACGTTCCCCCCACCGCCCAGGCCCAGAGTAGGAAGACGCGAAGGGCTGGCCATCCCCCTGACGGGTGGCGCGGGGCTACTCGAAGGCCCGCGGCATCCGCATGTTGAGGCCGACCAGCCCGCCGTTCACGCCGTAGATCTCGCCCGTCACGTAGCTGGCCGCCGGGGACGCCAGGTACAACGCGCAGGCGGCGATGTCCTCCACCCGACCGAGCCGAGCCATCGGCGTCAGCCGGATCATCTCGTCCTTGATCTCGTCCGTCAGGACGGTCCCGAGCGCCTCGGTCTCGATCGAGCCGACGGCGATCGCATTCACCCGGACCCGGGGCGCGAAGTCCTGGGCGAGCTCGCGCGTCAGGAAGGAGAGGGCGGCCTTGGCCGTGCCATACGCCGCGAAGCCGGCCGAGATCTCACGTCCGGCGACGGAAGAGATGTTGACTACGGCGCCGTTGCCGGCGGTCTCGACCATCCTGGGGACCACCAGGCGGGTCAGGACGAAGGCGGTGGTCACGTTGAACCGGAAGGCGGATTCGAACTCCTTCTCGCTCGTGCGCAGGGCGGGCTTGGGCGGCCAGCCACCGGCGTTGTTCACCAGCAGGTCGATGCGGCCGAACTCGGCGAGGGCGGCCGCGACCAGGTTCTCGAGCTGCGCGCGCTCCAGCACGTCGCAAGGGACGACCAGGGCGCGCCGCCCGAGCGCGCGCACCTGCTCCGCGGTCTCCTCGAGCTGCGACGGCGTCCGGGCCGCACAGACCACGTCCGCGCCGGCCTCGGCATAGGCGAGGGCAATGCCCTGGCCGATGCCCCGGCCCGCGCCGGTGACGATGGCAACCTGATCGGTGAGTCGGAAGCGATCGAGGATCATGATCGGAGGCTCCTCTGCCCGCTCTCCGCCTTCCACGAAGGAGTGGCGCGCCGAGCGAACCGGCAGCCTAGCCCGCCGTCGCGCTCGTCGCGCGACCGCCGGAGCGGTCAGCCACGCGCCCCTCGTGCAGCTCCTCGAGCCAATCGTCGAGCTCCTTCCAGCGCTCGTCCAGCCAGGCGACCCGCCCGGCGCTCTGCGTCGGGAGTTCGCTGCGCGGGAAGACGCGCAGACGCACGTCGATGCGGCGTCCGACGAGTCCGCCCCGGAGCAGATCGCGCAGCCCGGCGAAGCCCTCGAACCCGCCGTGGCCGAAGATGCAGACGTCGGCCTCGGGTGCTGCATCGAGCACCGCCTGGGGGCCCCGTGTTCGGGGAGGCAGCAGGTGACGCAGCCCCGAGAGGCGCGCCCGGCGCTCCGCATCGTCGTCCGCGAGTCGCTGGAGCGCCCGGTCCCTGCGGGCAGCGCTGAAGCGGGTGCCTTCCGGGAACATCACCAGACCCTCGCCGGGGCCGAGGTTCCCGGCGAGGCGTTCGACGCGCGCCGTCTCGGCGCCCGGATCCGACGATCCCCGCTCGATGAAGACGTTGGGCAGGCGATGCCCCACCACGTCGAGGCACGGGTCGAAGAGCAGGCTCTTCTTCATCACCCAGCGCAGCCGCCAGCGGTCGCCCCCGAGCACGACGGCCGGGAGGAAGGAATCGATCAGGCTGGCGTGGCGCGGCAGGACGATCAGCGAGCGGTCGCGGGTCGGCGGCACGCCGACGGTGCGAAGGTCGAGCCCGAAGCAGCGGACGGCCACGGCGAGGATCGCGCCGGCCCACCTGCGCTGGAGCTCGTAGTGGGCGGCCTGCAGCGCCGGCTCCTGCCAATCGCCACGGCCCCGTCGCACGAACAGGGCGCCGGCCACGACGAGACCCATCGTTTCGCAGACGCCATACCCGGTCATGAAGAGGAGCAGACGCGAGATCGCGAAGCTTCGCTGGAGGCCAGCATCGACGAGCGCGGCGATCGGGAGCCACACCGGGAGGCCGACCACGAGCAGGATCGTGGCCAGCAGCAAGGCGGGAATCGTGACCGCCCGCCGCAGCCAGGCTTTCTCCATGCCTGGATCGTAGGGGGGATGCAGGCGCCATGCGGGGCGAGGCCAGGCGAGCACCCCGCCCCTTGCCTCGCCGCGGCGGCCCTGGAACCCTCGCCCCATGGCCCGCCCCGTCGGTCGTCCCCAGCAGACGGGGCTGTTTGCGGAGCGCGATCTTCCGCGCGTCCGGCCTGCAGCGGTTCCTCGCGAGGTCGGCGCCCTCGCCTCGGCGCTGCCGGCCGGCCTGCGGCTGGGCACCTGTTCCTGGTCGTTTCCCGGCTGGGCGGGGCTCGTCTATGCGTCCCGGACGAGTCCCACCCAGCTGGCGCGCCACGGCCTGGGGGCGTACGCGCGGCATCCTCTGCTGCGCACCGTGAGTGTCGACCGCGGGTACTACGCGCCGGTCCCGCGGGAGGACCTTCGCCGTTACACGGAGCAGGTCCCGTCGGACTTCCGGTTCGTCGTGAAGGCCCACGAGGACTGCTGCTGGCTGCGATTCCCGGCGCACCCTCGGCTCGGTGCTCGCGCGGGTCAGCCGAACCCGCGCTTCCTCGATGCGAGCTACGCGGCCGAGGAGGTCCTGGGGCCCCTCGCCAGCGGGCTGGGTCCGCAGCTGGGCGCGGTGCTCTTCCAGTTTCCGCCGCAGGCCGCACGCGGTCCGCTCGCCGCCTCGCGCTTCGCCGAGGCGCTGCATGCGTTCTTGGATTCCTTGCGCGGTGTCGCTCCGATGGCGATCGAGGTCCGGACCGCCGACTGGGTGAGCCGTCCCGTGGCGGACGCGCTGGCTGCGGCCGGCGTGCCCGCGGCCCTGTCGGTGCATCCGACCCTCCCCTCGCTCGACGTCCAGGCGCGTGTCCTCGAGCGCGGCACCCCGGGTCCGCGCGTGATCCGCTGGATGCTCCGCCAGGGCGATCGGTACGAAGAGGCACGGGACCGCTACGCGCCCTTCGACCGGCGGGCGGCACCGGACCCCGGCGAGCTGCAGCGCATCGTCACACGGGTGGGAGCGGCCGCCGACGCGGGTCAGGACTGCTTCGTCCTGGTCAACAACAAGGCCGAGGGCAGCGCGCCGCACAGTGTGGTCGCCCTGGCTCGCGCGCTCGCGGGCGGCGAGGGCGCAGCATGAGCCGGGGCCTGCGACGTAGCGGCCTGGTCTGG
This sequence comes from Deltaproteobacteria bacterium, assembly GCA_029261775.1. GTDB lineage: Bacteria > Myxococcota_A > UBA9160 > UBA9160 > UBA6930. The sequence goes on along the minus strand of JAJDAR010000217.1, from coordinate 8,049 downwards.
CTCACCGTGGGGCTGCTGGGCTGGAGTGGCGCCCGGGCCGAGGGGGGCACCCGGCCCATGGCGAGCGGCGCCGGACCGCCGAACGTGGTGCTCGTGCTGGCGGACGACCTGGGGGTCGGGGATCTCGCGAACCCGCGCATCCCGACTCCGGCCCTCGATCGGCTGGCCGCCGAGGGTGTGGTCTTCACCAGCTTCTACGCCGGCTCGTCGGTCTGCGCCCCCTCGCGCCACGCGCTGATGACCGGCATGCACACGGCGCGCGGGCCGCTGCGCGGCAACGCGCGCATTCCGCTGACTGCGGAGGAACGAACGCTCGCGGAGGTGCTCGGCTCCGTCGGTCTCGCGACGGGTGGCTTCGGCAAGTGGGGGCTCGGGACGGCCGAGGACTCGGGCGCGCCCACCGCCCAGGGCTTCGACCACTTCGTCGGATACCACGACCAGTCCCACGCCCACACGAACTGGCCCGACCACCTGTTCGTGGATCGCGGGCGGCTGTGGTTGCCGAACCTTCTCGCGAGCCGAACGGCCGTGGGCGCAGGAGCGCCGATCGAGCGCCACGTGCGCGCGACGGACTGGCTGCTGGCGGAGGCACGGGCCTTCGTGCGGACGAATGCGTCGCGGCCCTTCTTTCTGTACTACGCGCCGACCCTGCCCCATGCCAACTCGACCGCGGGAAACCTCGAGCCGGGACCGGGTCTCGAGGCGCTCGAGGGCAGCGGCTCGTCCGCGGCGCGCGCCTATGCGGCGCTGGTTCACGAGCTGGATCGTCACGTGGGTGCGCTGCGACGCGATCTCGAGGAGCTCGGGCTCTGGGACCGGACCCTCTTCCTCTTCACCTCGGACAACGGACCCCACGCCGAGGGCGGGGTGGACCCCGCCGAGCTGGGCTCGGCAGGCGGGCTGCGCGGCCACAAGCGCGACCTGTACGAAGGGGGCCTCCGTGTTCCACTGATCGTCCGGGTCCCAGGCCGCTCGGCCCCGGCCCAGCTCGACGAGCCGTTGGCCATCTGGGACCTGCTCCCGACCCTGGCCCAGCTGGTGGGCGCGCGTTCGCCCGAGGCCATCGACGGTCGCAGCGCCCTGGCCTCACTCGAGGGTGGCGAGCGCCCCGCGCCCTCCACCCTCGTCTGGGAGCTCCATGCCGAGGGGACCGTCAAGCGGGCGGCGCGACGAGGCCATGACAAGTGGGTCCAGCCGGCCACCGACGCTGCAGACGAGCTCTACGACCTGTCCATCGATCCCCGGGAAACGCGAAACCTGGCCGAGGAGGCTCCTGCGCGGCTCCAGGCGCTGCGGGCGCTCTTCGAGCGGGAGCACGCCGACGACCCCCGTTGGCCCCGGGAAGGCCGCGCCGTCCGTTAACCTCCCTTCCTCGTGTCCCCCGACGCTGCATCCTCCCGCCGCTCGCGCTGGCCTCGCCGCCTGGTCGTCGTGTTCCTGTTGGCCGCCATGCTGGCGGGGATCGCGGCCTGGCTGCAGACCGGGGATGCCTTCCAACGCGTCTGGCTGCCGCTCGCTGCGCGGGCCCTGGGTGGCGAGTGGAGCGCCGAGCGCGGCCGCCTTTCGCTCGGCGGCTCGTTGCGGGCCGAAGCGCTGCGCATCGACGGGCCCCAGCTGCGGGGCGGGATCGAGCGGATCTCCCTCCGCCTGCGGCCGCTGGCCTCGTTCGCGGCCGACCGCCCGGTGTTCGAGAGCCTCGAGGTATCGGGCGCCCGGCTCACGCTGTCCGAGGCGTCGGACGAGCCCGAAGGCGCGGACCTTCCGGTCGAAACCCCGAGCGAGTCCGGGGGATCGGCCTTCGACGTCGAGCTGGAGCACGCGCGGCTCGAAGGCGTCGAGCTGGAAATCATTCGCGGTTCGAGCTCGCTCGAGCTGGGGCCTTTGCAGGTCGAAGTGGACGGCTGGGTTCCCTTCGCGAGAGGGCACGTCACCGTCGATGCGCCGATGAAGCGGCGCGTCGAGGGAGAGGTCGTCGAGGATTTGCGGTTGCGTGCGGACGTGCTCGTGCAGCCGGTCGATTCGCCTGTCGACCCGCAGGAGTCCACGAGCTTCGCGATCGATGCCGATCTCGAGCTGGCACCGCAGCCGTCGCTTCGACTCGGAGCCGTCTCCGTCTCGCTCGAGGCCGAGGGGTTCCTGGCGGCGGGCGGCAGCGGTGCCCGGCTCCGCGAGGCGAAGGCGAGGCTCGTCGAGGACGGTGCTCCGCGGGTCCAGGTCGGCGCCACCGGAGAGCTCGGCCCCGACCTCGATCTCGAGCTCAGGGTGGACGTCGAGCCCCTCGAAGGGACGTCGCGCTTCGGGCCCCTCGAGGAGCTGGCGGGCCTGCTCGACGGGGGGCGCGTCACGGGCCGGATCCTGCTCACCGACGAGGCCGACGGCTGGCGCATCGCCCCCGACCTTCGCTTCGGCCCGCTCGGCACGACGCGCAGGGCGCCCGCGCCCGATGCCGCACCGCTCGCCGTCGCGATGACCGGAGCCCTTCGCTGGCGCGTCGCCGATGGCTCGCTGTTCCTCGAGCCCCTGACCCTGGACCCCTTGTCCGCGGCCGACGAGGCGCTCGGTCGCCTCGAGGTTCGCGGTCTGCTGCGCGAGGGCGCGACCGACCTGCGCGCCGAGCTGACGGGCTTCGATCTGCTGCCCTGGCTTCGCGCGTTCGACGTGAAGCTCGCCGACGCTCGCCATCGACTGGAGGTGGCGGGCAAGCTGTCGGTGCGAAGCGAGGAGACCCAGGCCGTCGACGGAGAGCTGGCCGTGACCCTGCGCGGCCCCGACCCGACCGGCGGAACGGCAGAGATGGCTCCGGCGGCCTGGACCAGCCTTCTCGAGCTGCGTGGAACCGCGACGGGGCCAGCCGGCACGATCGCGCTGCATCGACGGGGCGGACCAGCGGGGGCAGCGGAGCCCGTGGCGGCGCGGATCACCCTGGTCCCGCCGAAGGGCGAGGAATCGTCCGCGCAGCGGATCCTGGTGGACGCGATCGATCTCGACCTCACGCCCTGGGCCCCGCTCTGGGAGCTGCGCGCCGAGCCCCCGACCTCGCCTGCCGCGATCGAGCCCGAGCCCAAGCCCGAGCCCAAGCCCGAGCCCAAGCCCGCAAGGCCCGTCGAGGCCGATGGGCAGGCGAGTTCGGCAGGGGGCCTCGAGCTGCAGGTCCAGGTCGGTCGCATCGCTCTACGCGAGCTCGTCATTTCGGGCGGGGAGCTGCGTGCGCGCATCGAGCCCCGCCTGTTCACCCTCGATCTGGCGGGCGTCGGCGTCAGCGGTGGTCTCGTCGACGCCGCTCTTCGTCGGGAGGAGCGGGGTGCGGGCACGGAGCTCGACTGGACCCTGCGCGCCAGCGAGCTCGACCTCGGCGCCACCCTGGCGGCCCTCTCGTCCGACGGCGAGGCCGCGCTCGAAGGCATCCTGGGCATCGACTCCCGAGGCCGCGGCTCGGGCGCGAGCTTCGAGGACGCTCTCGATGCCGCCTCCGGAGACATCGCGATCACGCTTCACGAGGGAAGGGCCGAGGGGATGGCGGCCCAGCGGGAGGTCGTGGCGGAGACCGGCATGCCCGAGTTCCACATCATCGACTTCGGAACGCTCGACGTCGTCTATCCGATCGAGCAGGGCCAGATCCAGGTCGACCAGCTCCGGCTGAACGGCAGGCTCGTGCATCTCGTGGCCACCGGCCAGGTCGGATGGCGGGGTGTCGACCTGCTGGTGAACCCCCGTCTCGGCCCCGAGCTCCGCGGAGCCGTCCCCGGTCGCTTCGCACAGTCCATCGTCGGCACCGTGACCGGAGCTCTTGCCCTGCCCCTGGTCGTGCATGTCGAGGGAGCCTACGGCGGCGTCGGGGTCCGGACCGAGCCCGCGGCACCCGCTTTGCTCGGGGATCTCTTCTCGGGCGTCACGGGTCTCGTGGAGCTGGTTCCGGGGGTGAATCCGGGGCCGTGAAGGCGCTGAGGCGCCCCGCCATCAACTCGGCGACGGGGCGGCTGCCTTCGAAGCGCTCGAGGAAGATCTTCAGCACGGCGGTGATGGGCGTCGCAAGCAGCATGCCCACCACGCCCCAGAGCATCCCCCAGAAGATCAGGCTCATCAGGATCGCCACGGGGTGCAGGTCGAGCGAGTCGCCCATCATGCGCGGCTCGACGACGTTCCCCATCACGCCCTGGATGGCGGCCGGGATCGCGAGGGCGAGAACGGCCGTCCCGCTCGAGACACTCGGGTCGACGAGCACGACCGGCAGCGGCAGCAGCGTCGCGATCGCCGACCCCACGTTCGGGATGAAGTTGAGCAGGAAGGCCAGCAGTCCGAACACCATGGCGAGCGGGATCCCGAGCACCAGCAGGACCGCGCCGACCAGCACGCCCGTGACCGCGGAGACGACGATCTTGCTGAGCAGGTAGCTCTGCACCCGCGACTGGATCTGGCCCCAGGTGCCCTCGCGCACGGTGGCTTCCGCGCCGCCGAGCACCAGGAAGATCACGAAGATCACGACCAGCAGGGATTGGGAGAGCAGGTTCGCGATCGCGCTGGTGGTGCGGCCCAGCAGGCCCGTCACGGAGGAGACCGGGATGTTGGCCAGCTGCGCCAGGTTCTGGCTCTCGGCCACCTCGCGCAACGGCGCCGGCAGCCAGAGGATGATCTGCTCGACGCTCTTCTGGAGCTGGGTCCCGTAGATTCCGGCATTCTCGCTGAGCTGACCCAGCGAGGCCGAGATCAGCGCACCGAGACCGGCCATCGCGAGCAGGCCGCCGATCACGGTGATGGGCAGGGCCAGCGCGCGCGGCGCCCGCGCCCGGTCGACCAGGAGCTCCGCCACCATGCCCAGACCCAGCGCGATGAAGAGCGCGAGCACGAACGGGATCATCACCGGTCGCAACCAGAAGAGGGCAGCCGCCCCCGCGACCGTCGCCAGGATCACCAGGCTCACGGTCTGCACGCGGACCTCGGTGTGGGAGATCGGCTCCTGCACGCCGGTCAGCTCCGCTCGGCCTTGCGGGCCTGGCTGGCGGCGTTCCCCAGGTACGTCTCCGGCCGCAAGGCCAGCAGCCGCTGCTTCGCTTCGGCCGGCAGGTCGAGGCCCTCGATGAACTGCGCGAGTCGCTCCCGATCGATCCGCTGGCCCCGGGTCAGCGCCTTGAGCTTTTCGTAGGGCTCCGGGATGCCGTGCCGGCGCATCACCGTCTGGATCGCCTCGGCGAGCACCTCCCAGTTGCGATCGAGCTCCTCCAGAAGCTTTTCCGGATCTGCTTCGAGCTTCGAGAGCCCACGACGGAGGGATTGGAGTCCGATCAGCACGTAGGCGCTCGCGGCGCCCACGTTCCGCAGCACCGTCGAATCCGACAGGTCGCGCTGCCAGCGCGAGACGGGCAGCTTCTCCGCGAGGTGGAGCAGAAGCGCATTGGCGACCCCCAGGTTGCCTTCGGCGTTCTCGAAGTCGATCGGGTTCACCTTGTGGGGCATGGTCGAGGAGCCGACCTCGCCCTCGACCTGGCGCTGGCGGAACGTGCCCAGTGCGATGTAGCCCCAGACGTCGCGGGCGAAGTCGATGCCGATCGTTCCCAGCCTGCTGAGCGCGTGGAAGAGCTCGGCCATGCCATCGTGGGGCTCGATCTGTGTGGTTCGCGGATTCCAGGCGAGCCCCAGCTCCTCGACGAACCCGCGGGACACCGACTCCCAGTCGACGTCGGGATAGGCTGCCAGGTGCGCGTTGTAGTTGCCGACGGCGCCGTTCAGCTTGCCGAGCACCGGGACCGCGACGATCTGCGCTCGCACGCGCGCAAGCCTGGCGACGACGTTGGCCAGCTCCTTGCCGAGTGTGGTGGGGGAGGCCGGCTGGCCGTGGGTGCGAGACAGCATCGGCACGTCGGCCAGCCCGTCCGCGAGGTCGCGCAGCTCCGAGAGCAGGGCATCCAGCTCGGGCAGGACGATGGCGTCACGCAGCTCTCGAAGCATCAGCGCGTAGGCCAGGTTGTTGATGTCCTCGGAGGTGCACGCGAAGTGCACGAACTCACTCACGCCCTCCAACTCGGGCTGCCCGACCAGGCGCTCCTTGAGGAAGTACTCGACGGCCTTCACGTCGTGGTTCGTGGTGGCCTCGATCTCCTTCACGCGCCTCGCGGCGGTCTCGTCGAAGCCCTCCTGCAGCTGCTCGAGCCACGCCTCGGCAGCCTCCGAGAAGGCCGGGACCTCGGCGATGCCCGGGTGCGCCGCCAGCGCGCGCAGCCACGCGACCTCGACGATCACGCGGTAGCGGATCAACCCGTACTCGCTCGCGATCGATCGCAACGCCTCCGTCTTCGCCGCGTAGCGCCCGTCCACCGGTGAGACGGCGGTCAAGCTCGAGAGATCCATCCTCATACCTCGTCCGCGAAGCGGCGTGCATTGTGGAAGAGCTGCATCCACGGCGCTTCGTCACCCTCGTAGGAGGGCGGGCGCCACGAGTGCTGCACCGTGCGAAACACCCGCTCCGGGTGCGGCATCATGATCGTGACGCGGCCGTCGGTGGTGGTGAGCCCCGTCAGACCGCCCGGCGATCCGTTCGGATTGGCAGGATACCGCTCGGCGGGGCTGCCGTCGGGCCGGGCGAAGCGCAGTGCGGCCACGGCCGGCTCGCCGTGGGGTTCGGCACGCCCCTCGCCGTGGGCCACCGCGATCGGCAGCAGGGCGCCTTGCATGTCGCGGAGCAGCACCGAGGGGCTCTCCAACACTTCCACGAGAGCGAGCCGCGCCTCGAACTGCTCGGACCGGTTGCGCACGAAGCGCGGCCAGTGGTCGGCGCCGGGGATCAGCTCGGCGAGGCCCGAGAGCATCTGGCAGCCGTTGCAGACGCCGAGCGCGAAGCGGTCCCGTCGGGCGAAGAAGGCCTGGAAGATTTCCCGGGTCCGGTCGTGGAAGAGGATGGACCGGGCCCAGCCCTCGCCGGCCCCCAGCACGTCGCCGTAGGAGAAGCCACCGCAGGCCGCCAGGCCGTGGAATCCGTCCAGGCCGCGAGCGCCCGTCAGCAGGTCACTGGTGTGGACGTCCACGCACTCGAAGCCGGCACGGTCGAAGGCGGCCGCCATCTCGATCTGTCCGTTCACTCCCTGCTCGCGAAGGATCGCGATCCGCGGACGCGCCCGTCCCGTTGCGCGCGCGGCGGAGCCGCGGGGGAAGCCCGCCGGCCACCGGGCGACCAGACCGGGCTCCGCGGGATCGATCCTCGCCGCCTGCTCCTCGTCCGCGCAGGTCGGGTCGTCCCGCAGACGGGCCAGGGCGTGGGTCGTGGAGGACCAGGTCGCGCGCAAGGCGGATCGGTTCTCCCGGAATCGCTCCTCGCCGTCCCGACGGATCACGACGAGGTCGTCGTCCCGCGGCACAGCGACGGCGTGGATGGCGTCTCCCAACCCGTTCCCGGCGAAGATCCGGAGTACGGCATCGCGATCGCGGCGGCGGATCTGCAGCGCGACGCCGAGCTCCTCGGCGAACAGGAAGGGCAGGAGCCCCTCCTCCGGGACGTCGGCGTCGATGTCGAGCCCACAGCCCCCGGCGAAGGCCATCTCGATGAGCGTCACCAGCAGGCCGCCGTCGGAGCGGTCGTGATAGGCCAGTACGAGGTCCCGCTCGCGAAGCTCGGCCAAGGCGGTGGCGAAGGCTCGGAGTCGGTCCGGCTCCTCGAGGTCCGGCGCTTCGTGCCCGACCCGGCGGAACACCTGGGCGAGTGCCGAGCCGCCGAGCCGTTGCCGACCCGCTCCGAGATCCACGAGCAGGATCTGCGTCTCGCCCGCGTCGCGCCGCAGCTCGGGGGTGAGCGCCGCAGAGACGTCCGCGACGGGCGCGAAGGCCGACACGATCAACGAGATGGGCGAGGTCACGGCATGCGCACCTGCGGCGTCCTCCCAGACCGTGCGCATCGACAACGAGTCCTTGCCGACGGGAACCGCGATGCCGAGCGCCGGGCAGAGCTCCTCTCCGATGGTCCGCACGGCGTCGAACAGGCCGGCGTCCTCTCCGGGATGGCCGGCGGCGGCCATCCAGTTGCAGGAGAGCTTGATGTCGCCCAGCGATCGCACGCCCGCGGAG
>JAJDAR010000216.1 GCA_029261775.1 Deltaproteobacteria bacterium | reverse complement strand
GAGATCTACGACGGCGACACGCCGCACGCGCGTCGCAAGAAGATCCGCGAGAACCCGCCGAACGTCCTGATCACGACGCCGGACATGCTGCACCTCGGCATCCTGCCGCACCACGGCAGCTGGGAGGCGCTGTTTCGCGGGCTGCGGCTGATCGTGGTCGACGAGCTGCACACCTACCGCGGCATCTTCGGCTCCCACGTGAGCCAGGTGCTGCGTCGCCTGCTGCGTGTGACCCGCCACCACGGGGCGCACCCGCAGGTGGTCTGCGCCTCGGCCACGGTGGCCAACCCGGGCGAGCTGGCCGGCAAGCTGGCGGGGCGTGACTTCACGGTCGTCGAGAGCGACGGCGCCGCGCGCACCCGCCGCCACGTGCTGCTGCTGAACCCGCAGCTCTCGCCGTACACGGTCGCCTCCCAGCTGTTCCGGCTTGCGGTCCGCCACGGCCTGCGCACGATCGCCTTCACCAAGGCGCGCCGCGTGACGGAGCTGATGCACACCTGGATCACCCAGAGCGAGCCCGCCCTCGACCCGCGCGTCAGCTCCTACCGGGCGGGTTTCCTGCCCGAGGAGCGCCGGGAGATCGAGCGCAAGCTCTTCACGGGAGAGCTGATGGGTGTGATCTCGACGTCGGCGCTCGAACTCGGCATCGACGTCGGTGGCCTCGACGTGTGTCTGCTGGTCGGATACCCGGGCAGCCAGATCGCCACCTGGCAGCGGGCCGGGCGCGTCGGGCGCAAGGAAGACGCCGTGATCGCGATGGTGGCGCAGCCCGATGCCCTCGATCAGTACTTCGTCGCGCACCCCCAGGCCTTCTTCACGAACCGCTTCGAGCACGCCGTGGTCGACCCGACGAACGGCGACGTGCTCGACGCCCACCTGCCCTGCGCGGCGGCGGAGGTCCCGCTCCGCGCCGGCGAGGAGGCGCTCGCGGAGCCGGCGGTGCAGCGCGCGGTCGCCCGCCTCGAGCAGGCTGGAGAGCTGCTGCGCAGCGAGTCGGGCGATCGCTGGTTCGCCGCACGTCGCAACCCCCACCGCCACGTGAGCCTGCGCAGCGCGGGCGCCAGCTACACGATCGTGCTCGCCGGCACGACGGATGCGAAGGGCCGCCCCCGCCTGATCGGCCAGGTCGGAGCCGGCAACGTCTACACGGAGTGCCACGAGGGCGCGATCTATCTGCACGCGGGGCGCTCCTTCCAGGTCACGAAGCTCGAGCTCGACGAGCGGCGCGTGACCGTCGAACCGATCGAGGCGATCCACTTCACCCGCGCCCAGAGCGAGAAGGAGACCGAGATCCTGACCCGCGAGCGGGCGCGCCCGGTCGGGAACTTCCGCCTCGCCCAGGGCCGCGTGAAGGTCACGACCCATGTGACGAGCTACGAGCGGCGGCGGGTGCGGGGCCAGGAGCTGCTCGGGACCGAGCCGCTCGACCTGCCGCCGACCTCCTTCGAGACCACCAGCGTCTGGCTCGAGATGCCGGACGAGCTGGCGGCGGTCATCGAGGGCGAAGGCGGGCACTTCATGGGCGGCATCCACGCCGTCGAGCACGCCGCCCTCGCCGTCTTCCCGCTCTTCGCCCTCTGCGACCGCTTCGACGTCGCGGGCATCAGCCAGACCTGCCATCCGCAGCTCGGGCACCCGGCGATCTTCTTCTACGACGGACACGAGGGCGGCTTCGGCCTGGCGCCTTCGGTGTTCGATCACATCGAGCCGCTGCTCGAGACGACCCAGCAGCTGATCGCCGACTGTCCCTGCGAGACCGGCTGCCCGGGCTGCGTCCACTCGCCGCGCTGCGGCAACGGCAACCGACCGATCGACAAGCAGGCGGCGTTGCGGGTGATCGAGCTGCTGCTGGGCCACGAGCCGCTGCCCGAGCTGCCGCCCGAGCGGCTCGCGGCGAGCCTCCCGGTCGTCGACCCCCCCGCCGAGGAGGCCGTCGATGAAGGCGACGACGCCCCGCGGCTCGTCTTCTTCGACCTCGAGACCCAGCGCAGCGCCCAGGACGTGGGCGGCTGGCACAACGCGCACCTGATGAGGGTCGCACTCGCATGCACCTGGGACAGCCGCGACCGGGCCTTCCACACCTACCGCGAGGCCGAGATCGACGATCTGCTCCGCGACCTCGGCCGGGCCGATCTGGTGATCGGCTTCAACGTGCTGCGCTTCGACTACAAGGTGCTGCGTGGCTACACCGATGCGCGGCTCGCCGACCTTCCGACCTTCGACTTGCTGGAGGCGATCCACGCCCGGCTGGGCTTCCGGATCGGGCTCGGCCATCTCGGCGAGGAGACCCTGGGTGCGGCCAAGAGCGCCGATGGCTTGCAGTCGCTGCAATGGTGGAAGGAGGGCCGCATCCAGGAGATCGAGCAGTACTGCCAGCAGGACGTGGCCCTGCTGCGAGACCTGTTCGTGCATGCCCGCGACGAGGGCCACCTGATCTTCCGGACCAAACGCGGCGAGCGCGTGCGCGCACCGCTCCAATTCAGTGTCCCCGAGCTGCTCGAGCGGACCCGGACCCGGGCGGCCGACGGGGCGGCGCGTCCGCGCTAGGGAGCGCGCCGCTGGTGGAGCGTCCGCCCTGAGGAGCGTGCGCCTAGTGGAGCGTGCGGGTCGGGCGGATGCGGCCGTCCAGGAGCTCGAAGTAGAGCAGGACCAGGACATGGCGGACCTCGGGAGGCAGGCAGGCCACGAAGCGCTGGCCCGCCTCGGGGTCCGGCAGCGAGACCAGCCGCTGGATGGCGCCGTGGATCTCCTCCAGGCGACCGTCGATCTCCTCGCGCAGCCGATCCGCATCCTGATCGAAGGCTTCGGAGATCATCTGCCGGTCGAAGAGCAGGTGGATCCCGCGTTCGCCGACCTCGAGGAGCTTCTCGGTGTCCACTTCGGGGGTATCGGCACGGTCGTGGGGCGGATTGAGGGTTTCGCGACCCGGTGAGGCGGCACGGCGCCGAAAACCACCGATTCGCGCCGCGGCGACTCGATCTCTAGCCTCCCCGGCCATGCTCCTGCGTCTGGACGGTGTCGCGAAGGGATTCGGTGCCCGCACCCTCTTCGAGGGTGTGACCCTCGAGGTGCGCCCTGGCGACCGGATCGGTCTCGTCGGCCCGAACGGCGCAGGCAAGTCCACCTTGCTGCGGATCGCTTCGGGCGACGACCCGCCGGACACCGGACAGCGCAGCACGAAGCGCGGCGCGCGCTTCGGCATGCTGCGGCAGGAGATCGACCCGAAGCAGGACCACTCGGTGCGCGAGGAGACGGGGCGCGCGCTGGCCCATCTCGATGCCCTCGAAAAGGAGCTCCGCGAGCTCGAGCGACGCATGTCTGCCGGCGGCGACGTCGCGCCCGACGTGGCCGAGGCCTACGACTCCGCGCACACACGCTTCGAGATGGCAGGCGGCTTCGAGCGGGAGGCGCGCCTCGAGCGCGTGCTGGCAGGCCTCGGTTTCTCGGAGGAGGCGCGCGACCGACCGCTGCGCACGTTCAGCGGCGGCTGGATGATGCGGGTCGAGCTCGCCAAGCTGCTGCTCGCCGAGCCGGACGTGCTGCTGCTCGACGAGCCGACGAACCACCTCGACCTGCCGTCGATCCAATGGTTCGAGGAGACCCTCGAAGCCTTCAAGGGCGGGGTCGTGGTCATCTCCCACGACCGGACCTTCCTGCGCCGCCACGTGAAGAGGGTCGCCGAGCTCTCCCTCGGGCGCTTCGACGTCTATCCGGGCAGCTACGACTTCTATCTCGCGGAGCGCGAACGGCGCAAGGAGGAGCTCCAGGCGCGAAAGCGCAGCCAGGACCGCAAGACGGCGGAGACCGAGCGCTTCATCGAGCGCTTCCGCTACAAGGCGAGCAAGGCGCGGCAGGTGCAGAGCCGGGTGAAGGCGCTCGAGAAGCAGGATCGCATCGAGATCCCGGACGAGGATCAGCGACGCATCCGCCTGCGCATCCCCGAGCCCGCGCGCGCGGGTGCCATCCCGCTGCGCCTCGAGGGCATCCACAAGCGCTACGGCGACAACGTGGTGTACGCGGGCGTCGACCTGTCGATCGCTCGCGGGGACCGGGTCGCACTGGTCGGGCCGAACGGCGCGGGCAAGTCCACCCTGCTGCGGATCCTGGCCGGCGTCCTGCCCTTCGACGACGGCGACCGCGAGCTCGGCCATCGGGTCGAAGTGGCCTTCTACGCCCAGCACCAGCTGGAGATCCTCGACCCCGCACTCAGCGTGCTGGAGGAGCTGGCCAAGGGCGGCACCCTCTCGGACGGGGCGCGTCTGCGCAGCCACCTCGGCGCCTTCCTGTTCAGCGGCGAGGACGTCGACAAGAAGGTCGCCGTGCTGTCCGGGGGCGAGAAGGCCCGGCTGGCCCTGGCCAAGCTGCTGCTGCGCCCCTCGAACGTGCTGATCCTCGACGAGCCGACGAACCACCTCGACGTCGTCGCCTGCGAGGTGCTCGAGGACGCGCTCCGCCAGTACAAGGGGACCCTGGCCGTGATCTCCCACGATCGCGCCTTCATCAACGAACTGGCGACCCGGGTGGTCGAGGTGAAGGACGGCGTGCTCCGGGAGTTTCCGGGCAACTACGACGACTACCTGCGGAAGCTCGATGAACAGGCTGCGCCGGAGCGCGGCGGCCCCGAGGCAGCGGCCCACGACGCCGCGCCCGCGGGCTCGAGCCCGCCCACGCCGGCGAAGGCGCCGGCGCGGCCCGTCACGAAGGAGGATCGGCAGCGCGATCGCGAACGCCGGAAGGCCCGCGACCGCGCCGAGCGCCGTGTCGGCCGGATCGAGGCCGAGATCCTCGAGAAGGAGACCCGCGTCTCGGAGCTGGGCTGGCAGCTCGCGGACCCCGAGCTCTTCAAGGAGCCGGATCGAGTGCGCGGCGTCGAGGCCGAGCGCGCGGAGATCGGCGAGGAGATCGCAGCGCTGTACGCGGAGTGG
>JAJDAR010000215.1 GCA_029261775.1 Deltaproteobacteria bacterium | reverse complement strand
CCCTCGTTGTAGAGGATGTCGAACTCGGCCTGCCGGAAGGGCGGCGCCACCTTGTTCTTCACCACCTTCACACGCGTCCGATTGCCGACCACCTCGTCGCCGTCCTTGATCGCCGCGATGCGGCGCACGTCGATCCGGATCGAGGAGTAGAACTTCAGCGCGTTGCCACCGGTCGTCGTCTCCGGATTGCCGAACATGACGCCGATCTTCATGCGGATCTGGTTGATGAAGATCACCGTGGCCCCGGACTTCGAGACGGTTCCGGTGATCTTGCGCAGCGCCTGGCTCATCAGGCGTGCCTGCAGACCCACGTGGGTGTCGCCCATCTCGCCCTCGATCTCGGCACGAGGCACGAGCGCCGCCACCGAGTCGATGACGACCAGGTCGATCGCTCCCGAGCGCAGCAGCACGTCGGCGATCTCCAGGGCCTGCTCGCCGGTGTCGGGCTGCGAGACCAGCAGGTCCTCGACCTTCACCCCGAGCCGGCGCGCGTAGTTGACGTCGAGCGCGTGCTCGGCGTCGATGAACGCCGCCACGCCGCCCGTTTTCTGGACCTCGGCGACCGCATGCAGCGTGAGCGTCGTCTTGCCGCTCGACTCCGGGCCGTAGATCTCGACGACCCGACCGCGCGGATAGCCGCCGATGCCGAGAGCGAGATCGAGGCTCGCCAGCCCCGCCGAAAAGGCGTCGATCTCCCGATTGATCGACTCCTCGGTCATCGTCAGGATCGAGCCCTTGCCGAACTGCTTCTCGATGCTCGTCACGGCGATGCCGATCGCGCGTTTCTTGGCCTCATCGCCCTTCTGCTGCTTGACCTCGGTCTTCGCCGTGGTCTCTTCCTTCTTTCTCATGTCCACCTCTCCTCGTGAAATGACGTCAGGGTGAGTCGCTCTCGAACCGCGGGGGCTCGAGCTCCATCGTGCCGGGCCGTGCCAGCGCCTCGGGGGAAGCACCGACCGCGTCGAGCGGGCAGTGCGCCAGCGGCGTGTAGCGGGCCCCGGCGCGCTCGAGATCGCTGCGATACAGCACGATCTCCCGCACCGGCCAGGGCGGCGGTGGCGGCGTGTGCAGACCGTCGAGCCGTGGCAGGCGCCGGTTGCGGATGCGGCCCAGGGTCAGATGCGCGTGGAAGCGCCGCGTCTCGGGCTCGAGGCCAACGGCCTGCGCGGCGCGCTCCATCTCCTCGGCCAGGGCCAGGAGCTGTGCCTCCGGCTGGAGCGAGAGTGCCACGACCTTGGCGCGGCGCCCCGGCGGGAAGGGATGCGGCGGCCCGAGAGAGAGTTCGAAAGCCGGCACGGCCGCCGCGGCGCGACCGAGCTCGCTCACCAGCTCGGGCAAACGCTCGGCATCCACGTTGCCGAAGAAACGCAGCGTGACATGGTAGTTGCCGGTGTGGACCCAGCGCACGGCGTCGCCCGCCGGCCGACCGGCCAGCTCGACGGCCTGTGCAGCACAGGCCACGCGCACGGGCTCCGGGACCGCGATCGCGACGAAGCTCCGGACGACGGCGCCCTGCTTGCGACCGAAGCTCATCATGTCTTGCCCCCCGCGTCCGAGCCCGGCGGCCCGCCCACGCCGGCCGGCCGGGCCTCCAGGTAGCGGGCGGCCACGCGCGGCTCGCCGGCCAGGTGCCGGCGGATCCAGTCGAGGGCCACCTGGGTAGTGAGGGCCCGGTGCCGCTCGCGATCGAAGGGAAAGACGAAGTCCTGGGCAGCGCTCCCACCCTCGTGGGCAAACCCGACCCAGACGAGGCCGACCGGCTTCTCGGCGCTGCCTCCGTCCGGACCGGAGATGCCCGTGGTCGAGACGCCGAAGTCCGTTCCGAAGCGCTCCCGCGCACCGCGCGCCATGGCCAGGGCGACCGGCTCGGAGACCGCTCCGTGGGTTTCGAGCAGGCCCGGATCGACCCCGAGGTGGTCGATCTTGGCCTGGTTGGCATAGGCGACGACCCCACCGACGTAGGCCGCGGACGAGCCGGGCACCGAGGTGAGCCGCGCACCGATCATGCCCCCTGTGCAGCTCTCGGCGGTGGCCACGCTGCGGCCGGCCGCCGTCAGGGCAGCGATCACGACCGCCTCGAGGGTCACCTCGGCCCCCACCCCGTAGACCAGCGAGCCCAACCGCTCCTGCAAGGCGGCACAGAGCGTCGCGAGCCTGGCTTCCGCCTCGGCTTCGGTCGCACCCCGTGCCACCGGGCGCAGGTAGTTGTCGGGGAAGGTCGTGCGGAAGCCCAGGCTCAGACCCTCTTCGCGCGCGAGATCGGAGAGCTCTTCCTCGAGCGTGGACTCTCCGATCCCGAAGGTCTTCAGGATCGTGGAGCGCACCACGGTGCCCCCGACCGGCCGCACCCGGGCCGCGATGCGCGGCACCACCTCCTCGTCCATCATGCGGAAGAGCTCGCGCGGAACCCCCGGCATGCAGAAGAAGAGCGTGCCCTCCGCCTCGAGCAGGCAGCCCGGCGCGGTGCCGACCGGATTCGGCAGGACCTCGGCACCCTCGGGAAACCAGGCCTGCTTGGCGTTGGTCTCCGCCATCTTGCGGCCGAAGCGCTCGAAGAAGGCCTCGATCGTCCGCAGGGAGGGCTCGTGCAGCTCGAGCTTGCGATCGAAGGTCTCGGCCAGCACCGCGATGGTCAAATCGTCCCGGGTCGGACCCAGCCCACCCGAGACCAGCACCACGTCTGCCCGGGTCGCCGCCCGCCGGAAGGCGTCGGTCATGTCGGCGGGATCATCGCGCACGGAGCTGTGGAAGCGGGTCTCGACATCGATCCGCAGCAACCGATCCGACAGGAACGATTTGTTGGAGTCGACGATCTCGCCGCGCAGGAGCTCGTCGCCGATGGTCAGGACTTCGGCTCTCACCCGGCGCTCCCGGGTGCGACGGCATGCAGCAGCAGCAGCCCGCCGGTCACCACCAGCGCTGCGAGCCCACCTGCCACCACGTCGTCCATCATCACTCCGAGTCCTCCGGAGAAGCGCCGCTCGGCCCAGCCGACCGGGCCGGGCTTGGTGATATCCAAGCACCGGAATGCGACGAATCCGGTCACGAGCGCCGGGATTTCCCGACCTTCGATGAAAGCAGGCGCCAGGAACGCCAGCGGGGCCAGGGCGAGCAGCTGGCCAACGACCTCGTCGATCACGATCCGCCCATCGTCCCCGCGCTCGAAGACCGCTTCCGACACGTCCGCTGCCCAGACCCCCAAGGCGCCGAGGGCGAGCAGGCTCAGGATCAGGAGCGCCCCCGGCAGAGGCGAAAATAACACGAAAATCCCCACTGCAAAGGCGGAGCCCCAGGTTCCCGGCGCGGCAGGCAGGAGCCCGACCCCCAGGCTCGTGGAGACGGCCAGGGCGGCGAAGCGCGGCCCTGCGGCCGGAAGCGTCCGCGCAGGGGCGACTCGGGCCGGGGCGTCCGGCGGCGTTTCGGGCTCCATGGAGCGGAATCCCGGGACCGGAGGAAGGTGGGTGCCGCCGCAGTGGGGGAACCGGGCGACTGGGGGACGATACCACCGGCCGCCCGCCCCTGCCTCGAACCGATACCACCGGCCGCCCGCCCCTGCCTCGAACCGATGCCACCGGCCGGCCGCCCCTCCTGGATCCCGAGGGTGGGCTGCGAGTCTTCCCGGCCCACGATCGGCCGGCCGAGCCGGGCCAAGCGGCCGCCGACCGGCTTCGTTGCGGGGCGCGCTGCGTGCGACCCGCCAATGCCTATCTTGTCTGAGTTCATGGCGGCCACCGAACCCCGTTCTGCGTCGGAGCTGGTCTCTCTGCTCCTCGAGCTCGCCCGGGTGGTGAAGGCGCGCCGCTATTTCGAGCCCGGGGACCCGCGCCTGGCGCCGCTCTTCGGCCATGCGCGACGCGCGTGGACGGCCGACCTGGCACGGCACGGCCCGCTCGAGGTCGCGATCGAGGATGGACTGCTCGAGCAGGGCGGGCAGAGCGTCGCCATCGACGGCCGGCTGGAGGATGCCCTGGCCGAGTGGAGCGCCCGCGGCGTGTGGCGGCTCCGGGTCGAGGTCGAGGCCGACGCAGAAGCCCTGGCGGGGCTGATCGAAGTGCTCGCGATGTCCGAGGACGCGGTGCACGCCGAAGGCGGCGCCGCATCGGCCCTCGAGCGCCGCGTGCCCGACGGCGTGCGCATCGACGCACTCCTGCCCGACGCCCCCAGCTTTCCGGTCCTGAAGGTCGAGGGTTCTGGCTCCGACGCCCCGCCGCAGGTGGCGCGAGCCGAGCCGGAACCGGCGCTGGCGCCGGAACCGCCGACGACCGCGGAAGACCCGCTCGAGGCCGAACCTCCGGCAGCGGCATCCGAACGGAGGGCCGAACCGGCGGCGGCGGCACCTGAAGGGTGGGCGGTCGCGGAGCCGCCGTCGGCCGAAACCGAAACGCCGGCGCCCCCGGGCATCGCCGCTGCGGCGCCCGAGGCCGGCGATCCCGACGCCGACGAGGACACCGACGTGCTGCGCCCGAGCGCACCGGTGCCCCCGCCCTCCGAGGCACCCTCCGAGCCGCACTATGCGCGAAGTGGCAGCGACACCGAGCCCTTGCCCGGCGAGCGCTTCACCAGCGGCACACCGACCTTTCCGACCCGGACGTCGACGCCCACGGACGAGGACACGATGCCCGTCGCCCTGCGAATGGCGGCGAGCGAGAGCACCAGCGATCCGGACTCCACGGCATCGCCGAGCCCGAGCGATGCGGCGGCCGCGCTGCTGCGCGAGATCGAGTCGGCGCCCAGCGGGCCGGCCTATGCAGAGCTCGTCGACGGGCTCGCGCGGCTCGTCGAAGCCGAGGGGGTGGGGCTCGGACTGGCGGCGACCCTTCGCATCCTCGCGGCCCTGGCCTCGGAGTGCGATGCGAAGCGCGGTGAACGGGAGCACGAGGTTGCGGTCCTGGGACTGCAGCGCCTGGCGGTGGGAGAGGCCCTCGAGGCACTGCTCGACCAGGCCGGCGAACGCGGCTCGAGCGGAGAGCGCGCGACACGGGTGCTCGCCCATCTTTCGCCGGACGCGGCTGCGCGGCTGGCGCAGCGGGCGCTGCGGGAGCCGGATCGCGAACGCGCGGAGCGCCTGGACGAACAGCTCATGGCCCTCGGCCCGGAGATCGTGGGGCCCGCCCTGCTGGCTGCGCTGGCCGGCGACGAGCGAGCGGTCGTCATGCGGGCGATCGCGCTGGCCGAGCGACTCGGCCACCCGGAGGCCGTCAGCCGCGCGTCCGATCTGCTGCGCAGTGGGGACGAGTTCGTGCGCGAGGCCGCGGCACGCGCGCTGGCGCGGCGCGCAGCCCCCGAAGGCGCCGACGATGCCCAGGCCTTGCGCGCCCTCGCCCGGGGCCTCCAGTCGAGCGATGGTCACCTGGCGGTGCTCTGCGCCGAATGCCTGGCGTCGACGCGGAGCCCGCGTGCCGTCGCGCCCTTGGGCGAATCCCTGGAGGCCGCCGTGCAGGCCGCGGACGTGGAGACCGCGAAGGAGCGCATCCGCTGCCTGGCCGAGCTCGGCCAGCCCGAAGCCGCCCGACCGCTGGGTGAGCTGCTGCTGCGCAAGAGCTGGTTCGGGGGTCGCCGCCTGCGCGAGCTCAAGCTGGCGGCCGCCGGCGCGCTCTCGGGACTGCCGGGCGACGAGGCGGTCGGCGTGCTCTCCCAGGCGGCCCAGCTGCGAGACACCCAGCTGCGATCGGCGGCGCAGGTCGCGCTCGAGCGCCGACCCAGCCGACAAAGCGGCGCCTAGAAACGGTGGCCGTGCTGGGCATCGACTTCGGCAGCCGGCGGTTCGGCCTGGCCATCTCGGACGAGAGCGAGCGCATCGCGCTTCCCCTCGAGCCGATGCAGAGTCGCGGCGCGAGAGAGGATCTCGCGCAGCTCCGCCTCCTGGTCCGCGAGCGCGGGATCGATCGCGTCGTGGTCGGTCTGCCGATCTCGATGGATGGTCGGCGGGGCGCCCAGGCCGAGGCCGTCGATCGCTTTGCCGAGGCGCTGCGGGAGGAGCTGGCCCTGCCCGTCGACCTGCTCGACGAGCGCTGGACGACGCGTGAAGCCGAGCGAGCCCTGGAGGGCGGCAGCCGCAGGGGGCGGCGCAAGAAGAAGGCCGTGCTCGACTCGGTCGCGGCCACCGTGCTGCTCCGCGCCTACCTCGAGCGTCGTGCCGGAGGCCACGCATGAGGCGCCTCGCTACCGAGAAGCCGCCGTGCGCTGGCGCGAGGGGAACGTGAAGCGCTGGATCACAGGGGTGGGCGTCGTTTCCCTCGTGGCCCTCGTCGCCTCGTTCCTCGGGGTGCGGCAGCTGCTGTCCGCCGTCTCCGACGACACCCACGAGCAGACCTTCGTGGTCGCCGAGGGCTCGACCCTGAAGGCCGTGGCCCGCCAGCTCGAGGAGGCCGGCCTGGTGCGCCGGGCCCTCGCCTTCGAGGTGCTCGCCCGTTGGCAGGGGAGCAGCGCCGAGCTGCGCGCCGGGGAGTACGGGCTCGCGCCGGCGCTGACCCCGACGCAGATCCTCGATCGACTGGTCCGGGGCGAGGTCCAGACCCACGAACTCTCCTTTCCGGAGGGCCTCACCGCCGCGGAGATCGCCCGACGGGTCGAGGGGGCGGGCTTCGGCTCGGCCGAGGACTTCCTGTCCCTCGTGACCGATCCGACCTTCGTCGCCGAGCTCGGCGTCGAGGGCCTGAGCCTGGAGGGCTACCTCTTTCCCGAGACCTACCGCTTCGCCCGCGGCGTGCCGCTGCGCCGGATCATCGCCGACATGGTCGCGGAGTACCGCCGGGCCTGGGAGCCGTTGGCACCGCGTGCAGCCGGCCAAGGGCTTTCGCCGCGGGAGACCCTGATCCTGGCGTCGATCGTCGAGAAGGAGACCGGTGCACCCGAAGAGCGGCCGTTGATCGCCGGGGTCTTCCACAACCGCCTCGCCCGCGGCATGCGCCTCGAGACGGACCCCACCGTCATCTACGGCATCCCGGACTTCGACGGCAATCTGCGCCGGGTGCACCTGGAAGACGGATCCAACCCCTACAACACGTACCGCATCGCGGGATTGCCGCCGGGGCCGATCGCGAATCCGGGTGCCGCCGCCCTGCGTGCAGCCGTCGAGCCCGCCGAGACCGACTCCCTCTTCTTCGTCTCGCGCAACGACGGCACCCACCACTTCTCCCGCACCTTCGCCGAGCACGCACGCGCGGTGGATCTCTATCAGCGCCGGCGGCGAGCGGCTCCTGCCCCGCGGCCTGCGGACGGGAGCCGGACCCAGGCGACGACGGAGTCCACGACGCCATGAGCACGCCGGATCCGGGCACCTACTTCGCCGAGCTCTTCCCCGCACAGTGGTCGCGCACCCTGCGCGACCAGGAGCGCTCGGTGGAGCGCGAGCAGCGCCTGCTCGACGACATGCGCGCGGTCCATGGCACCCTGGTCGTCGAGGTGGGAGGCGAAGGCGGCGGTCGCTGGAACCTGAACGTCCGCGACGGCGTGATGACGCCGGGGGACGAGCCCGCCGAAGCGCCCTTCCTCACCCTGGCCTTGGAGAAGGCCGACTACGAGCGGCTGGCCCAGGAGGCGGGAGACTCACCTCTCTCCTTTCTCGGCGCGCTCGCCGGCCAGGGCGGTGACCTGAAGCTGACGGGCTCGCGGATGACGAACCTGCGGCTGCTGCGCGGCTCGCTTCGCTTCGAGCTGCTCGGCGAGGAGGGGTTCGGGCTACTCGCCCACTTCGGCCCAGACGCTCCGCCGCCCGAGCCCACCACCACCTTGAAGGTCGAGCGCGCGGCCTACGAGGCCCTCAAGGCGGGCGAGGTCGCGGCCCAGGACGCCTTCCTGTCGGGCCAGATCGAGCTCGAGGGCGACATGCAGCTCGCCATGCAGCTCGCACTCGCGGTGCTCTCTCCGGAGTAGCCCCGAAGCGCCCTCTACTGGATCGCGACGTCCTTGAGCAGATCCAGGTTGTCCAGCGCACGGCCCGCGCCGTGGACGACCGCCGTGAAGGGGTCCTCGCTGCGCAGGATCGGCAGCTTGGTCTCCTGGCGCAGGATCTGATCGAGGTCGTTCAGCAGCGAGCCCCCTCCGACCAGCATGATCCCGCGGTCGACGATGTCGGCGGCGAGCTCCGGCGGGGTTCGCTCGAGCGTGAGGTGCACGGTCTCGACGATCTGACCGATCGGCTCGAGCAGCGCCTCGCGGATCTCCTCGCTGGTCGTGACGACGACCTTCGGGATGCCGGCCACCAGGTCGCGGCCCTTGATCTCCTGGGTCTCGGTCTTCGCCGTCGGTGATGCAGTCGCGATGTTGACCTTGCAGGCCTCCGCGCTGCGCTCGCCGATCAGCATGTTGTACTTGCGCTTCACGTAGTTGATGATCGCGTCGTCCATCGCGTCGCCACCGCAGCGGATCGAGCGGCTCGTGACGATGCCGGAGAGCGAGATGACGGCGACGTCGGTGGTGCCACCGCCGATGTCGACGACCATGTTGCCCGTGGCGGCGGTCACGTCGAGGCCGGCGCCGATCGCGGCTGCCATCGGCTCTTCGATCAGATAGACCTCGCGCGCACCGGCGGAGAGCGCGGACTCGCGCACCGCACGCTTCTCCACGCTGGTGATGCACGGCGGCACACAGATCGCGATGCGCGGTCTCACGAGCTTTCGGCGATTGTGTGCGCGCTGGATGAAGTAGCGGAGCATCGCCTCGGTGATCTCGAAGTCGGCGATCACACCGTCCTTGATCGGGCGGATCGCGCGGATGCCGCCGGGCGTTCGACCCAGCATCTCCTTCGCCTCGTGTCCGACGGCGAGCACCTTGTCACCGCGTCCGCTCGGGTCCTTCGCGACGGCCACGACGGACGGCTCCGAGCAGATGAGTCCCTTGCCCTTCACGTACACCAGCGTGTTCGCGGTTCCGAGATCGATGGCCAGATCGCTCGAGAAGAGACCGGCAATGGCGTCGAACATGGGGCGGTGCCTCGTCGTATGGGGTCCGGATGGACCTCGGACTTCCCATCCGTATCGGCACGAGGCGGCAGGAGTTGAGTGCCGCCCGGCGCGAAGGGGACGAAGTTGCGCAGGAGCTGCGCGTGTGGGCCGCAGCCCCCAGGGGCGGGTCGTGCCCCTCAGTCGGCCGGGGTCATCTCCGAGCTCAGGCCGCCGCCGTCCGCAGGGCCGCCGGCCTGGGGATCCGAAGCCGCCATGGCGCCGAGCGCCTCCAGATCGCCCGCCAGGGCGCCCAGCTGGCCCATCACGTGGGCCATCTCTTCGACCAGCCCCCCGGTCCGCTCCTGGACCTGCAGGAGCTGCCCTTCGAGGGCTCCCACCCGATCCTGGGCCGCCTGCAGGCCGGCCTGGGTCGCGGACAGCTCCTCGGCCAGGGCTCGGCCGTTCCGGGCGCTCGAGAGCCAGCCGATCGCAAAGAGCACGGCGAGGCCGGCTGCGATCCAGACGATGACGCCCCCGCGCCGCTCGGGAGCCTCCGGCGCTTTTGCCGGGCTCCCCTCGGTGTCGACGGCCACCAGACGAGGACGGACTTCGCTCATGACGCCTCAGGGTAGCGCGCGGACCGGGTCGGAGCGCTAGGACTGGATGACGAGCTTCGAGAGGCTGGTCTTGCGCAGGTTCGTCTTCTGGATCGTGCGCACC